>DAIRFV010000431.1:0-3587 GCA_036794905.1 Pyrinomonadaceae bacterium | reverse complement strand
ATTAGGGAGGGTGTCGGGTGTCGGGTGAAAGAAGGGGTGTTGGGTTCTGGGTAGATAAAGCAGTTCTTCCCCAACACCCAACACCTCACACCCAGCACCCAACACCTATTCCTTCTTCCCGCGCCCAGACCAGAACATCCTGTAGACGGTGACGGCGCTGCCGGCGACGGCGACGAGGGTGAGGGCGTAGACGATGTAGTTGAAGGCGTCGGAGTTCATGAAGTCGAGGAAGCGGCGGCCGAGGTAGAGGATGAGCAGCGCCTCCGCCGCGAAGCGGAGCGTGCGGCCGGCGAAGACCGCGGCGAACATCCGCGCCCGGTCGCACTGGAGCGCCGACGCCGTCATCATCGTGAAGCGGAACGGGAACGGCGGCGGCAGCGCCGAGGCGATGAAGACGACCCAGCCCGTGTTGCGCTCGACCTTGCCCTTCAACTTCCCGAAGCGCCGCGGCCCGACCAGGCGCTCGACGCCGCCCGCGCCCACGCGCCGCATGACGAGGTCTAAGAGCGCCACGCCCGCCACCGTCCCGGCCGCGCCCGACACGGCGTAGACGACCCACATCCAACTCGACTCGCCGCCCTGGCCGTGGATGAGCGCGAAGAGCAGCAGCTCGTTCGCCAGCGGCATGTAGAAGAAGGAGGAGTCGAACGTTTCGAGCAGGAAGGGGCCGAACACGCCGAGCTTCAGGAAGAAGTTGATGAGCGAGCGCGCCCACGACGAGGACGCCAGGAGGAGTGTCAGGGGTGTCTGCACGCGCGGGATGCTAGCCGAACTCTTTCCGCTCTTTGCGGATTCTTTGTGCGCTTTGCGTTACGGGGTCGAGGGGCCGGAGTCGAAGCCGTTCAACGGGCGGCTTCAATAATCTCCAGTCCCCCCTCGTCGGCGAGGACGGCCGAGTCGGCCAGCCCCACGAAGAGCCCGCTCTCGACGACGCCCGTCAGCGACTTCAGCTCGCGCTCCGTCCGCGCCGGGTCGGCAATCTCAACGCAGCGGCAGTCGAGGATGTAGTTGCCGTTGTCCGTGACGAAGGGCTCGCCGTTCGCGTCCCTCCGCAGCGCGGGCTCGACGCCGGTCACGACGGCGACCCAGCGCGCCGTCAACTCCCAACCGAACTGCACCACCTCGACGGGCAGGGGGAAGCGGCCGAGCACGCGGACCTGCTTCGAACGGTCGGCGATGACGACGAAGCGGCGCGCGGCCGAGGCCACGAGCTTCTCGCGCAGGAGCGCCCCGCCGCCGCCCTTGATGAGCGCGAGGTCCGGCCCGACCTCGTCCGCGCCGTCGATGGCGATGTCGAGCTCGCCGGCCTCGCCCAGCGTGACGAGCGGAATCCCCAGCGCGCGCGCCTGCTCCTCCGTCCGGCGCGAGGTCGGCACGCAGCGCACGCGCAGGCCCTCCGTGCGGACGCGCTCGCCCAGGCGCTCGACCAGCCAGTGCGCGGTCGAGCCCGTGCCCAGCCCCACGCGCATCCCGTCCTCGACGAACTCGGCCGCCTTAAACCCGACCCTCTGCTTTGCGTCCAACTGCTTTCGCCCTCCCGCGGCCCAAGTGTAACTCCGCAGACCTCTAAACCATCACCGACCGCGCGCCGAGGAAGGCCGCGCACAGCCCCGCGTCGCCCGACGCTTCGACGCGTGCCGCGGCCTCTTCGCGCCCGAGCGCGTTGAAGAAGAGCCGCCAGGCCGCGTCCGCGCCGAGCCGCACGCGCGCGTCCGCGTCGGAAGCCTCGCCCTCGCGCAGCTCCCAGCCCCGCCCGCCGCGCACGACGTGCCACACGCCGCCGGCCTCGCCTTCGACGTGGACGGAGAGCGCGGTGTCGGCCTTCGCCTCCACGCCGCCGAGCGCGTGCGGGAGCGCGTACATCGAAAGCTCGATGACGGGGCCGAGCCAGCGGCGCGCGTCGAGCGCGGGCGCGCCGACCGCGTCGCGTATCTGCGCCTGGTGGTGCCACTTCTCCGTGTACTCGCGCCCCACGTCCATCCAGTTGGCCGAGCGCGACTCGCCGGCCCACGAGACGGGGATGGCCGCCTCTGCGTCGGGCGCGAGCGAGGCGAACAGCCCCGCCACCTGCGGCCCCGTCCATTCGAGCAGGTCTGTCAGCACGCGCGGGCTGAACCGTCTTGCCACCTCGACCCACGCGGCGTTCAGTCGGTTGATGAAGGCGACGATCTCTTCGTAACTCCCGAACTTCGCGGCGGAAGGCTGGTACCCGTCGCGCTGCGCGGACAGGCGCCGCAGGTCCGTGTCGAGGAGGTGCGCGGCCACGTCCTTCACAGTCCACCCGCGCGCCACCGTCGGGCGCGACCAGTCGGACTCCGAGAGCCCGCGCAGCAGAGAGACGAGCTCCCGCTGAAGCGGTAGGAAAAGCTCTGCCGTGTTCGTTCGCTTCACTTCGACACTCCTCGGCGCGCGCGGCGGGTGAAAAAGCGCTATTATGTTGCCCTCTCCCGAACCTCGCAACAGATTTGTTTGCTCGCGGACACAGTTGTCAAAACAGGTGGCCGCTAAGATGGACGATTGATGACGACCGAGGTGTACCAGCCCGAACAGCAGGAGCGCGAGCGGCGCGACACGGCCATCGACACGGCCGAGTTCCCGCCCGTGCGCCGCGTCGTCGATAAGGCGTACGCGCGCGCGACGGGCTCGCCGCTCGTCCACGGCAACGGCGTGCGGCTCCTCGTGGACGCCGAGCAGAACTACCCCGCCTGGCTCGAAGCCATCAAGGGCGCGCGCCGCACGATTCACTTCGAGAGCTTCATCATCCACGAGGACGACGTGGGGCGCCAGTTCGCCGAGGCCCTCGCGGCCAAGGCGCGCGAGGGCGTGAAGGTGCGCGTCGTCTACGACTGGCTCGGCGCCGTCGGCAAGACCTCGCGCCGCTTCTGGCGGGGCCTCCGCGACGCGGGCGTCGAGGTCAAGGGCTTCAACCCGCCGCGCTTCGACGAGCCCTTCGGCTGGTTCAACCGCGACCACCGCAAGATGATCTCGGTGGACGGGCACACGGGCTTCGTCATGGGACTCTGCGTCGGGCGCGACTGGGTCGGGCGGCCCGAGAAGGGCATCGAGCCGTGGCGCGACACCGGCGTCGAGATACGCGGGCCCGCGGTGGCCGACATGGACGCGGCCTTCGCGAGCGTCTGGGAGACGGCGTGCGGCGAGAAGATTCCGCCGGGGGAGCTGCTCTCGCGCGAGGAGATCGAGCCGGGCGGCGAGGTGGCCGTGCGCGTCATCGCCACCGAGCCGAACTCGGTCGGGCTCTACCGCCTCGAACAGCTCGTCGCGGCGGGCGCGCGCTCGTACCTGTGGCTGACGGACGCCTACTTCGTCGGCACGACGATGTACGTGCAGTCCCTGCGCGCGGCGGCGCAGGACGGCGTGGACGTGCGCCTGCTCGTGCCGAGCGCGAGCGACATCCCCGTCGTCTCGGCGCTCTCGCGCGCCAACTACCGCGCGCTCCTCGAGGCGGGCGTGCGCGTCTTCGAGTGGAACGGGCCGATGATCCACGCGAAGACCTCCGTGGTTGACGGCAAGTGGGCGCGCGTCGGCTCGACCAACCTCAACGTCGCGAGCTGGATGGGCAACTGGGA
>DAIRFV010000430.1:0-3595 GCA_036794905.1 Pyrinomonadaceae bacterium | reverse complement strand
TGGACTGGGAGGCGTTGGGCGGCGGCGAGCGCCGGCGGCGGGTGGAGCTTCCGACCTACCCCTTCGAGCGCCAGCGCTACTGGATCGAGCCGCAGGTCGGCGGCGCGCGCGGCGGGATAGGGCGCACGCCTTCGCTGAAGCGTCTGACGGAGATCGCCGACTGGTTCTACGCGCCCGTATGGAAGCAGAGCGCGGCACCTCTCCCCGCGGCCGAGACGGCGGAAGACGGCGGCGTGTGCTGGCTCGTGTTCGAAGACGCGTGCGGCCTGGGCGCCTCTCTCGTTGGCAGCCTGCGCGGGCAGGGCCGTGATGTCGTCAGCGTGCGGCAGGGGGAACGCTACCGGAGCCTGGGCCGTTCGGAGTACGCGCTCGACCCGGGCGCGCCGGCCGACTACGAGGAGTTGCTCGAAGAGCTGGAACGGCAGGGAAGGCGCGCCGGCAAGGTCGTCCACCTGTGGGGCGTGACGGGCGGCGCGGGCTGCGCCGACGCCGCGAGCGTCGAGGAGACTCTGCGGCTCGCGCGCGAGGCCGAAAGGTCAGGCTTCTACAGCCTCCTCTGGCTGGCGCAGGCGCTCGGCAGACGGCGCGAGGGTGTGGAGAGCCCGGAGCCCTTCGACCTCACGGTCGTCACCAACAACGCGCAGGGCGTGCTCGGCGGAGACCTCCTCTACCCGGAGAAGGCGACCGCGTCGGGGCCGTGCCGGGTCATCCCGAAGGAGTACCCGCACGTCAACTGCCGCAGCGTTGACGTGACACTGCCGGCGTCCGACGCGGGGCGCGAGTGGCTGGTGGGGCGGCTCGCGGCCGAGGCCGTGGCGCGCGGCGCGGGGCAGTCGGTCGCGTACCGCGGGCGTCACCGCTGGACGCAGACCTTCGAGCCTCTGCCGCTCGCCGCGCGTGCGTCGCGCCCCGCGCGCCTGCGCGAGCGTGGCATCTACCTCATCACGGGCGGCCTCGGAAGCATCGGCCTGACGCTGGCCGGCTACCTGGCGCGGACGGTGCGCGCGCGGCTCGTGCTGGTCGGCCGCACGGCTTTGCCCGGGAGGGACGAGTGGGAGCGCCTGACGCAAACGGGCGCCGCCGCGGACGGCGTCAGCGAGAAGATTGAGAAGGTGCGTGAGCTTGAGGCTTCGGGCGCCGAAGTCCTGACCTGCGGCGCGGATGTCTCCGACCCCGCAGCGATGCGCGGCGTGTTGGCGCGGGCGGCCGAACGCTTCGGGCGGCTCGACGGCGTCATCCACGCGGCGGGCGTGCCGGGCGGCGGGTTGATTCAGTTGAAGACGGCCGAGGCGGCGGCCGAAGTGCTGGCCCCGAAGGTCTCGGGGGCGCTGGTGCTCGGCGCGCTGTTGAAGGACGTGCCGCCCGACTTCTTCGTCTGCTGCTCGTCGGCGCTCGCAGTCACCGCGCCGCTCGGGCAGGTGGACTACGCCGCGGCCAACGCCTTCATGGACGCGTACGCGCACGCCTCGGCGCACGGGCGCGGCCTCTTCGCCGTCTCGATCGACTGGGACGCGTGGCGCGAGGGCGGCATGGCCGTCGAAGCGGACGCCGCGCAGCAGCCCGCGGCGGCGGCGCCGCCGGTCGAAGCGTTCGGGCACCCGCTCTTCGACGGGCGGTTGATCGAAACAAACACGTCGGCGGCGCGCGCCGTCTACGTGACGCGCTTCCGCGGCGCGCGCCATTGGGTCCTGGACGAGCACCGGTTCGAGGGGCGTGCGGTCGTGCCCGGCACGGCCTTCCTTGAGATGGCGCGCGCGGCGGGCGAACAGTTCGCCGGCCGCGCGCCGACCGAGTTGCGCAACGTCCTCTTCCTGACGCCGCTCGTCGTCGGCGACGGCGAGGAGAAAGAGGTTCACACCGTCTTAGAGCGTGAAGGCGACGCGGTCGGCTTCCGCGTCCTCGGCAGGTCTTCAAAGTCGAACGGCGCGGCGGACGCGTGGCAGGAGCACGCGCGCGGCCAGCTCGTCGCGGCCGCGGCGGCGGCGCCGAAGCGTTACGCGATTGAGGAGCTGATCGGGCGCTGCGGCGCGCAGCAGATAGACCTCGGCGAGTCGAACGGCGCGAACGGCCGGGGCGCGCGCTTCGCCTTCGGCCCGCGCTGGCAGAGTCTGAAGCAGGTGCAGGTCGGCGCCGACGAGCTGCTGGGCCGGCTCGAACTGCCCGAGGAGTTTGCCGCCGACCTCGAAGAGTTCGGGCTGCACCCGGCGCTGCTCGACGTGGCGACGGGCGTGGCGGCGAGGAAGTCCGGCGACGGCTTCTACCTCCCCTTCTCGTACCAGCGCGTGAGGCTGAGCGGCCCCCTGCCGCAGAGGCTCTACAGCTACATCCGACGCAAGGGCGACGCGCGCGCGGGGCGCGAGACCCTCGCGTTCGACATCGCGCTGCTCGACGAGCAGGGCACCGAGCGCGTCAGTATCGAAGACTTCATCCTCAAGCGCGTCGAGGGCCTGCCGGCGCCGGCCGGCGAGTCTTCGCAGGAACGTAGGCCCGCGGCCGTGGCCGGCGGCCTGAGCGCGCGTCCCGTCGCGGCACAGGCCGAGGCCGCACCGTCCGCGCTCGGACGGCTGGCCGACGGCATCTCGTCGGAGGAGGGAGTCGAGGCGTTCGCGCGCCTCCTCTCGGCCGATGTCCCGCCGCAGGTCGTCGTCGTCACGAGAGACCTGCACGCGCTGCTGGAGAGGGCCGAGTCATTCACGCAGGCCGAACTACTTGAGCAGGTGGTGCAGACCGACCTGCCCGCGCCGCGCCACCCGCGCCCCGCCCTGCGCACGGCCTACGCCGCGCCGACGAACGAGGTGGAGCAGCGCCTCGCGGACTTGTGGGAGCGGCTGCTCGGCATCGAGCAGGTCGGCGTCCACGACAACTTCTTCGAGCTGGGCGGCCACTCGCTGCTCTCGCTTCAACTCCTCTCGCGCCTGCGCGAGTCGTTCCAGATCGAGCTTTCGTTGCGAGAGGTGTTCGAGGCGCCGACCGTCGCCGAGCTGGCGCGGGTCGTCGAGGGCGTCATCATGCGCAAGATCATGGACAGGATTAAAGACCTGCCCGAGGCAGAGGCACAGGTGCTGCTGCAACAGTTCCAATAGAGCCCGCCCAAGGGGGAGAAGCCAGTGGAGACAGTCGAGAACCTTCCCGTCGAGGACGCCGAACTCTCGCCGACCAAGCAGGCGCTCGCGCAGACGTTGCTCAAGAAGTGGCTGCGCGGCGAGCTGCCCGAGGGCGCGCAATCCTCGACGCCCATCAAGCCCCTGCCGCGCGACGGCGCGCTCCCGCTCTCCTACGCGCAGGAGCGCATGTACTTCCTCGACCGTCTACAGCCCGGCAGCGCCTTCTACAACATGTACGAGGCGGTCGAGCTTTCGGGGCCGCTCTCCACCTCCGCGCTCTCCGACGCGCTGCTCGAAGTCGAGCGCCGGCACGAGCCTTTGCGCGCGACCTTCCGCCCGGGCTCTGACGGGCTGCCGACGCAGGTCGTCGCGCAGGCGCCGGCCGTGGCCGCGCAGAGCGGCCTCACGCTCTCGCCGCCGCCGCCGGGCGCCGCCGTGCCGCTCGTAGACCTGTCGGGGTTGCCGGAGCCGCTGCGCCGCCGCGTCGCCGA
>DAIRFV010000154.1:0-13246 GCA_036794905.1 Pyrinomonadaceae bacterium | reverse complement strand
CACGCCTCCGGCTGCGACTTCTGCCGCGACTGCGGCTACTCGAAGTGTAAGTAGCCATCCCGCGGCGGCGCTGAGGCGTCGCCGGTTGGAAGCCGAGCCTGAAGAGGGCGCCGTGTCCGAGGAGGAGACGGCGCCCTCTCTTTTAGTCGCCGCGGCGGGACAAACTTTTTGCGGGAGTCAGTGTCAAATGATATGTTCGTCCGAGACAAGATGTGGCCCGAATCATCCCCGCTCCGCACGCACGCGACCCGCAAGAAGAGTCGAAGGCCGACGTTCCTCCGGGGGGCAAGTCTCTCTTCCCGCCCCGGAGGCATTTAAATTCCAGAGGGAGCCGCGAGACTTAAAAGATGCGCCTGAAAAATACCCCCGCACTCATTCTCCTCTTCCAGCTCGTATTCAGCCCCTTCGCCCCGCTCGCCGCGCGGGCGAACGAGAACGTTATGAGCGAGACGAACGCCGGCGCCTCCGAGCCCGCGCAGGGGGGCGGCGGGGCGGCCGAGAGAAAGGGCCTGCGCTTCCGCCTGAGCGAGGGGGCCGCGGCGGCCGAGAGTTCCGCGCCGCGGCCGCCCGCCGCGCAGGCGGCGAAGCTGTCGGAGGCGGAGGCCGAGCGCGTGCTCGCGCGCCTGCCGGCGTTCAAGGCGGGTGAGTCGGGCGCGCAGGAGTTCGCGCTGCGCGAGAGGTCTCTGCCGGCGCCGCGCGCGGGCGCGACCGTGCTGAAGCCGTTCCCCGCGCCGGAGCCGCGCGAAGCGCCGGACGCGGACGCGTCCGGCGACGCGAAGGTCTTGCGCCGCTCGCCGGAGGGCGAAGTGCCTCTGGCGCCGCAGGTCTCTCTGACCTTCTCGCGCCCCCTGGTCGCCGTCACCTCGCAGGACGAGGCGGCGCAGAGCGTCCCCGCGCAGGTGAGCCCGCAGACGGCGGGGCGCTGGCGCTGGCTGGGGACGAAGACGCTCATCTTCGACCCCGACGGCGGGCGCCTGCCGATGGCGACCGAGTACACCGTCGCGGTGCCCGGCCGCGCTGGTGTAGCGCCCGCGACCTGGAAGTTCGCGACGCCCGCGCCGAAGCTCGTGCGGAAGTACCCGGAGAATGTCTCGGCGCGCCGCGACACGGTGGTTTTCGTCGAGTTCGACCAGTCGGTCGAGCCCGGGGCCGTGCTGGGCGCTTTGAAGTTGCAGGCGGGCGCGCCGCTGCGGGTCAGGACGGCGACGGCGGATGAGATTGCCGCTGACGAGAACGTGAAGCGCCTCGTCGCGTCCGCGACCAGGGGGCGTTGGGTCGCGCTGCGCGCGGAGGGCTTGATGCCGCCGGATACGGCCGTCTCGGTCGTCGTCGGCGCGGGCACGCCCTCGGCCGAAGGGCCGCGCCGGACGACCGCGCCGCAGAGCTTCACGTTCCGCACCTACGGCCCGCTGCGCGTGACCGATCACCGCTGCGGCTATCAGAAGCGCTGCACGCCTTACGACCAGTGGTACGTCACCTTCAGCAACAACCTCGACCGCGAAGCCTTCGACCCGGCGCAGGTGAAGGTCGAGCCCGAGATACCCGGCCTCGCCATCAGCGCCTACGGCAACATCCTCTACCTACAGGGTCAGAAGCGCGGGCGCACGAACTACAAGGTGACGCTCAGCCCGGCCGTGCGCGACGAGTTCGGGCAGACCCTGGGTCAGCCGGCCGTCCTCAACTTCGACGTAGGCCCGGCGCCGCCGGGACTCTTCTCGACGGGCGGCAACTTCGTCGTGCTCGACCCGGCGGGCGGGCCGCACCTCTCGGTCTTCAGCGTCAACCAGCCGTCGCTCAAGGTGAGCCTCTACGCGGTCGCGCCCGAAGACTACGCCGCCTACGTCGCGCACATGCGCGGGGTCGGGGGCTACTACGACCCGAAGCAGCAGAAGCTGCCGCCGCCGCCCGGAAGGCTCGTCTCCGAGAAGTTGGTGCCGGTGAAGGGGCCGGCGGACGAGATGACCGAGACGCGGCTCGACCTCGCGGCCGCGCTGAAGGGCGGCCGCGGCAACGTGTTCGTCGTCGTCGAGCCGGCGGTGCGCGCCGAGCCGCAGAACCGCCGCCGCGGGAGCGACGCGCTGCGGACGTGGGTGCAGATGACGACCATCGGGCTCGACGCCTTCTCCGACCGCGAGGAACTGATCGGCTGGGCCACCTCGCTCGCCGACGGCCGGCCGCTCGAAGGCGTCGAGCTGACGCTCACGCCGGGCGGTCTCCGCGCGACGACGGGCCGCGACGGAGTCGTGCGCCTGGGGCTCGCCCGTGGGGCCGACGACGCGATGGGGATACTCGTCGCGCGGCGCGGCGACGAGACGGCCTTCCTGCCCGAGTACGGCGACTGGTGGAACCAGACGACCGGGTGGGTGCGGCGCCCGTCCGAGGACTTGCTGCGCTGGTTCGTCTTCGACGACCGGAAGATGTACCGGCCCGGCGAGGAGGTCAGCCTTAAGGGCTGGCTGCGGCGCGTGGGCTCGGGCAAGGCGGGCGACGTGGGCCCGCTCGCGGGCGGGGCCGACGCGGTCGGCTACACGCTGCGCGACTCGCGCAACAACGAGGTGCTGAAGGGCACGCTGCGCATCAACGCGCTCGGCGGCTTCGACACGAAGTTCAAACTGCCGCCGACGATGAACCTCGGCCACGCGTCGCTCCTGCTTCAGGCGGGCGGCGGCGTGTCGTCCGTGCCCGGGGGGCGCGAGCACTACCACCAGCTACAGGTGCAGGAGTTCCGCCGCCCCGAGTTCGAGGTGAGCGCGCGCGCGGGCGAGGGCCCGCACTTCGTCGGCGGCCACGCGCAGGCGACCGTGCAGGCGAGCTACTACGCCGGGGGCGGCCTGCCCGACTCCGAGGTCAACTGGCGCGTGTCCGCCACGCAGACCACCTACACGCCGCCCAACCGCGGCGACTACACCTTCGGCCGCTGGACGCCGTGGTGGGAGAACTACAACAGCTTCCGCGCGCAGGCGGGCGCGCGCGACAACGTGCAGACCTTCAAGGGCCGGACTGACGCCGCGGGCAAGCACAACCTGAGGATTGATTTCGACTCGGTGAACCCGCCGCAGCCGTCGTCCGTCCGGGCGGAGGCGACCGTCACGGACGTGAACCGTCAGGCGTGGACTTCCAACACGACGCTGCTCGTCCACCCCTCAGACCTCTACGTGGGCCTGCGCAGCGAACGCCTCTTCGTGCAGCAGGGGCAGCCGCTCGTCGTCCACACCATCGTCTCCGACCTCGACGGCCGCCTCGTCGCCGGGCGCGAGGTGCGCATGCGCGCCGCGCTGCTCGAATGGAAATACGCGAAGGGGCAGTGGCAGCAGGGAGAGTCGAAGGACGCAGAGGAGTGCACGGTCAGGTCGGCCGCCGACGCGGTGCGCTGCACCTTCCGCCCGAAGGCCGGCGGCACGTACCGCGTGACGGCGCGCGTCTACGACGACCGCGAGCGGCCGAACGAGAGCGAGCTGACGCTGTGGGTCGCGGGCGGGAAGACGCCGCCGCGGCGCGACGTGTCGCAGGAGCGGGTCGAGCTGATTCCGGACCGCCAGGAGTACCGCCCGGGCGAAGTGGCCGAGATACTCGTGCAGTCGCCGTTCACCCCGGCCGAAGGCATCCTGACGCTCCGGCGCTCGGGGCTCGTCCGCACCGAGCGCTTCTCGATGGACGGGCCTTCGCACACGCTGCGCGTGCCCGTGGAGGAGGGCTTCACGCCGAACGTCCACGTGCAGGTCGATCTGGTCGGGGCGGCCGCGCGCGCCGACGACAAGGGCGAGCCGGACGAGAAGTTGCCGAAGCGGCCCGCCTTCGCCTCGGGCACGCTCAACCTCTCGGTGCCGCCGCTCGCGCGCAAGCTGCTGGTGACGGCGACGCCGCGCGACAAGGCTCTGGAGCCCGGCGGCGAGACGACCGTCACGGTCGAGGTCAAAGACGCGGCGGGCCGCCCCGTCGAGGGCAGCGAGCTGGCGGTCGTCGTCGTGGACGAGTCGGTCTTGTCGCTCACGGGCTACAGGCTCGAAGACCCGCTCGCCACCTTCTACGCGCAGCGCGGCGCGGACGTGGCCGACTACCACCTGCGCAAGGACGTGCAGCTTGCCGACCCCGGCCAGTTGCAAATCGGGGCAAACGTGGGCGGCGCGGGCGGCGGAGGCCGCGCGAACGCACAGGCCGAGGAGTCGGTCTCCGTCACCGCCGCCGACGCGGCGGAGGCGCCGCCGCCGCCCGCGCCGGGGCTGGTCAGGGCCAAGCGGGAGGCGCGCGGTACGAGCTTCGGCTACGTCTTGGACGGCGCCGCACAGTCGGAGCAGCAGGCGATCCGGATGCGCGAGAACTTCAACGCGCTCGCCGTCTTCGCGCCGTCGGTGCCGACCGACGCGCAGGGCCGCGCCGAGGTCAAGGTGAAGGTGCCCGACAACCTGACGCGCTACCGCGTGACGGCCGTCTCGGTCGCGGGCGGCAAACAGTTCGGCTCCGGCGAGTCGTCCATCACGGCGCGACAGCCCTTGATGGTGCGCCCCTCGGCGCCGCGCTTCCTCAACTTCGGCGACCGCTTCGAGCTGCCCGTCGTCCTCCAGAACCAGACGGACGCGGCCGCCGAGGTGGACGTGGCCGTGCGCGCGGCCAACGCGGAGCTGACCGACGGCCGCGGCCGACGCGTCAACGTGCCCGCGAACGACCGCGTCGAGGTGCGCTTCCCCGTGGCGGCCTCCGCGGCCGGCACGGCACACTTCCAGGTCGGCGCGGTCTCGGGTCGTCACGCCGACGCCTCGCAGTTCGAGCTGCCCGTCTGGACGCCGGCCACGACCGAGGCGTTCGCCACCTACGGCGAGCTCGACCAGAGCGGCGCCGTCGTCCAGCCGGTCAAGGCGCCTTCGGATGTCTTCAGGCAGTTCGGCGGGCTCGAAGTCCAGACCTCTTCGACGCAGCTCCAGGCGCTCACCGACGCGGTGCTCTACCTCGTCGCGTACCCCTTCGAGTGCTCCGAGCAGTTGTCCTCGCGCGTGCTCGCCGTGGCCGCGCTGCGCGACGTGCTGACGGCCTTCGAGGCCAAGGGGCTGCCCTCGCCCGAGGAGATGAACTCGGCGGTCGCGCGCGACCTCAAGCGGCTTCAGGGGTTGCAGAACGACGACGGCGGCTTCGCCTTCTGGCGGCGCGGCGACGAGTCCTGGCCCTACGTCAGCATCCACGTCGGGCACGCGCTCGCGCGCGCCAAGTCGAAGGGCTACGACGTGCCGCAGCCCATGCTCGACAAGTCGAAGTCCTACCTGCGCGGCATCGAGTCGCACATCCCGAAGCGTTACGGCCAGCAGGCGCGCAACTCGCTCGTCGCCTACGCGCTCTACACGCGCGCGCTCATGGGCGACCGCGACGCGGCGCGCGCGCGCCGGCTCATCAATGAGCAGGGGCTTGAGAAGTTACAGCTCGAAGCGGTGGGCTGGCTGCTGAGCGTGCTGTCGGGGGACAGGGCTTCGGGGACGGAGGTCGCGGCCATCCGGACGCTGCTGAACAACCGCGCGGAGGAGACGGCGGGCACGGCGCACTTCACGACCTCTTACGCGGACGACGACTACCTGCTGCTGCGCTCCGAACGCCGCGCCGACGGCGTCATCCTCGAAGCGCTCATCGGCGACCAGCCCGAGAGCGACCTCGTCGCCAAGGTCGCGCGCGGCCTGCTCGCGCACCGCAAGCAGGGGCGCTGGGGGAACACGCAGGAGAACGCCTTCGTGCTCTTGGCGCTCGACCGCTACTTCCGCACGTACGAGAAGGCCACGCCCGACTTCGTCGCGCGCGCGTGGCTCGGCGAAGCCTACGCGGGCGAGCAGCAGTTCCGCGGGCGCTCGACCGACCGGCAGCAGTTCGACGTGCCGATGCGCTACCTCGCGGAGAAGGGGAGCGGCGAGCAGCGGCTCGTCCTCCAGAAGGAGGGCGCGGGGCGCCTCTACTACCGCGTCGGGATGAGCTACGCGCCGACGAACCTGAAGCTCGCGGCGGCCGACTACGGCTTCGCCGTCGAGCGCGTCTACGAGCCGACGGGCGACGCGGGGGACGTGCGGCGCGACGCGGACGGGACGTGGCGCATCAAGTCGGGTGCGACCGTGCGCGTGAAGCTGACCGTGGTCGCGCCCACGCGCCGCTACCACGTCGCGCTCGTTGACCCGCTGCCCGCGGGGCTCGAAGCGCTCAACCCGGCGCTCGCCGTCACGGGGACGATACCCGAGGCGCAGAGTGAGCCGGAGCCGCAGGGCTTCTGGTGGTGGCGGCGCAGTTGGTTCGAGCACCAGAACCTGCGCGACGAACGCGCCGAGGCGTTCACCTCCCTGATGTGGGAGGGCGTCTACACCTACACCTACACCGCGCGCGCGACGACGCCCGGCGCCTTCGTCGTCCCGCCCGCCAAGGCCGAAGAGATGTACGCCCCCGAGACCTTCGGCCGCGGCCAGAGCGACCGCGTCGTCGTCGAGTAGCGCGGCGCGCGGCTTTACTGAAGGGGCGCGGGCAGATGGATGCCCGCGCCCCTTCGCGCTGCGCTCCGCCTCGCGGCAACGGGTGGCTTTGACGCCCGCGGCGGCCGGGCGTATAAGTCGGCTGTCGCCGACGACGCGTGGCTCGCGCTCGACCGCGACGGCGACGGTTCGATAGGCGGCGGGCGCGAGCTGTTCGGCAACTACACGCCGCAGCCGCTCGGCCCCGGCAGGAACGGCTTCCGCGCGCGCGCCGTCTTCGACTCCAACGCCGACGGCCGCATCGACGCGCGCGACGCCGTCTTCACCTCCTTACGCCTCTGGCGGGATAGCAATCACGACGGCCTCTCGCAGCCCGCGGAGTTGTACACGCTCCCATCTCTGGACGTGGCGCGCATCCACCTCGACTACAAGGAGTCGAAGCGGGCGGACGCGCACGGCAACGAGTTCCGCTACCGTGCGAAGGTGGACGACGCGCGCGGCGTGAAGGCGGGGCGCTGGGCGTGGGACGTGTTCCTCGTCCCGGGACCGTAGGAAATTCGGGCTCGGAGCCGCGGCGGGAGGGCGCCGCGGGGCGGCGGGAGTCCGCCGCGGCCGTGCGGCGGGGCGCTGCGGCGTCGCAGCAGCGTTTTGCGGCGTCGCAGCAGCGTTTTGCGGCGTGCAGAGGAGTTTTGCGGGCGTGCAGAACGGTTTTGCAGACCCGCAAAACCGTTCCGCGGGCGCGCTGGAGGGCGCCGCAGCCGCGCAGAGTCGCACGGCCGCCGCAGAACGGTTCCGCACGGCCGCAGAACGGTTCTGCGGCCGTGCGGAACCGTTCTGCGGCGGCGCGGCGGGTCGCCGTTCGGGGTCGGCGGGCGGCCGGGGCGGCGCGGCGGGTGCGAGAAAAGCGTTGTCAGGGAACCGCCGTCGTGTGTAGAATCCCGGCGCACTCCGGGAGGCCGCCCTCACGTCCGCACGGCCGCCCCGCCGGGGCGCGCCGAACCCGCGGGCGCACTCTCAGGGGCGACGCCACTCGCTGCCGCCCACACTCACAACCCTTCCCACACGAAAGGAGCCGCATATGGCAATCCCGCGCACGGACACCGAGTTGGCGCTCTGGCTCACCAACTTCTCGACCTCATTTGAAGCGCACGCCGCGTCACTCGGCTTCACGGAGGCGGAAGTCAACTCCGTCAAGGCCGACGCCGCGATGCTCAACTACCTGCTCGGCGACCTCCTGCCCACCTACAAGTCCGCGCTACAGGCGCGCACCTCCTACAAGCACATCGTGTTGACGGGGCCGCTGGGCAGGCCGGGCGCGAGCCTGCCGCCGCCGCCCTCGACGGGGCCGGCGCCGACGGCCGTCCCGCCGGGCATCGTCCCGCGCCTGCGCAACCTCGTGCAGCGCATCCAACTCGCGCCGGCCTACAACGAGGTCATCGGCCTCAGCCTCGGCATCACGACCCCGGAGGGGAGCCCCTCCGCCCCCCACTCGGCGCCTAAGCCCACGCTGAAGGCCCACGCGAACGGGCCGGCGGCGGTGTATATCGATTTCACCAAGGAGAAGTTCGACGGCGTGTTCGTCGAGAGCCGCCGCGCGGGCGATTCCGAATGGCAGTCGCTCGGGGTTGACAGCTACAGCCCCTACCTGGACGACCGCCCGCCCGCGGAGGCGGGCAAGCCCGAGGTGAGGCAGTACCGCGCCCGCTACATCCTGCGCGACCAGGCCACGGGCGAGTGGTCGGACATCGTCACCGCCACCTTCGTCCCGTAGCCGCGCCGTCGCCGCGGCGTTCCACCTACACCGTTCAGATTATCGCGTCAAAAAAAGTGCGGGCGGCCGTTCGTCGGCCGCCCGCACTTCTCATCTACTCCGAAGAGTGTTACCGCGCGCGCGTGCTCTCGGCGCGGAGGTTGTTCGTCACCGAGAAGACGCCCGGGACGGAGTTGGCCAGCAGGTAGGCCAGCCGCCGGTCGCCCTCGTTCGAGACGACGCCTTCCAAAGTCACGTGCCCGCCGCTGACGACGATGTGGATCGAAGGGTTCACCCCGCGCCCGTAGCGGAAGAGCGGGCTGTTCCAACCCATGATGGCGCGGTACGTGTTCGCGCGAATCGTGTCGTCGAACCGCGAGAGCGGCAGCACCTCGATGTTGTTGACCACGCGCTCGACGCCCTTGAGCTTGCGCACGCGCCGCTCGGCGTCCTTGCGCGTCGAGGGCTGGACGACCTGTCCCGAGAGCGTCACGGTCGAGCCGTCGATCTCGTACGCGAGGTTGTCGAAGACGCCGTACCACGGCAGCGTCACCAGCTCCTTCCGCACCTTCTTCGCCAACTGCTCGAAGGCCACGCGCTCGCTCATCTGGCCGGCCGGGGCCGCCGCCGCCGCGGCCGACGCCGCCGCGACCACCAACGCCGCGACGAGCGCGACGACTCTATTCAACAATGCTTTCATCTTCACCTCACCCCTTGTTATGACTGTTATCATTCACCAACTTAGATGAGTCAGGCGCCTCCCCCGTTGCAGCGGCCGCGACCCCCGGGGAGGCCGAAAATAACGGCCAGAACCGCCCGCGGTAGCGGGTGGGTGCGTCCGACTCAAAGATGCTCTGACACGTAAGCCTGACCCGCCCGCTACCGCGGGCGGTTCTGACCCGGTCGCCCTCGGCGCGGTGGTCACACTTCGCCAAGGGGCTCTGGTACTCTGTCGTCGGACTCATTTTCATCTTCATTCGAGGGGCTTCTTTCGCTTGGGCAAACCCGACCACACGACTCCCGCGAGCGGCGGCGGCGCGCCCGAGGCGGGGCGGCGCTCGTCCTTCGCGGCGCTGCGCCACAGGGATTTCCGCCTGCTGTGGGTGGGACAGTTCTTCTCCATCACGGGCTCGCAGATGCAGCTCGTGACCATCAACTGGCACGTCTACGACCTCATGCGACCCTACGGCGAGGCGCGGGCGGCCGCCGCGCTCGGCCTCGTCGGGCTGGTGCGCGTGCTGCCCATCGTGCTCTGCTCGCTCGTCGGCGGGGTCGTCGCCGACGCCGTTGACCGCAAGCGCCTCATCATCGTCACGCAGACCGTCATGCTCGTGTCTGCGGCCGTCCTCGCCGCCGTCACCGCCGCGGGGCTCACGCAGATTTGGCCCGTCTACGCGCTGACGGCGCTCTCCTCGGCCGCCACCGCGTTCGACAACCCGGCGCGGCAGGCGCTGCTCCCCGCGCTCGTCCCCGCGCGCGACTTCCCGAACGCGGTGAGCCTCGGCTTCGTCTCCTTCCAGATCGCGCTGGTCGGGGGGCCGGTGATCGGCGGCGTGGTGCTGGCGCGCTACGGGCCGGCGGTGGTCTACGCCTTCAACGCCGTCTCGTTCCTCGCCGTCATCGCGGCCGTGCTGCTGATGCGCGCGCCGGGGAGGGGGAAGGCCGAGGAGCTGGCGCGCGTCGGGCTAGAGTCTCTGAAGGAGGGCCTGAGGTTCGTCTGGCGGACGCCGATCATGGTGCAGACGATGTCTTTGGACTTCGTGGCGACGTTCTTCGCGTCGGCGACGGCGCTGCTGCCCATCTTCGCGCGCGACGTGCTGCAAGTGGGCGAGCACGGCTACGGGATGCTCGCGGCGGCCTCCGCCTTCGGCGCCGTCCTCACGGGTCTCCTGCTCACGCGCCGCGGCTCGGAGTGGCCGCGGCCGGGGCTCGCCGTGCTCGTCTCGGTGGCCGTCTACGGCGCGGCGACCGTCGCCTTCGGCCTCTCGCGCTCGTACTGGCTCTCGCTCCTCATGCTCGCGCTCGCCGGCGCGGCCGACACCGTGAGCACGGTCATACGGCAGACCATCCGCCAGCTCATCACGCCCGACCGCCTGCGCGGGCGCATGACCTCGGTGAACATGATCTTCTTCATGGGCGGGCCGCAGCTCGGCGAGCTGGAGGCGGGCCTGGTCGCGGCGGCGGCGGGCGCGCCCTTCTCGGTCGTGCTCGGCGGCGTCTGCTGCCTCGCGGCGGTCGCCTTCGCCTCTGCGCGCGCGCGCGAGCTGCTGCGCTACCGCTTCGCCGGCACGGCCGAGCTTGCAACCCCGGCGGGTTCGGGCCTACCATCGGCCCCGAACCAAAACGACGCGAGGAGGAGAAACAGCAGTGGGTGACTCGTCCGAGTCAGAACCGCAGGGCCGCACGACCGAGGGTCGGGAAGCCGACGAAACAACGGGCGGCGACACGCTCGCGGACGCCGCGCGCGACGAGCGCGAGGTCGCCGCACGCCGCCTCCGCGATGACCTGAACCGCGACCCGACCGACGCCGAAATAGACGAGTGGCTGCGCCAACACACGGAAGGATATTGAGGAGGGTAAAAGAAGGGTGTTGGGTGCTGGGTGTTGGGTGCTGGGTTTTAGGTGTTGGGTGAAGACAGTCTCTTTCTTACCCAACACCTAAAACCCAGCACCCAACACCCTTCTTCAAGGAGTGCCGGCCGTGACGATGATCTTGTTGTCCACGCCGAGGACGCCCTTGACGGCGTAGGCGAGGCGCTCGGCGCGCTGCTTGACGGCGTCGGAGTTGACCGTGCCGGAGAGCAGGACGCGGCCGTTGACGACGGTCGCGTTGACGGCCGCCGCGGAGACCGCCGCGTCGTCTGCGAACGACTTGTCGATCTTCGTTTGCAGCGTCGAGTCGTCGCTCGCGGCGGGGGCGGCCGGCGGCGCCGTGGTGGTGGCCGGCGGCGGCGCGGTCGTCGCCGGGTCGGTCGTGGGCGGCGCCTGGATGATGACCGGCGCGGGCACCGTCTGCGGCACCTGCTGGATGATGATGGGCGTCGGCTGCGTCATCGGCGTCTGCACCACCACGGGCGGCTGCGCGAAGGGCGTCGGCTGCGCCGCGGCCGTGGTGCGCGCGTTGATGTTGACCTCGGTCGAGTCGTCGCGCGAGTTGGTCAGAAAGAGAAAGATGAGGGCCGTGGCCGCGATGGCGAGGAGCGCCACCGTGGCGACGACTCCCGTCGAATACCCGCGCCGCTCCGGCGGGTAGCGGACGGTCTGCTGCTCGACCACCTCGCGCCGCGCCGTCGGCGTCTCGATCACGACCCGGCTCCGCTTTTGCTGTTCTTCGTCGTAAGACATGAAGCTCCGGCTCCTTGGCTTTTGGAGTTATGCGAACCTTGCGCGAGGGTTAGTTTGTTGCAAAGCACCGGGCGCGCGCCGGGCGCCCGACAAAGGGGAGCGCGAGGCACGTGGGCCTCGCGCTCCCCACACAGTCTCGAACGCCCGGCCGCCCTCAGTAGCGGCGGCGGACGCGGGGCTTCGAGCGCCGGTAGAGATAGCCGCCCGTGCCGCCGACGATGGCGCCCGCCGTGGCCGCGCGCCTGCCGCCGACCGCGCCGCCCACGCCCGCGCCGAGCGCCGTGCCGCTCGCGGTCGCGCCGATGGTGCGCGTCCGCGGCTTGAAGTGGCGCCGCGCCGCCTTGCGGTTGAAGGCGTAAGTGCCCGCGCCGCCCGCGCCGATGGCCGCGCCCTTCTTGCCGCCGACGAGCCCGCCGACGGCCGCGCCGCCCGCGATGATGGCCGCCGTCCGCGCCTTGCGCCCGAACCGCGAACGCTTCCTCGTCTGCGCCTGCGTGTCGAGCGCCAAAGTCGTCACCAGAAACAAGAGGCTGAGAAGACTGACCGAAACCTTCCGCATGCTCACACTCCTTCCGCTGGCTCGAATCAAATCGAATAAAGACGGGAGAGACGCATCACGCCGTTGCCTTCAGCAAACACCATTCCGCCTGTGGCCCACGGCGGCGTCCCCCGCCTAACGTCAAGAAACGCGAAGCCTTAAGGGGAATGACGACTTAGGCCGCGTCCGCGGTGGCCCGTCAAATCGGTTCGCGGCGTATTAACAGCGAACAGTGGCGAATAGAAGAGTAGACAGGAGACAGTAGTCAGCATTCAGTAGAAGAACCTTCGTCGCCCGAACCGTGCGGCTCTCATCGCCAACTAACGCCTCGCGGAGCGCTACTGACTACTGTCTCCTGTCTCCTGTCTACTTCTTTACCTCCTGTTTGACCTCGCCCTGACCCTCGCACATAATCGGCCGCATGACGACGGCCATCATACATCACCCCGTCTTCGAGCAGCACGACACGGGCCCGGGACACCCCGAGAGCCCGGAGCGCTACGCGGTCGTGATGCAGGCGCTGCGCGGCGACGCCGAGCTTTGGCCGCGCCTGTCGGAGGTCGAGGCCGCGCCCGCGCCGCGCGGCGACGTGCAGGCCGCGCACACGCCGCAGCACTTCAAGCACGTCGAGCGCGCCGTCAGCGAGGGCCTCGGCTACCTCGACGCCGACACGGCCGTCTCGATGCGTTCGCTCGACGCGGCGCTGCGCGCGTCGGGGGGCGCGTGCCGCGCCGTGGACATGGTCTTGAAGGGCGAGGCGCAGAACGCCTTCCTGCCCGTGCGCCCGCCCGGCCACCACGCCACCTCGGATCGCGCGATGGGCTTCTGCCTCTTCAACACCGTGGCCGTGGCGGCGCGCTACGCGCAGCGTCATTACAAAGAGGTCGAACGCGTGGCCGTCATCGACTGGGACGTGCACCACGGCAACGGCACGCAGGGCATCTTCTACGACGACCCTTCGGTCTTCTTCTTCTCCGCGCACCAGTACCCCTGGTATCCGGGCACGGGCACGCGCGCCGAGACGGGCGTGGGGCGCGGGCGCGGCTACACCCTGAACCTGCCCCTGCGCGCGCGCACGCCCGCCGCCGAGCACCGGCGCGCGTTCGAGACGGCGCTCGAAGAGATCGGCGCGAAGTTCAAGCCCGACCTCGTCATCATCTCGGCCGGCTTCGACTCGCACGC
>DAIRFV010000153.1:0-13413 GCA_036794905.1 Pyrinomonadaceae bacterium | reverse complement strand
CCCTGCCACATCGCGCGCACGCCGCGGAAGATGGTCGGCCGCCGCGCGTGGACGAGGTGGTTGATGAGCGGCGCCCCCCACTTCTCGGCCTGCGCCTTGAAGATGCGGCGGGCGTAGTCGTCGGCCTCCTCGGGTCGGACGCCTTTGATTCTCAACGCGGTCGCCTCCTTGACCTCACCTGATTACGTTTCTACAATCGTCGAAGTTAAGTTCCCCGCAAGTCCCCCGGTTCGACTTTTCTAATTTTAAGGGGTGAAGTATGTCTGCACAAAAAAGTGACAACAGCCAGGGCGACACCGGGACGCGTGACATCACGTACGACCTCGTGAGCGTCATCTACCACGCGCTCCAGGGGGCGGAGACGACGGCGCTCTACATCGCCGACGCCGAGCAGGAGGGCAACCAGGAGCTGGCGCAGTTCTTCCGCGAGGCCAAGGAAGAGTACCAGCGCCGCGGCGACCGCGCCAAGCAGTTGCTCGCGGCGCACCTCGGCAGCGAGCAGGGCCGCGGCGCCGCCGGCGGCGGCAAGTCGTAACAGAAAGGGTGTTGGGTGTTAGGTGCCGGGTGTTGGGTTAAGACGAATTGTTTTTAACCCAGCACCCGGCACCCAACACCCAACACCCTTCCCCGACACCCTCTCTTCATCCTCAGTACTTCGGGACGCTCGGGTCTACGTCGTTCGACCAGGCGGTGATGCCGCCCTTGAGGTTGACGAGCTTGCCCTTGAAGCCCGAGCGCGTGAGCGCCTCGATGGCCCGGGCGCTGCGCACGCCGCCCTTGCAGTGGACGACCGTCTCGCGCCCCTCGTCGATCTCGCCCGCGCGCCCCGTGACCTCTCCGAGCGGGATGAGCTTCGCGCCGGGGATGCGTGCGATGTCGTACTCGTTGGGCTCGCGCACGTCGATGATTTGCAGGTCGTCGCCGCGGTCGAGGCGGTCTTTCAGGTCGGTCGCCGTGATCTCTTCCATCCTTCCCTCCGTCTCCGTGGTGGTCTGTCCTTGCGCGGGCTGAGGGCTCAGCCCGCAGAACTGCTCGTAGTCAATCAGCTCCTTCACCGTCGCGTTCTCGCCGCACACGGGGCACGCCGGGTCTTTCCTCAGCTTCAGCTCGCGGAAGCGCAGCTTCCACGCGTCGAAGAGGAGCAGGCGGTTGATGAGCGGCTCGCCGCCCCCGAGGATGAGCTTGATGGCCTCGTTGGCCTGGATGGCGCCGATGATGCCGGGCAGGACGCCGAGCACGCCGCCCTCGGCGCAACTGGGGACGAGCCCCGGCGGCGGCGGCTCCGGGTAGAGGCAGCGGTAGCACGCGCCGCGCGCCGCCCAGAAGACGCTCGCCTGCCCCTCGAAGCGGAAGATCGAGCCGTAGACGTTCGGCTTGCCCGTCAGCACGCACGCGTCGTTGACGAGGTAGCGCGTCGGGAAGTTGTCGGTGCCGTCCACGACCATGTCGTACTCGCGGAACAGCTCCAGAGCGTTCTCGCTCGTCAGGCGCGTCTCGTACGCCTCGATCTTCACGTGCGGGTTGATGTCGTTCAGGCGGTCGCGCGCCGACTCGATCTTCGGGCGTCCCACGTCCTTCGTCCCGTGCACGATCTGCCGCTGCAAGTTCGACGCGTCCACCACGTCGAAGTCCACCACGCCGAGCGTGCCGACGCCGGCCGCCGCGAGGTACATCCCCGTCGGCGCGCCCAGTCCGCCCGTCCCGATCATCAAAACGCGCGCCGCCTTCAGCTTACGCTGACCTTCCACGCCGACCTCGGGCATGATGAGGTGACGGCTGTAGCGCGCGATCTCGTCGTTCGAGAGCGCGGGCAGCTCCGCCGCGCCGACCTCCGTCTCGGTCGCCGCGCCGCCCGCGATGGCCGGGATGATGGAGACGGTGTCGCCGTCTTTGACCGGCGTGTCGAGCCGCTGCGCGTGGCGTATGTCCTCGTCGTTGACGTAGACGTTGACGAAATTCCGCAGCGCGTTCTGCTCGCCGTAGAGGTGCCGGCGCAGCTCCGCGTGCTCGCCCGTCACCTTGTCGAGCGCCTCGCCGACCGTGCCCGCCTCGACCGAGACTTCGGCGTGGCCCGCGGCGAACTGCCGGAGCGCCGTCGGGATGAAAACTGTGACCGCCATTTGAACTACTCCTTCTACTATCGAACCGTGAATGGCGCGTGCCCGCGCGCCTTAATCTTCGCCGGGCATTGAATAAAACCCGAAGTTCCTTTCCCGCTCGGGCTTGGGCTTCGGCAGTTCCGCGCCGGGCGGGACGACCCAAAGCTCCACGCCGGGGTCTGAGCTGCGTCCGCCGTCGATGGCGATGATGCGTTCGCGCTTGATGCCGAGTTGCGCCTCCGTTTTGGCGACCGCCTGCTCGACCAACGCCTTCACCCGCTCCCGCGTCGCGCTCGCCACCCCCCAGTAATAGACCAGACAGACGCGCGAGTCCGGCGCGGACTTAAGCTCCTCGGCCAGCGGCTCGACGTTCCACCACAGGCTGATTTTGATTTCGCCGACCGTGGGCGGGACTTCCGGCTCCGCGGGCGCGTCCTCGTCCGCCGTCCCCTCCGTCGCCACGGCGGGCGCGCCGTCGGCGCCCTCCGCCTCCGCTGTCGCGGGGGCTTCGTCCTCGGGCTCGTTCTCGATCACGCCGCGCGCGACCGAGACGATCTCATACTTCTCTTTATCCTTCCTCCACTGTGCCTCCTCGGCGCTCTCGGCCTCGGGCGCCACACCGGCCGCCCCCGCGGCTTCGGGCTCCGCGGTCGCGTCGGCGGCGACGGCCTCGCCCGCGGCCTCTTCCGCGACAGCCTCCTCCTCGTCTTCAGCCTCCGCCTCTTCCGTATCGTCGGGGTCGAACTCGACGTTTACATGGTCCTCGTCCCACTGGTAAGCCTTCGTCCGGTCGAGCTTGAACTCGACGGTGTCCGACGGCTCGGGCGGCGGGAAGTTTTCGGGGACGACCCACAGCTCAATCGCGCGCGACTCGCGGTAGCCCCCGTTGATGACCTTGACGCGCTCGGTGTCGAGGCCGCGCGCGTTGACGAGGTAGCCGGCGGCGCGTTGGAGGATGGCGGGCGTCCACGACGGCATGTCGTTCCGGCCGACGTAGACCAGCAGGTACCCCTTCGAGGCGGGCTCGTTCTGTAGCTCGATGGCGAAGTTGTCGAGGCGCGCGGTCTCGTCGCAGTGGCCGATCTTTCCGTACTCGTCAACCTTCCGCCTCGTGCCGGCCAGCGGGTTGCCCGAATCGGCCGCGGGCTCCTGCCCCTGCGCCCACGCTTCCCGAACCGGGGACGCCGCCACGCAGAGGCACGCGAGCGCGACCGGTAATAACGTATGCCGCAGCGCCGTTGCCGCTGTTCCTCTCAAGGCTCCACCTCCTTCAAGACCTCTTCTTCCTCGAACCGCGAGCGGTCGGGCAGAAGCTCCCAGGAGCGGAGGTCAACCGCCTGCCCTTCCCGGACGGAGACGACGACGTATGACATCGTCGGCCACGGCGCGAGGTGTTCGAGGTCGTACTGCGAGGGCACGGCCGGGTGGTCGGGGTGCGAGTGGTAGTTGCCCACCACGCCCAGCCCCTCGGCCGCGTAGCGACGCTCGGCGCGCGCGTATTCGAGCGGCTCGATGGCCATCCGGTGGTAATGTTCGCCCTCGTCGGCGAAGACGTTCCGCACGGGGTGCGTCGCGTGGATTATACGCGTGCGGCCTTCGTCCACGATACGGCCCACGAGCAGCCCGCAGCACTCGCGCGGGTACTCGCGCTCCGCGTGCTGCTCCAACTCCGCGCGCAGGGCCGCACCGAGCTTAATCACACGCCCTCCCCCCAGAACTCTTCATTCAGATAGCGCCCGCCGCCGTCGCAAAGAACAGTGACGACGACCGAGCCTTCCGTCAGTCCGCGCGCGTACCGCAGCGCCGCCGCCACGTTCGCGCCCGAGCTGACGCCGACGAAGAGCCCTTCTTCACGCGCGAGCCGCCGCGACATCTCCTGCGACTCCTCGGTCGAGACCTCGACCCGCTCGTCGGCGAGCCGCGCGTCGAAGATGCCGGGGACGATTGATGTCTCGACGTGGCGCATCCCTTCGAGCCCGTGCAGCGGCGAGTCGGGCTGCATCAGCACCGCCTTCAGGTTCGGGTTCAGCTCCTTCAAACGCCGCACCGTCCCCGTGAAGGTGCCCGACGTGCCGACGCCCGCGAGGAAGTGCGTGACGCGGCCCGCGGTCTGCTCCCAGATTTCCGGCGCGGTGCCCTCGTAGTGCGCCCGCCAGTTCGCGGGGTTGTCGTACTGGTTCGGGTGGAAGTACTTCCCCGGCTCCTCCGCGACCATGCGCTGCGCGAGCCGCTGCGGGGCGTCCGTCCCCTCGCGCGGGTCGGTCTCGATCAGCTCCGCGCCGTAAATCCGGAGCGTGCGCTTGACGTTCGCGTTGCCCGGCAGGCACAGGCGCACGCGGTAGCCGCGCGCCGCGCCGATCAGCGCGTAGGCGATGCCGGTGTTCCCGCTCGTCGCGTCGAGGAGGATTTTTTCGGGCGTGAGCCGCCCCGTAGCCTCGCCGTCGAGAATCATCGAGAGCGCCGCGCGGTCTTTGACCGAGCCGCCCGGGTTCAGGTGCTCGGCCTTCGCGTAGACCTCGACGCCGCGCGGCAGCCCCCGCGCGAGGCGCGGGAGCTTGACGAGCGGCGTCCCGCCGACGTTCTCAAGTAGACCGGTCGGTTGCTTCCTCAAATTTGCCCCCGCGTCCCGGCAAACTCAGGCAGCCCTTCACTGCCCCAGCTCGCGCTTGGACAGGTACCAGTCGGTGACTTCGTTCTTCGACTGGAACTCGGGCTCCATGCGCTTCGACGCGTCCTCGATGGTCTGCGGCGGAGGCACGACGACCTTGTCGCCCTTCTGCCAGTTGGCCGGGGTGGCGCACGCGTTCTGGTCGGCCGTCTGCAAGCCGTCGAGCGCGCGCAGGACTTCGTCGATGTTGCGACCCAGGCTCATCGGGTAGTAGATGAGCGCGCGCACCTTCTGCTGCGGGTCGATGATGAAGACGGCGCGGACGGTCGCCGTCTCGGACGCGCCCGGGTGGATGAGCCCGTAAGATTGCGCGACCCTCGTGTCGAGGTCGGCGATGACGGGGAAATCGATCTTGACGCCGAAGTGCCCCTCGATGTTCCTGATCCAGGCGATGTGCGCCGGGACGGAATCCACGGAGAGGCCGACGAGCTGCGCGCCGCGCTCCTTGAACTCTTCGGAGCGGCGCGCGAACTCGACGAACTCGGTCGTGCAGACGGGCGTGAAGTCCGCCGGGTGCGAGAAGAGAACGACCCACTTGCCCTTGTAGTCGGAGAGCTTCAGGGGCCCTTGCGTTGACTTGGCCTCGAAGTCCGGCGCCGTGTCGTTGATGCGCGGCAGGCTCGCCGTCGCCTCCTGTGTCGGTGCTGTGCTCATAACTCGACTCCTCTTTGTCGTCTGAAATTGGGAACGGGTGAAATGTTGTTCGGCCTGAAATGGCTCCGGCGGCGTGTGGCCGCCGTCCTTATAAAGCTCCTGCGAGAGAATTTTGCTTGCCGCCAGCTTACACGAAATCCGCCCGTTTTCAACTGCCCGCGCGCCTGCTGAAAACTGCCGCGGCGAGTTGAAGCACCCCGCGCTTTTTGCTTTCTCCGCCCGCCATACGATTTAGTGCAGGCCGCACCGCCTTTAGCTCGGCGGGTGTTTAAAGCTGCCCTACGGGGGCGCTGGCTTTTCGTCGTGAAATCCGCTAAATACTGAGGCGTAAACAGAAAGTCGCCTCGCACATCTTGTGGCACACACGTTGCTTAATGTATAGGCGGCGGCCCGCACGCGGCCTGAGTCGCAAGACGGCACGCCGATTGAGGAAGGATTGAAGAAGATGACACACGGCAAGAGTTTCGCCCGGAGGGCGACTGTTCTCGCAGCCCTTTTCGCACTGATGCTCGGCGCCTTTGTTCCCGACGCCTCGGCGCAGCGCCGCCGCACGCCGCGGCGCACCGTCCGCCGGACGACGGCGCGCGCGACGACGCCCCCGCTCCGTTACTTCACGGTGCCGGCCGACACGGTCATCCGCGTCCGCATGGACACCGAGCTGAACTCGCGTTCGGCGCGCGTCGGCGACCGCTTCTCGACGACGGTGACCGAGCCGGTCTACGGCGGCGGGAGCGGCGTGGACGTGATCCCCGTGGGCAGCAAGATCTGGGGCCGCGTCAGCTCCGTGAAGCGCGCGCAGCGTCGCAGCCCCGGCCAGATCACCGTCAGCTTTAACCAGGTGGAGTTGCCCGGCGGCGTGCGCCACACCATCAACGGTTCCCTGTCGAGCCTGCAAGCCGACGACGTGAACGCCGACAACGAGAGCACCGTCTCGGGCCGGGGTAACCGCAAGCGCGACGCGGTCTTCATCGGCGGCGGCGCGGCGACGGGCGCCATCATCGGCGCCATCGCGGGCGGCGGCAAGGGCGCGGCCATCGGCGCCATCCTCGGCGGCGGCGCCGGCACGGGCGCGAGGGTCTACGAGCGCGAGCAGGATGCCGAGGTGAAGTCGGGCACCGAGTTCGGCGTCATCCTCAACCGCGGGGTGTCTTTGCCCGAGTACAGAGCACGCTAAGTTCTAACAAGATCGGCCGCCTCTCGGGGCGGCCGGGTCGGAGGGAGCCCGCAAGCGAAGGGGAGAGCGCGGGCGGGCTCCCCCACCGATATTCGAAGAGTCTTCTGAAAGGTAATCCAAGGGTTCGGTCGCCCCTGTCAGTACGTAAGTGAGCGACCGCACAAGGAGAGGTCCGCTGCGAAGGGGAGAGCGCAGCGGGCCTCTTCTTTTTTTTTACCGTCAGCGCTCCGCTTGCGGCCGTCAACTTCTTCTTGTGATGTAGTTGTCGAGCGACAGCGCCCCGGCGCCGTTGAAGAGCAGGAAGAGCGAAGAGAAGAGCATGCAGAGCGCGAGCCGCGCGGCGTCGAGCGGCGTGTCGAGGTGGGCGATGACGAGCGCCGCGACGAAGTTAATCACCATCACCAGCGCCGCCGGCCGGACGAAGAGGCCGAGTATGTAAAGGATGCCGCACACGAACTGCGCGTACGCCGAGATGTGCGCCGCGAGGAGCGGCAGCGGCACGCCCCTCGCCGCCAGGAAGTCGCGGAACTCAAGCATGCGCTCGTTGCTGAACACGTTGTCCTGCGTCCCGTAGACGAGGATAAACCCGACGACCAGCCTGACGAAGAAGGCGCCCTTCTCTCGATGCCTCTCGAAGAAATTGAAACCGGGGGTGTGCGACATTAGTTGGTGCCTCGCGCGAGGATTGAGACTGCGTAGACTTTTTAACGCGGCGACGGAGCGGGAGGGTAGCGGAATGTGACGGTACGGACTCCCGCCGTGACCAGTCGGTTCATCGCCCGGCGGTCTTATTCTTTCTGCTCAGCCCGCCGCGGCCGCTTCCCTGCCCTCACGCACGTAGACCAGACGACCGCCGACGACCGTGGCGATGGCCGCGCCGTGGAACGTCCAGCCGTCGAAGGGCGTGTTGCGGCTCCTGGATTTCGAGCGCGCGGCGTCGAACGTCCAGCGGAGGTCTGGGTCGATGACGGTCACGTCGCCGTGCGCGCCGGGGCGGAGCGTGCCGCGGCCTTCGAGGCGGAAGACGCGCGCGGGGTTCACCGAGAAGAGTTCGACGAGGCGTTCGAGCGTGATGAGCCCGCCGTGGACGAGGCGTTCGAAGGCGAGGCCGACGGCCGTCTCAAGTCCCGTGATGCCGAAGGCCGCGCGGTCGAATTCCAGTTCCTTCTCGTCCAGGTGGTGCGGCGCGTGGTCGGTCGCGATGGCGTCCACGGTTCCGTCGGCGATGGCTTCGAGAAGGGCGTCAAGGTGCTCGCGGCTCCGCAGCGGCGGGTTCATCTTCGTGTCGGTGTCGAAGCCTTCGCAGGCCGCGTCGGTGAGCGCGAAGTGGTGCGGCGTGACTTCGCAGGAGACCTCGACGCCACGCCCCTTCGCGCGGCGGACGGCCTCGATGGCGCCGCGCGTCGAGACGTGGGCGAGGTGTACGCGCGCGCCGGTCAACTCGGCCAGCGCGCAGTCGCGCATCGCGTCCGCCTCTTCGGCGAGCGCGGGCCGGCCCTTCAGGCCGAGCCGCAGAGACCACTCGCCCTCGTGCATCACGCCGCCGGCCGCGAGCGTCTTGTCGTCGCAGTGATCCATCACGGTGAGGTCGAACCCGCGCGCGTACTCCATCGCGCGGCGCATCAAGCCCGGCGAAGGAACCGGGTGGCCGTCGTCCGTGACGGCGACGATCCCGGCGCGCTTCATCTCGCCCATCTCGGCCAGCTCCTCACCGCGCGAGCCCTTCGTGATGGCGCCGACGGGGAAGACGTTGGCGAGGGCGGCCGCGGCGGCCTGCTCGACGATGAAGCTCGTCACGGCGGGGTTGTCGTTGACGGGGTCCGTGTTGGGCATCGCGCAGACGGAGGTGAAGCCGCCCGCGACGGCCGCGGCCGCGCCCGACGCGATGGTCTCCTTGTACTCCTGCCCGGGCTCGCGCAGGTGCGTGTGGAGGTCTATGAAGCCGGGCGCGACGACGAGCCCCGTCGCGTCGAAGACCTCGACGCCTTCGGGCGCGGCCTCGCCGCCGCGGAGCAGTGCGGCCACGCGCCCGTCTTCGATCAGAAGGTCGCGGCCGCCGTTGATGCCCTGCGTCGGGTCTACGACGTAGCCGTTGGCGATAAGCAGTCTCATCAGTTTTGCTTGGGGCCGTCCGCGTGCGCGGCTGTCGCGGCGGTGCTGAGCGGTTCGGGCTGTAGGGGCTCGGCCTCGGGTCTGGTCTGCGCCGCGGGGTTCGGGTTAGAGGTCGTCGCGCCCGCGCCGCCGCCGAGCAGGTAGAGCACGGCCATGCGCACGGCGAGCCCGTTGGACACCTGGTCGAGGATGAGCGAGCGCGAGCCGTCGGCCACGTCCGACGCGATCTCGATGCCGCGGTTCATCGGGCCCGGGTGCATGACGATGGCGTCGGGCTTCGCCAGGGAGAGCCGCTTCAGGTTGAGCCCGTAGTGCACCGCGTACTCGCGCAGGCTGGGGAGGAACGCGCTGTCCTGCCGCTCGCGCTGGATGCGCAGAACCATCACCACGTCGGCGCCCTCGACGGCCTCTTCGACCCGGCGCGCGACGCTCACCCCCTTCCCGTCGGCGAGCGCGGCGAACTCGGGCGGCGCGAGCGTCCCCGGCCCCGCGACCGTGACCTCGGCGCCGAGCGTCGTCAGCAGGTGCGCGTTCGAGCGCGCGACGCGCGAGTGGAGGATGTCGCCGAGGATGGCGACGCGCAGGCCCTCAACACTTCCCTTCCGGTGTCGGATGGTGAGCGCGTCGAGGAGCGCCTGCGTCGGGTGCTCGTGCGCGCCGTCGCCCGCGTTGACGACCGCCGCGCGGCAGACGCGTGCGAGCTGGTGCGGGGCGCCGGCCGAGGGGTGGCGGATGACGATGAGGTCGGGCCCCATCGCCTCAAGGTTCCGCGCCGTGTCGAGCAGCGTCTCGCCCTTCGTGACCGAAGAGGACGAAGAGCTGATGTTGATGACGTCGGCCGAGAGGCGCTTGCCGGCGATCTCGAAGGAGGTGCGCGTGCGCGTCGAGGCTTCGAAGAAGAGGTTGATGACGGTGCGGCCGCGCAGGGTCGGCACCTTCTTGATCTCGCGCTCGGAGATTTCGCGGAACGTCTCGGCCGTGTCGAGGATGTGCGTGATCTCCCCGGCGCTCATCCCGCGAATCCCGAGCAAGTTTCTCTGCTTCAGCACGGCGCTCGTCATGTGTACCCGATGTATCCCTCGGCCCTGAAACGAAAAAGGCGGCCAGTCGCGGCCGCCTCTCTTAACTCTCCTCCTCCTGACCCGCCGGTCGTTCGACGATGACGACCGCCTCCTCGCCGTCGAACTCGTCGAGCATCACCTTGATGATCTCGCTCTTCTTCGTCGGCACGAACTTCCCGACGAAGTCGGCCTGGATGGGCAGCTCCCGGTGCTCCTTACCCCTATCGACGAGGACGGCGAGCTGCACGCGGCGCGGCCGGCCGAAGTCGATCAACTGGTCGAGCGCGGCGCGGATGGTGCGCCCGGTGTAGAGCACGTCGTCGATGAGCAGGACGTTGCGCCCGTCCACGTCAATCGGCAGGTCTGTGCGGTTGACGATGGGGTTGGCGCCGACGGTCGAGAGGTCGTCGCGGTAGAGCGTGATGTCGAGGACGCCGACGGGCGGGCGCTCGCCCTCGATGTCGGCGACCTTGTCGGCCAATCTGTGCGCCAGCGGCACGCCGCGGCGCTGGATGCCGATGAGATACAGGTGCCCCGCCCCGTGGTTCTCCTCCACGATCTCGGACGCGAGCCGGGCCAGCGCACGGTTGATGCGCATGCCGTCCATGATGCGCGCTTTTTCGACGAATTCCATCGGCGCGGATACTACCACAGAGCCCTCCCCACTTGGAAGGTTTCCCAGCCGGGCAGATGAGAAAGTGTCACACAGCGTCTCTTCGCAACGCCTCGCGGCCTAGACAATGGGTCGCGCGGGGCGGAAAATTTATACGTGTGCCCGCGCATCATCCATCAGGCGCGGGGCGCGCCGGGGCAAGGGGTTTATGCGTTCGACGATTAATAGCTATCTCGAAGATTATGTGAGGCGCGGGCGTGAGACGGCGTTCGCGCACCGGCGCGGTTTGCGTCTGGTGCGCTGGTCGTACCGGCGCGTGGCGGAGACGGCTTGCGGGTTCGCGCGCGAGTTGGAGGCGCGGGGTATTGACAAAGGCGAGCGGGTGCTGCTGTGGGCGGCGAACGGGCCGGAGTGGGTGGCGGCCTTCTTCGGGTGTGCTTTGCGCGGGGCGGTCGTGGTGCCGCTCGACGTGGAGAGCGCGCCGGATTTCGTCGCGCGGGTGCAGGCGCAGACGCGCGCGCGGCTCGTGCTCTACAGCGCGGAGACCATGCGGCAGGCCGTTTCGCTCGGGCCGGCGGCGCTCGCGCTCGAAGAGCTTGAGGGTGTCGTTGCCGGTCGTCCGCGCGAGCCTTACAGAGCGGATGACATCTCCGCGGACGACCTCGTGGAGATCATCTACACTTCGGGGACGACGGCCGAGCCGCGCGGCGTCTGCCTGACCCACCGGAACCTGCTGGCGAACCTCACGCCGCTCGAAGAGGCGATGCAGAAGTACTTGAAGTGGGTGCGGCTCGTGCACCCGCTGCGGTTCCTCTGCCTGCTGCCGCTCAGCCACGTCTTCGGGCAGTTCATGGGCATCCTCGTCCCGCAACTCACGGGCGGCGAAGTCATCTTCGCCGACGCGCTCAACCCCTCCGAGATCGTCAACACCGTCAAGACCCGCAAGGTCAACGTCGTCGTCACCGTCCCGCGCCTGCTCGACTCTCTGCGCGAGCACGTCGAGCGCCGGGAGGAGTCGCGCGGACTGCTCGCAGACCTGCGGCGCCGCGTCGAGAGCACGGAGGGCGCGCACCCGCTCAAGCGCCTGTGGACGGCGCGGCGCATCCACAGGTATTTCGGCTGGAGACTCTGGGCGTTCGTGACGGGCGGCGCGACGCTGGGCGCCGAGACCGAGACGTTCTGGCGGCGGCTCGGGTACGCGGTCGTGCAGGGTTACGGGATGACGGAGACCGCGTCGCTCGTGACGGTCAACCACCCCTTCAAGACCGGGCGCGGCTCCATCGGGAAGACTCTGCGCGGGCAGGAGGTGAAGCTCGACGAGACGGGCGAGATTCTGGTGCGCGGCGCGAACGTCTCGCCCGGCTACTGGCGCGGCCCGAACGGTCTCGACGCCGCGCGCGAGCCCGTCACGGACGGCGGCTGGCTGCGCACGGGCGACCTGGGCTCGGTGGACGCGTCGGGCAACATCTACTTCCGCGGCCGCAAGAAGGACGTGATCGTCACGGCCGCGGGTCTGAACGTCTACCCCGAAGACATCGAGGCCGCGCTCGACCGCCAGCCCGAAATCCGTCTGAGCGCCGTCGTCGGCGTCGAAGGGCCGCGCGGCCCCGAGCCGGTCGCGTTGCTCATCATGCACGACGCGGGCGCCGACCCCTCGGCGGCAATCGAGCGCGCCAACCAGACGCTCGCGCGCCACCAGCACGTGCGCCGCTGGCACGTCTGGCCCGAGGCGGACTTCCCGCGCACGCCGACGCAGAAGGTTCGCAAGCGCGACATCCTCGAACGACTCGCGCCGAAGCGGAACGGCGGGAACGGCGGCGCGAACGGGGCGCACGTTGGGAGTGCCGCTGTCAAAACCTCAGTGCTCGGTCCTCAGTCCTCAGCCCTCAGTCCCTCGCCCGCGTCGCTCATCGCCGCGCTGGCGCCGCGCGCGGGGGGCGAGACGCCGGCCGCGCTCGATTCCTCGTCGAGCCTTTCGACCGACCTGAAGCTCGACTCGCTCGGCCGCGTCGAGTTGCTGAGCGCGCTCGAAGACCGCTACCAGATCGAGATTGACGAGGCCAGCTTCACCGCCGCGACGACCGTCGGCGACGTGGAGCGCATCGTCAGCGCGGGCGGCGCGCGCGCGGAGGAGGCGGCGCAGTACCCTTATCCCGCGTGGGCTCAGGCCGCGCCCGTCCGCTGGCTGCGCGTCGCCATCTACTACGCGGTCGTGCTCCCCATCACGTCCGTCCTCTGCTGGGCGCGCGTCGTGGGGCGCGAGCGGCTGCGCGGACTCGACGGCCCGGCGCTCTTCGTCTCGAACCACGTCACCTATTTCGACCACGCGCTCATCATGTCGGCGCTGCCCGGCCGCTTCCGCCGCCGCCTCGCCATCGCGCAGGAGGGCGAGCGGCTCCGTTGGTGGCGCCGGGCCCCGGCCGGCGTTCCCTTCCTGAAGCGGCTGCGCTGGCGCGTTCAGTATTTCCTCGTCGTGGTCATCTTCAACACCTTCTCGCTCCCCAAGGCGAGCGGCTTCCGCCGCAGCTTCGGCTACGCGGGCGAGTCCGTAGACCGCGGCTACAACCTGCTCGTCTTCCCCGAGGGCCTACGCGCCGAAAGCCTCGGCCTGAACCCCTTCCGCCCGGGCATCGGCGTCCTCGCCTCGCAGTTGGGCATCCCCGTCGTGCCCGTCCGCATCGACGGCCTCATCGAGCTCAAACTCTCCGGCCGCCGCGGCTTCACCTCCCCCCGACGCGTCACCATCCGCCTCGGCGAGCCCGTCACCTACACGAGCGACGCAGACCCCGCCGCCATCACCGCCGACCTCGAACGGCGAGTCAGGGAGATGTGAGCAGGGTGTTGGGTGTTGGGTTCTGGGTGTTGGCAATAGTAGGCCCCCAGCACCTAGAACCCAACACCCAACACCCTTCTTTTGACACCCTTTCCGCGGCTCTGTTACGCTCGACTCGCTCTTTTGCGCACTCCCCTGAGACAGCGTCCTCTTGATGCTCTATCGCTCGCTGCTGCGTCCCCTGCTCTTCAAGCTGCCG
>DAIRFV010000012.1:32591-50645 GCA_036794905.1 Pyrinomonadaceae bacterium | reverse complement strand
TTCTCATCCTGCTACCGCGGCGTTCATACGGGTGCGACCTCAAGCGGGGGGCGCGTCCGCGTGAACCCCGCTATAAGGTCAGTCTCTTCCGCTTCGGCGGCCTAGTCCTGCGGCCCGACGATCATTCAAATCTCCCGATGTCATCAAGGCGGGCGTGGCTCATGTGGTGCGGGCAGAGACGGTTGCTCCTGCGCACGAGTAGGAGGGTGGTCACGATGGCCGCGATGTTTACGGCCTGCACGACGGACAGCATGGCCTCCCCGCGGAGTACGCAGTAGGTCAGAAGCAGCGCGCTGGCGGCGAGCCAGATGAGCCAGGTCGTCTGGCTGACGCCCCACGCGCACCTTTCGACGTACAGGTGATGTATTTGCGGATAGTACGCGACGACGACCAGCGCCGTCCCCGCCCAGCCCATGACTTCCATATTCTTCCGCGCCGGTACGAAGTGCTCTTCCGGGAGTGAGGCGCGTCACCGCCGGCGCCGGCCCCATTCCCGAAAGAGCTTCGTAGATGATTACGCGGCGCGCCTCAGCTCGTCGGCGGCCTTCAGCGCCTCGCGCCGCACGTGGTCGGCCAGCGCGGGGTGGATGATGCTCTTGATCTTCCCGGTCTGGATGCCCTTCTCGGCCGCGGTCTTGAAGTCGATGATGTCGTCAACGGCCTGCTCGACCGGCCCCTTCGAAGCGGGCACGCTCTTGTGCATCCGGCGGAAGGCGTCGCTCGTCTGCATCGCCTTCTGGATGAGCGCGCTCTCCTCGGGGTCAAGAAGGTGTGCGATGAAGTCGGCGTGCTCGCCCATGATGATGGTCCAGAACTCCGCGGCCTCCTTTATGTCGGTCGCCGTGTCGCCGCGCGAGAACTGTTCGAGCCGTTTCGCGAAGCGCTCGGCCTCGCGCGCCGTGTGCTCGAAGAAGCTCGGCCACACGAGACTTTGCAGGCGTCCCGCGGCCTGCTCCTCGCGCATCTTGCGCTTGAAGTCGGAGTAGGGCTTGACGAGTTCGACGGTCGAGCGGTTGAGGGCGGCATAGTTGCCGCGGTCGAGACTCGCGGAGCGCGCCCGCTCCAACTGGCCGGCGAAGGTCTGCTGGAACCGCTCGGCCTGCCCGCGCGGGCCGGCCAGCTCCGGCCCGGGCATCAGCATGACGAAGAACTCGGCGTGCTCCATCATCTGCTCGTTCCAGAACAAATTCTCGGCGAGCGAGTGGGCCACGGGATCGGTCGAGCCCGCCTCCGGCAGGAAGGTCGGTTTCGTGCCGCCCTCCTTCGACGTGATCCCGCGGCTCCGCATGTCCCGGCCGCCCGCCGCCTGTCCGAGCGTCGTCCCCGAGAGCGGCCCCAGCAGAGTGGCCCCGACCAGTGCCGCCCCGCCGGCCGTTATTACCTTGCGGCGGGTGATCCCCCGGGCCGTCTCGTCTTCCTGCGTCTCTTGTCTGTTCACGTTTCTCCACCTCCGGTGTGTAATTGGCAGGCGGTGGGGGCCGTCTGTCGCGTTGATCTGAATGGGGGTCACGATCTAGACGGAGGCCGTCGGCTCCACCCCGGCAGTAGGCGTCTAGTCTCGTGCCGGGGTCGGGGATTCGGGTGGCGTGTCAACACCTGACGACGGCCGCGGGTGTTAACACTTGTCATCGCGTACGACCGCGATGTGGAAGCTACACGGGGCGTCCGTTGCGGCGCCCGCCTCGACCCGTCGTGACGACATAGATCACGTTACGCGTCATAGGGCGTTGCCCGCCGCCGACGCGGTCACCCCCTCCCGCCTTTGCGCCAGTCGCTCAGGAATTGCTCCAGCCCCTTGTCCGTGAGCGGGTGCTGGAAGAGCTGGTTCAACACCTTTAAGGGCATCGTGGCGACGTCCGCGCCCATGCGCGCGGCCTCGACGACGTGGATGGGGTGGCGGAGGCTGGAAGCCAGCACTTGCGCCCCCCATTCGTAGTTGCGGTAGATTTCCACGATGTCGGTGAGCACCGCGAGGCCGTTCTGACCGATGTCGTCTAGGCGGCCCACGAACGGGCTGACGTATGCCGCCCCCGCCTTCGCCGCCAGGATGGCCTGGGCGGCGGAGAAGCAGAGCGTGACGTTGACCCGGATTCCTTCGGAGGTTAACTGCCGAGTCGCCTTCAGGCCGTCGCGCGTGAGCGGGCACTTGATGATGACGTTCGGGGCGATGCGCGCGTACTCGCGCCCTTCGCGCAGCATGCCCTCCACGTCGAGGCTGGTCACCTCGGCCGAGACATCCCCCTCGACGAGCTCGCAGATGGCGGCGATGTGCCGGTTGAAATCCACGCCGCCCTCTTTGGAGATGAGCGACGGGTTGGTAGTCACCCCTTCAATGAGCCCGAGTTCGGCGGCCTCACGTATTTCGTCCAGATTCGCCGAGTCTAAAAAGAATTTCACTCCGCTCCCCCCTCTATTCCCCTTGCGTCCACAGTCACCAGATTCTTCGCCAACTCCCCACGCAGGCGGCCGGCACCCCCGGCACCACCTCTCACACAAGTTCCAGCAGGTGCCCCATCCGCTCCTTCTTCGTCCTGAGGTAGCGCGAAGCCGCGCACGTCGGCGGCACCTCTAATGCCATGCGCTCCACCACGTCGAGCCCCGCCTGCTCAAGGGCGCGCACCTTCGACGGGTTGTTGGACATCACGCGCACCCGGCGCAGGCCGATGTCGAGCAGTACCTCCGCGCATTGCCCGTACTGCCGCAGGTCTGCGCCCAGTCCCAGCCGCTCGTTGGCTTCGACGGTGTCGGCGCCCTCGTCCTGTAGTGCGTAGGCGCGAATCTTGTTGATGATGCCGATGCCGCGCCCCTCCTGCTGCTGGTAGACGATGGCCCCGTGCCCTTCGCGCTCGATGCGTCGGAGCGCGGCGTCGAGCTGCCCCGCGCAGTCACAACGCAGGGAGCCGAAGACCTCGCCCGTCATGCACTGTGAGTGGATGCGGACGGGGCTCGGCCGGTCGGGGCGCAACTCCCCCTTGACGAGCGCGACGAACTCTTCCGGCGAGACGAGGGAGCGGAAGCCGATGATACGAAACTCGCCCGCCGCGGTCGGCAGACGCGCCTCCGCGACCCGCTCCAACGTCCTCGGTGCGGCGTGCAGGGCGGCGATGTTGCTGTAGTAAGTTTCCCTGAGTGTCATATCTTCCCTCACTCCTGTTTCCGGGCGGCGCCCGCCGGACTGCTCGGCTGATTGATCTGCTCATTACTTAAAATACACCTATAAAAGAATAAGTCAATGACTAATTTGACTTATTGTGTTTTCTCCTTTGTGGGTGTATATTCCTGAGTCGGAGAGATCAAATGACGACCAAACTGGACGAGCGTTTTTTTGACAGCACACGTGGGCGCGTCGTAGGTCTGCTGCGCGGCAAGTCCGGCACCGTCACCGAGTTGGCGGAGGCACTCGGGCTGACGGACAACGCCGTCCGCGCACACCTCCTCAGTCTCGAACGTGACGGCCTCGTCCGCCAGAGCGGCGTCCAGCGGGGCTCGCGCAAGCCGCACTACGCCTACGAGTTGACGGGGGAGGCCGAGCGCCTCTTCCCGAAGGCTTACGACGCGCTGCTTAACCAACTCATCACGACATTGAAAGGCCGTCTGCCGCCCGACACCATCGAAGACGTACTGCGTGAGGTCGGCAGGTCGCTCGCGGGAAAACATGCCGCGGACGGCAACTCCGGCGACCCGGAGGAGCGTGTGCGGAATGCTTTGGGGGTGCTCAAAGCCCTCGGCGGGACGCCGGGTGTCGAGAGAGAGGACGGCAGGCTAATCATCAGCAGCGGCGGGTGCCCGCTCGCCGCGGCCGTCGCCGAACACCCGGAGGTGTGCGAGCTCGCCGAAGCACTCGTGGCCGAGATTGTCGGCCTGCCGGTTCAAGAATCCTGCCACCGGGGTGAGTCCCCCAGGTGTCGCTTCGAGATTGGAGAGTCCGAATGAAGTCAGGCGGAGCTGCGTTTAGAAGGCCGGGAGAGAGTAGTTGCTCATAAGCAATTCTCGCGACAGAACCAACCGACACGCTTCATTTTCCTGAGCCGGCGTCCTGTCGCACTACGTCCTTGAAGAGACGTTTTATCCCTCCGCCTCTTCAACCCCTTCATCCGCCGCCTTCGTCTTTCCGCGCCGGCCGAATAGCTTCGCGAATGCACCGTGGATGCGCTCCGACTCTTTCGCCAGCAGCGGCGAAGCGCTCGCCAGAATCAACACGTACAGCGCGGCGAACGGCTGCAAGACCGGCATCAAACTGCCGGCGAGCGCAAGGTTGACGATGATGATGGAGAACTCGCCGCGCGCGAGCAGCGTGAATGAGGTGTTGAGCGAGCCGGCGGCCGACAGCTTGGCGCGCCGGCCGACAATCGATCCGGCGACGACGACGCCGACGAGCGAGAGCAGCGCCGCCCCCACCGCCGTCCAAGCCGCGTCGCCTAAAGTGAACGGGTCAATCGACAGGCCGAAGCCGAAGAAGAAGATCGCGCCGAAGAAATCGCGGAACGGCACCACCAGTCGCTCCATGCGCTCGCTGTGTTCGGTCTCGCCGAGCACCAACCCCAACAGCAGCGCGCCGATGGATTCCGCGACGTGGATGGTCTCGCCGAGCCCGGCCAACAAAAACAGGCAGGCGAAGACCACGACGACGAAGACCTCGTTCGAGGAGATGCGCAGCAGGCGGTTCAGGAGCGGCGTCGCCCACCTCCCGACGACCATCAAGCCGACGATGAAGCCGAGCGCGACGCCGCCCGAAGAGAGGACTCCCGTGAGAGAGGTCGCGCCACTGAGCACGATGCCGGAGATGAGCGACAGATAGACGGCGAGAAAAACATCCTCGAACATCGTGATGCCGAGGATGATTTGGGTTTCGGGGTTCGCCATGCGCCGGTAGTCGAAGAGAATTTTGGCGACGATGGCGCTCGACGAAACGGTCGTCAAGCCGGCAATAATCAGCGCCTCGCGCAGAGGAAAGCCCGCGAGATAGCCGAAAGTGAACCCGGCGGTGAAATTGATGCCGACGTAGATCGTGCCGCCCACGAGGATCGAGCGCCCCGCTTCGATCAGACGCGAGACGTTGGATTCCAGGCCGAGGTAGAAGAGCAGGAACAGGACGCCGATGCGCCCCATGTACTCGATCAGCGAGCCGGTCTCGATGAAGCGGAAGTCGAAGACGCCGAACTGCGGCGCGTGCGGCCCGACCGCCATGCCGATGATAATCAGAAACGGGACGTTGGACAGGCCGAGTTTGTGTGCGAGCACGACGGCGAAGGCGATCAGCGCCAGCGCCAGGCCGATCTCTAAGATGATGTTATCCAACGGCTCACCCCGCCCTTCCCTCGACCAGCAGGCGCTTGACGGCATTGATCGTGTGGCGGTCGCCCGCGAGTACGAGCGTCGCGCCTACGTTCAGGACGGCGTCGGGTTCAGGGTTGACGCGCTTCGTCTGATCCGCCTCAAGGATCGAGACGATGGACGCGCCCGTGCGGGTGCGAACCTCGAGGTCGCGGATGGTTCTGCCGACGCACGCCGCCCCTTCTTCAATCGTGAACCACTCCAGCACGAGGTCTCCTAAGATGACCTCCGCCATCGGAAGACTGCGCGGCACGTAGGTCAGCCCGCCGATGATTCCGGCGATCTGCCGCGCCTCCCCGTCGGAGAGCCTCAAGACCGATGCCGGACGCTCCATGTTCCTGCGCGCGAAGTGATAAAGCTCGCGCGTGCCGTCGTCGTGAATGACGATCACGAGCCGGTCGCCCGCCATCGTCTCGACCTGAAACTTGCGCCCGACGCCGGGAAGAAATACTTCGCTGATGGTGGACATGATGGGACTCGCCTTCCTTCGGTGAAAATTTCTGAAGCAATCGTTCGGGAATGTTGGTTGCGGAGAATCCCGACTCGCCCGTTTAATATTTCAGCCTCCGCCCGAGTCACCGGTCAGGGCAGAGGGTGAGCGGTCATCCTCCTCTTCCTTCTCCGCCGGCGGTCGTTTCACCCCGAGCACCCAGCCGGGCGGGTCGCTCGCCGGGAAAGAATCTTGCAGGTCTCTGTCTATCTTCCCCTCAATCCTGTCCTCGCTCCACGCGGGGGTTGGCGGCCCCCCCGTCTGCTGCTCATCATCAGTCTCGCCGTTCATCTCCCCACCTCCGTTTGGCAGACGATCACTGATAGCACTTCCTTGACGAATCGGACGGCGGCGTAAACGCCGTCCGTCGTAAGGAAAGCGCCGTGTATATTGCGCCTACTCCGGTGTGAGCAGGCGACAAAAGTGAGCTATTGTTTGCGTAGCTTATATATGATAGCTTACCGCACTCCAAGAGAAAATCTATCTACACGGGTGAGGGGCTTGAACGCAGGGAGGCTCCGAGATTCGGCTTGCCACAGGGGGGAAGTTTCCGGCAGCCTCGGTTTGATCTCTTCTGACCGTCAGGACACTTTGTTCCACTTTCCGTGCGCGGGCGCGACTGCGAGTTCGGAGGTGAAAGATGGGAGGCAGGAGTAGCCCGCATGCGGCTTGCTGCTGTGAGAGACCGGCGGGTTATGCGTCAGTTGTTTTAGACACGGCTCGTTAAGCACCCTTGTGAAAAGGATGAAGCCTTCATCAGAAGAAGGCTTCATCCTTTTTGTTTTCAGTGAGGGGTTCAGAATAAACGAAACGGGAGAATACGATGACTGAAAAATCACGCGGCCAACCTCCGACATCCCCCATCACCGACGCGCTGGCCGATCTCCAAACGACCTCCCTCTGGCAGGAACGTGTTTACAAGCAGCTCCACGCGCATCCCGAGCTGAGTTTTCAGGAGACCGAAACGGCCGCGCTCGCGGCGTCGAAACTCAGGGAACTCGGCTACGATGTCATCGAAGGCATCGGCCGGACGGGCGTCGTCGGCGTCCTGCGGAACGGCGAGGGCCGGACGGTGCTCGCGCGGGCCGACATGGACGCGCTTCCGGTCAAGGAGCACACGGGCCTGCCCTACGCCTCGACGCTCACCGCGACCGATGCCGCGGGGGAAACGGTCAGCGTCGCGCACGCCTGCGGCCACGACGCGCACGTGACGTGTCTGCTGGGCGCGGCGGAACTGCTCGCCAATGCGCGAAGGTCGTGGGGCGGTACCTTCATCGCGTTGTTCCAACCCGCGGAAGAGGTCGCGGGCGGCGCGAAGGCGATGGTGGAGGACGGCCTGCGCGAGCGGATTCCGAAACCCGATGTCGCATTCTCGCAGCACGTGCTCTCTTACCCCGCGGGAACAATCGGCACCCAGGTCGGCCCCGTCCTCTCCGCCGGGGACAGCATTCGCATCACCCTGCACGGCAAAGGGGCGCACGGCTCGATGCCCCATAACAGCGTTGACCCGGTGGTGCTGGCCGCGCTCGTCGTGCTCCGACTCCAAACGGTCGTCTCGCGCGAGACGAGGCCCGGCGAGTTTGCCGTGCTGACCGTGGGCAGCAGCGCGGCCGGCTCCAAGAGCAACATCATCGCGGACCGCGCGGTGCTCCTGGTCAACCTGCGGACTTACGACATGGCCGTGCGCCGGCGCATGATCGACGCCGTCGAGCGCATGGTCGGGGCCGAGTGCGCGGCTTCGGGCTCGCCGCACCCGCCCGAGTTCGAGTACTACGATCAGTATCCGCTGACCGAGAACGACCCGGAAGTCACGGGAAAAATCACGTCGGCCTTCCGGAGCCATTTCGGGCCGGAGACCGTCTTCGACCTCGGGCGGGTAACCGCCAGCGAGGACTTCAGCCACGTCCCCGATGCTTTGGGGACGCCCTACACTTACTGGGGGGTCGGCTGTATGGACCCGGAGAAGTACGAGCAAGCTTCCAAAGCCGGTCGAGTTGAACAAGACATCCCGGTTAACCACTCGGAGTTCTTCGCGCCGGTCATCGAGCCGACGCTCTCCGTCGGCACGCAGGCCCTGGTGGTCGCGGCTTTGACGTATCTGGCAAAGTGAGGGAAGCGTCATGACTTCTACGACTGCCGCCGCCGCGGGCCCCGACGCGTATCGAGGCACGGACAAGCTCATCTTCGGGATCGTCCTCGCGGTCGTCACCTTCTGGCTCTTCGCGCAGACCACGCTGAATGTCGCGCCCACGATGCGCGACGAGCTGCGGATTAGTGAGAGCCTGATTAACATCGCGGTCAGCATCACCGCCCTCTTCTCCGGCATCTTCATCGTCGTCGCGGGCGGCCTGGCAGACCGCCTCGGTCGTGTTAAGCTGACCTACGTCGGCCTGGCCTTCGGCGTCCTGGGTTCGCTCCTGATCGCGCTCGCCCCGGCCGGCACCGTCGGCTGGCTGATGGCCGGGCGCATCGTTCAAGGTCTTTCGGCCGCCTGCATCATGCCGGCGACCCTCTCCACCTTCCTGCTCAACGGCGCCGCCGGGACACTGCTCGTCGCGCTGGCTCTGGTTCAGCAGGGGGCCGGGCTGTCCTCTCTGCAATCCGGACTGCTGACCGTCGGCTATCTGGTCGCCATCCTGAGCACCATTCGCGTCGGGGAAAAGCTCCTTCAGAAGATGGGCGCGCGCAAGCCGATGCTGATGGGCTGCGCCATCACCGCGACCGGAATCCTGCTGACGACCTTCACCTTCCTGCTGGCGGGTCAGTACATGGTCGTGGCCTTCGCCGGGTTCACGCTCTTCGGCGTCGGGCTGGGCTTCTACGCCACCCCGTCCACCGACGCGGCACTCTCGAACGTGCCGGACGACAAGGCGGGCGCCGCGTCCGGCATCTACAAGATGGCGTCATCGCTGGGGGCGGCCTTCGGCGTGGCCATCTCCGCGGCGCTCTTCACGGCGCTCGGCGAGCTCGACACCGGTTTCGCGGCCATGACAGACCTGTTCCTCGGGCGGACTGACAACGTCGCCATCCGGTTCGCCGCCGCCGTGGCGCTGCTCTTCAACGTCCTCATGGTGGTCATAGCGATAATCGCAATCATCATGACCGTGCCCAAAGACGACCGCGGGGAGGGCGTGAATGTTTGAGTTTAATTGGAAGCGTCTTGAGCGTGCGCCGACCATGACCGGTCGCGTTGGGGTAGGAATGTCTTGAATGACCTGACGGTAACATTTAAGGAGTACGCGGCGGGCACGCTCGTGGCGCTCGACCTGACCGGCACGTTCGTGTTTGCCCTCAGCGGCGCGGTGGCCGGAGTCAGGCAGCGTCTCGATATTTTCGGAGTGCTCGTCCTCTCCTTCGCCGCGGCCAGCGCGGGGGGCATCATGCGCGACCTTTTGATCGGGTCGGTGCCCCCGGTCGCCATCAGAGACTGGCGTTACCTGGCCGCCTCTCTGCTCGCCGGGCTGCTCGTATTCGTCTGGTTCCCACGCAGCCGTCGATTGTCCAGGGCGCGCAACCTCGTACTGATTTTCGACGCCGCGGGGCTGGGGCTCTTCGCCGTCGCGGGCACGCAGAAGGCTCTGGGCTACGGGCTGAATCCGGTGACGGCTGCGCTGCTCGGGCTGCTGACCGGCATCGGGGGCGGGATGTTACGTGACGTTCTAGTCGCGGAAATTCCCAACGTGCTGCGCGCCGATCTCTACGCGGTGGCAGCGTTGGCCGGCGCGGTCGTGGTTGTGATCGGCCACCTTATGGCCGCCGAGCCTACCGGGGCGGCGATACTGGGCGCGGCGGTCTGCTTCTGCCTTCGCCTGTTCGCGATCCGCCGCGGCTGGCAACTGCCCGTCGCGCGCCCGCGGCCCGACGAGAAATGAAGATGAAGCGGATTGGAGTGATGTGAGAACGCTATCACTCGTCGAACGAGGTGAGGAGTATTGAACATGGCAGACCGGATGCCGGCTATTTTCTTCGGGCACGGCAACCCGATGAACGCACTGGCGAGTAATGCCTGGACGGACGGCTGGGCAGCCGTCGGCAAAGACTTGCCGCGCCCCCGTGCCGTGCTCTGCGTCTCGGCCCACTGGTATCTTCCGGCCACCCTCGTGACCGGTAGCCACGCGCCGCGGACGATTCACGACTTCGGCGGCTTTCCGCGCGAGCTGTACGAGGTCAAATACCCCGCGCCCGGCGATACGGGGCTCGCCCGCCACGTCCGGGAACTGCTCGCGCCGGCCTCGGTCGAATTAGACGAGCAGTGGGGTCTCGACCACGGCACTTGGTCGGTGCTCTGTCACGTCTTCCCCGAAGCAGACGTGCCGGTTATCCAACTCAGCATCGACGAGACGCAGCCCGCCGAGTTCCACTACGAGACCGCGAAGCGGCTCTCCCAACTGCGCGACGAAGGGGTGCTCATCGCGGGGAGCGGTAACCTCGTGCATAACCTGCACGCCTACGCTTGGGGCCGTCAGCAGGTCGAGCCGCTCGACTGGGCCGTGCGCTTCGAGGAGCGGGCGCGCGAGCTGCTGCTCTCGGGCGACCACGGCCCGCTCATCGCCTACGAGACTTTGGGACGTGACGCCGCCTTGTCAGTCCCAACGCCCGATCATTACCTGCCCCTCCTCTACGTGCTCGCGCAACAGATAGGAGGCGACGAGGTCAGCTTCCCGGTGGAGGGTTTCGACGGGGGATCGGTCTCGATGCTCTCAGTCAAAATCGGCTAAAGGCATCGAGCCGTCGCCGGATGAAAAAGGAGTGGTAGAGTCCACATTAGCTCTGATGCTCATTGACCCAACCGTCGCCGAGCACGTCTCAGGAACCGAACCCAGGATGTCAGGCTTCAACCTGATGCCCGCGCCTTCCGCGCAGCACGCGCGGGGCCGCGCACGACCACGACCGAGCAATGCGCGTTCATCGCGACCGACTCGGAGACGCTCCCCAGCAGTAGTCGCCTGAATCCACGCCGCCCGTGCGAGCCGACGACGATCAGGTCGGCGGCCCACTTCTGTGCCTCATCCAGAATGGCATCTTTCGCGTTACCGGAGAGCACCGCCCCGGTCGCATTCAACCCCGCGGAAGCCAATGCCTGTTGGGCGCTTCTGACCGCTTCTTGAGCCTGCTCGTCGTGTTTCGCACTGGAGCTTTTGCGCGCCCACGGCTCTTCGACGCTCACGACCTTGAACTCACTCCCCTCGGGCCAGGGTCGTTCGGCGAGGGCGCGGGCGGCCCCCGCCGAGGTCTCTGAGCCGTCGGTGGCGAGCAGCACCCTCCTCCCGCTGTCCAGAGTGTGCGAGCGGCCTCCCGCCAGGTCACGCACGACCTGAACGGTGCAGGGGGCGGTCGTCACGACCGCCCTGGCGACGCTACCCAGCATCCAGTGCGCCATGTCCTTGCGGACGTGGGCGCGGACGAAGATGATGTCCGAAGACCACTTCCGCGCGAAGAACGAAATGAGGTGGCGGGGGTCGCCCCTCGTCACCAACACCTCGGCCGGGATGCCGACCTCTTTCAGGCGCTCGACCGCGAGGGCTGTTATTTGTTCGCCCCTCCTCTCCATCTCCCGCCGCACGGCCCCCTTCCCGTAGCCCTCCTCGCGCCACACCTCTTCGGGGACGTCCGCGTCCGCCACGACCGAAAGCACCTGCGCCGTCGTACCCACGGGCCACGGGCGCACTCCCACCGCGCCGACGAGCACCTCCGCTGAAATCGCCGAATCAACCGCAATCAGTAGTTTCATAGTTCAATACCCTCATCTTTACCAGCCCGTGTTCGAGCTGTGTGAATAGTCACGCGGCAGAAGTCGCTTCGGGCAAAGTCTGCCCGCCGCCCGCGACCCGCGTCCGTCCCGCAACGTAGTTCGCCTCGCCATTTTGCCGGAAGCTTCCGCCCTCGTTCTCCCACCTCTCGAAGGCTTCCCATTCATCACTCGGCTCGCGTATATAATAGTCTCCTGCCATCATTCCCTCCCTCTTTCATTAGCCTCGGTTCTCCCGGCTCCTCATTCAGGTGGCAGGCGCGCACCCCGCCGGAGATGTCCCCTCGACGCCCCGTTTGGCCGAGAGCCTTTCTCTTTATAAGAACTAATTTAGACGAGAGACGAGTCGGGCGGTAGCGTGACATCACCTATGAACTACAAGTGTTTCCACGCTAGTTTGCCCCTCCGATATCCCTTAACATATCAACAGTTACAGATTAATCAACGAAAGAAGTGAGGCAATCATAATGAACGAAAGAAAGAAAGTTTTGATCGCATACGACGGCTCGGCTTACGCCGACGCCGCGCTCGATGACTTGCGTCGCGCCGGTCTGCCGCGCGAGGCCGAGGCACTGATCGTTACCGTGAGCGACGGCCTGGTGAGCACCTCCTCGCCGGTGGCCGAGGTCGCCGGCACCGCGCTCCCATCGCGCAGGGTGATTTCAGCCATCAGTGTAGCGAAGGAGCAGGCCGCGCGGCTGCTCGAAGAGGCGCGGAGGTTTGCGGCGCAGGCGAGCAGACGTGTCCGTTCACACTTCCCCGCCTGGGAAGTGCGCGCCGAAGTCTTAGAGGGTTCGCCGTCGCGGGAGTTGCTGCGGAAGGCCGAAGAGTGGCGACCGGACCTGATCGTGGTCGGCTCGCAGGGGCGCTCCGCCCTGGGTCAGTTCTTCCTCGGCAGCGTCTCGAAAAAGCTCGCCACAGAGTCGAGCTCGTCTGTGCGTGTCGTGCGTCGCACGGCCGAAAAGAGTGGTAATGAACCACCGCGAATCATGATCGGCGTGGACGGTTCCCCCGGCGCGGAGCGCGCGGTCCGCTCGGTGGGCCGGCGCGTGTGGCCCGAGGGAACCGAGGTCCGAATCATCACGATTGACGACAGCGTTTCGCCGACAAGGATCGCGCACATTCTTCCGACTGCGGCGGCGATAATCAGAAATGATAACGAAGGGGTGGTGGCGAAAGCGCGCGGAATGGCGGAGTGGGCGGCGGAAGAGTTGCGCGCCATCGGCTTGCGTGTCTCGGTCGCAATCGAGAAGGGCGATCCGCGGCGTGTGCTCATCGAGGAAGCCCGGAAGTGGGCCGCCGATTCAATTTTCGTCGGGGGGCGCAGGTTCGGCGGCGCCGTCGAAAGGTTCCGGCTCGGCAGCGTCTCGACCGCTCTGGTCACGAAGGCCCATGGCTCGGTCGAGGTCGTCCGCTGAGTGTGCTGCTCATGTGACAGGATGAAATTCAAGGGGGGAAAGAGATGATTCATGCGCTCGAAGCAACCGGGCTTACAGCGGAGCTCGACGCCAAAGCTAACCCGCCGTTGCCGGAACTGCGCTCACGAGCAGCTTACGCCGGATGAGAAGCCGGATGAGTCGGCGCCTGGCGAGGAGTTAATCTAAAACCAGGCGGCCTTGAACAACCCGTCAATGAGCGGCCCCGGGCGGTCGAAGTCAATTTCAGGTGGTAAGCTCAATCGTGTTGCTTGTGCTCCCTGACGTGAAGCGCAAGTTCGACGCGGTTGCTCAGATTCTTTTTGTCGAGGATGCGGCTGATGTGACCCTCCACCGTCCTCAGACTGAGGTTGAGTTCGGCGGCAATCTCTTTGTTTGTGAGCCCGCGCGCGACCGCCTCGGCGACGCGCCACTCGGCGTCCGTCAATTCTTCATCCCGCACCAGCTCAACCTCGTCCGCCCCCTGCTCTCCGAACATCCGCGCCAGATCGGCGTGGGTGCGCTGCACGCGGTCGAGGATGCTCTTGACGACCGCGGCGAGTTCTTCCGGCTCGAACGGCTTCGTGAGGTACGCGTCCACGCCGGTGCGGAACCCGGCGATGCGGTCAGCCGTCTCGTCCTTGGCCGTCAGGAAGACGATGGGGACGAGGCGCGTGCGCGGGGCGGAGCGGAGGTTGCGGGCGAGCGCGTAGCCGTCCATGCCCGGCATGCGTATGTCGCTGATAATCAAATCAGGCAGCGACTCTGCCACACGCACCATCGCTTCCGCGCCCCGGCGCGCCGTCACCACCTCATAGCCTTCGGCGCGAAGCGTCTCCGACACCGCGAGCAGCAGGCTCGGGTCGTCGTCAACGACCAGCAACTGTTTTGCCATGTCCACCCTCCCTGTCAGGCTGCTTGTCACAACCTCCTTCGCGCCACACCGGCAGGTGCAGCGTGAAGGTGCTCCCGCGCCCGACCTGGCTTTCGACGTTGATCTGGCCCCCCATTTGTTCCATGACGTTGCGGCCCAAGTATAGCCCTAATCCGACGCCGGACACGTCGGCGTCCTCTAAAAACTCGTCGTCCGTCGTGGCGTTGCGCATGGCCTCGGAGTGTGACGCGGGGCGCCCGCGATAAAATTTGTCGAAGAGCACCGGCATGTCCTCCGGGGGGATGCCTCGGCCGTTATCCGTCACGCTAATCAAGACCTCTTCGCCGTCGGCGCGCGCCGCCACGCGGATGCGGCCGCCGTCGGGCGTGTACTTGATGGCGTTCTCGATGACGTTCGACAGCACCCGGCGCAGCGACTTCGGGTCGGCGCACGCGCGGGGAATCTCCCCGACAGGCTCGACGCGGAGTTCGTGGCTCCTCTTCTCCGCCGCCCTCGCCTCTGACTTGACGACGGACGAGACGAGTTCCGCCACGTCCACGCGCTCGCGCGCGATGCGGAAGACGCCCCCTTCGAGGCGCGACAGGTCGAGCAGGTTGAGGACGAGGTCGATCTGCCGGTCGCATTCGACCGAAATCGTATCCAGGTACTCTCGCCGCTTCGCGTCTTCGAGGCCGTCGCGCATGAGCAGCCGGGTCAAAGCCTTGATCGTCGTCAGAGGCGTGCGCAGCTCGTGCGAGACGCTGGAGACGAACTCCGACTTGAGGCTGTCCAGTTCGGCCATCCGCGCCTCCCTCTCCTCCAGCCGCTCGGCCATCGCGTTGAAGCTCGCTCCCAGCCTTGAAACCTCATCCGCGCCGGCGTCGGGCGCGCGCGCCGAGAAGTTCCCCTCCCCGAACTGCTGCGCGGCGAAACCGAGGAGACGCACGGGACGCGCGATGCTCCGCGCGATGAGCAGCGCCGCCGTCAAGGTGCAGAAGACGACGGCCAGACTGACGAGCGCATAGGTGGTGAGCTGACGGCGCACGGGCGCGTAGAGGATCGCGCTCGGCACGCCGACCATCGTCACGTAGCCCGTGCGGCCTGCGCGCGCCAGCCCGTACACGCGCTCGACGCCGTCGATGGCGCTCGTGACGCTGACGACCGCGGTGCTGCGGCCTTCGAGCGCGGATAACACCCCGGCGTCGCTCAAATCGAGGCCCAGGGTAGACTCCGGCGTCTGGCTGCGGTAGATGACGCGGCGGCGCGAATCGAGCAGGGTGATGATGAGTGCTCGTTCCGGCAAGGTGATGCCGCGGAAGAGGTCTTTGAGGGCTTCGCCGTCGATGCGCGCGATACAGGCGCCGCCGCCTTCGATGGGCGCCGCGACGGCGAGAACATAGCGGCCCTCGCCGCGCGTCCAGTCTGTTTCGATGGCGGCCCCTCCACTCCGGGCTTCCGCAATCAGCCTCTCGGCGAGTCCAGAAGGGAGACTCTCGGCGTCGGACGGGTGTGCCGCCGCGACCCGCCCGCCCGCGTCGAGGACGCGCACGTCAATCCAGTGCGGTCGCCGGGCGGTCGCCGCGCGCAAGTCGGCTTCGAGCGCCGCCGCTTCAAGGAAGTGCGCGGCGGGGTAAGAGGCGAGTGTGACGAGCGGTTGCCGCTGGGCGTCGAGCCAGCGGTCGAAGACGACGGCCGACAGCTCAGCCTGTTGTTCCAGAGACTCGTTAAGCTGTTGCTCTTTCGCGCCCCAAACGACCCATAACATCGTGAGGCCGAGCAGGACGAGCGGGACGACCGCTCCCAGCGCCAACGCAAGTAATCGCCCACGGATGCTCAACCTTTGCCTCCGATATCTAAACCAATAAAAGCCGTCAACCGTCAACCGTCAACCGTGACGAGAGGCAAGACAATTTTTAACTTGTCACGGTAGACGGTTCACGGTTGACGTGGTCCTCATATTTCCCCTCAGTATACTAAAGCATCACTGTACGCCGCGGCTGTTCCGCCGAGATTTGAGTTCAAGCCACACCACGCCGGCGACCGCGACGACGGTCAGCACTAAAACTATCATGATCTCTTTGCTCATAAATTCAACCTCCTTTTCGTCTTCGGCAATGGTTTATTCCACATCGCTAAACAATGAAGACGGGCTGTGCCGCCTGCGATTTGTCCTCACCGTCGGCCGGGATGCGGCCTACGAAACTAGTGCGAGTTGGCTGTGAGCGCTCCCGACCCTCGACCCGCGGCGGACGATGCTCACAGAGCAGTGGGCAGCCGCGGCAACGTCCTCCGACACGCTACCGCGGAGCAGTCTGTTAAGGCCGCCCCGGTCTTCCGTGCCCAGGACGATAAGGTCGGCCCCCATCTCCCGCGCCGCTCTGACGATGCGCCGGGCGGGACGGCCGGCCGCCACCTCTGCCGTGACCCGCAACCCGGCCCCCGTGAGCACCCGCGCCGCCTCGTTTATCACCCGGTGCGCCCGCTCCGTTTTCCCGCCCCTGTAGAGCCCGAGTTCTTCGAACGAATACGCGAGCGGGTTGACCATGCTCATGACCTTCACCTCCGTCTGTTTCGGCCACGGGCGTTCGGCGACGGCGCGGACGGCCTCCTCCGAATGTCCCGACCCGTCCGTCGCGAGCAGGATGCTCATGCCGCCGTCGGAGTCCCGGCGGCGACCGGACGGGGCGCGTATCACTTCGACGGAACACGGGGCGTTGCGCGCGACGGACTTGGCGACGCTGCCCAGCATCCAGTTACGAAAGTCGGTGCGGTTGTGAGCGCGGATGAGAATCAGGTCGGCGCCCCACTTTCTCGCCTCGAAGGGGATCAGCCACTGCGGGTCGCCGCGCAGAACCGTCACCTCCGCCTCGACGCCGAGCCACCGCAGGGGCTCGACCGTCAGCGCCGAAATCTGTTGGCCCCTCCTCCTCATCTCCGACCCCACGGCCTCGGCCTGAAACGCGGCCGCACGCCACACCTCCTTGGGCACCGCTTCGTCCTCCACGACCAAGACGACGCGCGCCACCGTGCCGCGCGGCCAGGGCCTGGCCGCGAAGGCGTTCATCAACAACTCGGCCGTGGCGACGGCGTCAACTGCCATCAAAATTCTCATCGCCTCACCACCATCCTCAATCGAACCTCAAGCCCGTGACCTCCATCGCGTGGGCCGCGCGCTCGGCCTCGGGGCTGACGCCTTCGAGCAGGATGCTCACCCTGATCGCCTCGCCCGGCTCCAGCGCCGCCTGCCTCGCGGGGACGACGACCACCGTGCGCTCCCGCACAGGGGTGCTCAGCGCGTCCAGTATCACGCCGCGCAACTCCAACCCGGTGACGGTGCGGCCCGTCGCGTTCCTCACGGTTCCCGTAATCTCGACCGCCTGGTCGTTCAGCGGCAGCGGCGCCTCCGCGGCGGCGAGTCGTTCGACGACGAGCAGCCCGCTCAGTTGTTCGAACCCCGGCGACTCGCGGCGAATCGCGCCCTCCAGACGCTGCTCAAAGACCCGCCCCCCCCGGTAAGGCCGTGTCGCCGCCAGGTAGATGAAGCCGGCCGTCACCAGCACGATGACACTCGTGATCGCCGCGGCCACGAGTATCAAAGGCCAGCGAAGCTCCGGCTCCTTTATCAGTGTCGGCCCTCTGTATGCCATGCCAACCTCCCTATTTGAACTTTGCCCCGAGACTCCCCGCCGCCCCTTTCGGCGTCGGCGTGTCATCGGGCTGCTCGGCCGATAACCTGATGGCGAAGCCGTGGCCGCAGCCCTTGCACACGTGGCGGTCATCCTCCCGCGCCCCGGCGACGAGCCAGACTTCGGTACACCGCGGGCACCGCACGAACCAGCGGCGTAGAGTCTCAGGCCAGCCAACTTTCGCCCGCCCGACTTGACCGCTTACCGGCATGGCGACATACCTGCCCCCTTTCGAGCCTGAGCCGAAACGGCGTCGTCTAACGTTCCTCGTGATACTCCCGGTGCCAGCATGTCTGTACCTTAACCGGGTAGGGCGGGAGCAGATAGGGTGTAAACACTCAAGCAGCGCGGGTGTTAACTCTCGACGGCCTGTGGTGCAATGAGGTCGAGATGAGAAAGAACAAAGACGGCCGATGTGGGGCTCAGTTAACTTGCTGACCGCGCGTTTCGGCGGGCTTGTCAGGGGGATGAGCCGGCTGTAGATTCTGGCAGTTCCTGTGCTCGCG
>DAIRFV010000012.1:17623-32491 GCA_036794905.1 Pyrinomonadaceae bacterium | reverse complement strand
GGCCGTTGACGCTGAGATCGTCACGTCGTTCGCCACCGGCGTCGGGACGCGCGACGCTTCAGGCGCCTGGAGGCCGGATCAGGCAGCCCGGTTGGTCGAATACACGAAAGTGCTCGGCGGACGAATCGCGGCGGCCGAGTACATGAACGAGCCGAACCTGGCGGCGATGGGAGGCGCGCCCGCCGGCTATACGGCCGACGCGTACGGGCGTGACTTCAAAGTATTTCGGGAGTTCGCCCGGCAGGCAGCGCCCGACATGCTGATCCTCGGTCCCGGCTCTGTCGGCGAGACGACGGGCGACTGGGGAGTGGCGTACGGCATGGCGAACGTCCTGAAGTCGCGTGACCTGCTCGCCGCAACGGGGCCGGGCGTGGACGCCTTCTCGTACCACCACTACGGGGCGGCTTCCAAACGCTGCACCGGCACGGGCACGCCGGCTATCACGGCCGACGCGGCGCTGTCGGAGGCGTGGCTGCGGCGCACCGACGAGACGCTCAACTTCTACCGACAACTCCGCGACGAGTTCGAGCCCGGCAGGCCGTTCTGGCTGACCGAGACGGCCGACGCCGCCTGCGGCGGCAACCCCTGGGGCGGCACGTTCCTCGACACGTTCCGCTACCTCGATCAACTCGGCCGGCTCGCCCGACAGGACGTGAGAGTCCACATGCATAACACGCTGGTCGCCAGCGACTACGGACTGCTGGACGACAAGACTCTGACCCCGAAGCCCAGTTACTGGGGCGCGCTCCTGTGGCGCAAGCTGATGGGAACTACGGTGCTCGATCCGGGCGTCCCCATCCAGGCGGGCCTCCACGTCTACGCGCACTGCCTGCGGGGCACGGCCGGCGGCGTCGCTCTGCTCGTGATAAATAACGACAAGGCCGCCCCGCGGAGGGTGACTGTCCGCGGCGCGGGCCAGCGCTACACCCTGTCGTCAGGGGACCTGCAAAGCAGAACCGTGCAACTGAACGGCGCCGAACTGGCGCTGGGCGCGGGCGATAATTTCCCGAATCTCACGGCCGTCGCCACACAGGCCGGGAGCCTTGAGTTTGCCCCCGCGACGATCACGTTCATCGCCCTGCCGGATGTGGGAAACAGCGCATGCCGTTAGGCGGAGGCAAGGTTAGTCCGGAGTTCCCCCGCGTGTAGACTTGAGAAAGGGGGGGCGCCGTCCGATTAAACGGCTACGGTCTGACGGTTCGTCCCGCGGCCCGGGACACTCTAACCAGTTAGCTTAAACGGGGGAGTCCCGCCCCTTATGCTCGAATGGGAGAAGTTCCGTAATCAACTACTCGCCGTGAGCGGACGCGGGGGCCTTACCCCGCGCCTCATCTCCGGCGGCGCGTCAGAGGCCGAGCCGGCTTCTGATCTCTTCGGCGATCTCCTCGGGGCTCGCGGAGACATCGACCGCGACGGCCCCCGTCGGCTCCTCCAGCGTGTCGAACTGGCTGCCCAGCAGGGTCGCATTCATGAAGTGCCCCCGCCGCCCGCCCAGCCTCCTTTCAATCACCTCGTAGTCCCCCTTCAGGTATACGAACAAGACCCTCCCGTCTATCAACAGGTACTTCCGGTAGCTCTTCTTCAGCGCGGAGCAGGCGAGGACGGCCGATTCTCCCCGCGCGAGGCAGTCGCGGATCAGGCCGCGGAGTGCCTCCAGCCACAGCCGCCTGTCGGCGTCGTCCAGGGGGGTGCCGCTTCGCATCTTCTCCACGCTGGCGGCCGAGTGGTAGTCGTCGGCCTCGTAGAATTTCCAGCCGAGGTCGTCCGCGAGCAGCCGCCCGACCGTCGATTTCCCCGAGCCGCTCACGCCCGTCAGGACGATGACCTTCGTCTCCGTGCCGGCCTGAGGCCGTGAACTCTCAATCATCTCCTCCCCCTTCAAGCTCGACCCTCTATCCGGGCGAGTTCGAGCCGCGGCGCGAGTTCGTCGAACAGTTACACCTCATTGACCACCCGCTTTATCACCGCCGAGCCGCCGCGTCCACTCGACGAGGTTCTGGAGTAGCTGGCGGATGAACTCCTTCGTCGCCTCGTCGGTCAGCTTCCCCTCCGCGTCGAAGCGGTTGGCGGCGTGGCCGATCATCACCTCCGGCTGGTTGACGGGGAACATGTTGAGGAAGACCATCATCTGCCGCAGATGGTATTGCGCCCGCGCCGTGCCTAAGGCGCCGACCGAGGCCCCCATGATGGCCGCCGGCTTGCCCGCCCACGCGCTGTCGCCGTACGGCCTCGACGCCCAGTCGATGGCGTTCTTGAGCACGCCGGGGATCGAGTAGTTGTACTCGGGCGTCACGAAGAGGACGGCGTCCGCCTCGCGGATCCGCCGCTTCAGCTCCGTCACCTGCGCGGGGGGGGTCTGCTCGTCGTCCTCACTGAAGCCGGGGAGGCCGTCGAGCTCGAAAATCTCGACGGTCGCCCCTGCGGGCGCGAGTTCGGCCGCGGCGCGCAGGGCCGCGCGGTTGTAGGACTGGCGCCGGAGGCTCCCGGCGATGCCGAGGATGCGGATTGGTCTGCTCATATATATCTCCTTGCGGTCTGCTTATCGTTTCAGTGTGCCCAACGTCATCAGCTTAGCCCTCTCGCGACCAGCGCGAAACGGAGTTTTCACTGCATCCGCTAGGGTGTTATCACGCGCCGCCCGACCGTCAGACGTGCGAGCCGCGGCCGCAGGTTGCGCAGGAAGGAGCCTTTGGGGCCGAACCCTTCCAGGGGCTTCCCTTCGACGCGCCCGTCACTGTCCAGCACGACGACCAGAGGAATCTGCCCCCTGCCGTACTTCTTGAGCGTCCTCCCGCCGGGGTCGCGCAGTATCGGGAGTTGCAGCTCGCGCCTCCGAAGGTGCTCGCGCACCTCTTCGTCAGAGGTGTAGTTCTTCGACCCCGGCGTCTCGGAGTCGGTGCTGACGAGATAGAAGACGACGCCCCGCGGGGCGAACTCGAATTCAAGCAGGCGGACGGACTCCGCCTGCTCCTTCGTGACGCGCAGCCGCGCGTCGCCGAAGATGAGCACGGCCACCTTGCCGCGCAGGTCGGCGCCGCTGACGCTGCCGCCGTCCAGAGCTCGGAAGGAGAACTCCACCGGCGCTTCTCCCTGAGCGCCGTAGGCGCGGGGCGTGGCGCACACCACGAGTGACGACAGAAGGACGGCGGCCGCGACTCGGTGAACTGTCAACATCATTGCTCCATTCCTTTTCGGGGAACGCTATCAGGGGCTAGACACGGGGACTGCCGACGCCCCCCGCGAATTGCCCGAGATGATAGTTGTCTTTGGGGTCTCCGCACACTAACAAACAAAGGGTAAACATTCAACGGAAAGTGAAAGGAATCAAAATTTGAAATTAAAAATCAAGATGAAAATAGACTGCCGGTGACCCATTCAGTTAAGCGGTCGTAAGCGTGTAAGCACCTGTCCGGTGTCGGTGAAATCACGGCAGCGCGTCCGACCGGACTTGAGCCCGGGTGTTAACACCCGTCGGCCTTAGGTGTTTACACCCTACCCGCGGCCGGCGCGGGCTACTACAGTAAGCACATCTACCGGCCGCCCGTGCGCGGCTCACATACGAGGCGAACGTGAGACGGCGAAGCAGGCCGCCGGAGAAGTGGCGTATTCGAGCGGGCGGCGGCGGCCGGTAGGACTCCTGCGATCAGCTTCACGTGCGGGGCAGGCATTGCTGTAGCCGCCCCGCGCGTATTTTTTCGCGCGAGGTCGGGAGAAATTAAGGTCGCCCTGCTCCGTCGAGGTGACGCGCTCTCCCGAGCGTGCGGCGGCCGGCGCGTTCACGCCGGCCTGACACGCCCCCTCTATCTCGGCCGCGGCCGTGGCGGGGTGACGGCCCCGCCGCTCGCAAAAACCTGATACGGCTGGCGGCGGCCGAGGGGTCGTGAGGGCTCGGCGTTAATTCAACCGCCGCGGGAGCGTGACGGCGGTCATTCAAAAAGGCCGCGCGTAGTGAGCCCGCGGCCCGGCAGACGGGGAAAGAGCATGAAAGCCACAGAGACGACAACGGTCGAACAGACGACCATCTACATCACCGAACTCGACCGGCAGCGGCTGGAGAAGCTGATCGAGTTGGCCGGCGAGCGCAGCCGCCGCGCCAACCACCAGTACCTCGCCAGGTTGGAGGAAGAACTGGAGAGGGCCGAGACGGTCGCGCCGGAGGAGGTGCCGGCCGACCTCATCACCATGCGCTCGAAAGTCAGGCTCCGCGACCTTAACACGGACGAGGAGATGGTCTACACGCTCGTCTTCCCCTCGGAGGCGAACTTCGACGAGGGGAAGATTTCGGTGCTGGCACCCGTCGGGACGGCGATGCTCGGCTACCGCGTCGGGAACTCAATCGAGTGGGAAGTCCCCTCGGGCCGCAGGAGGTTGAAGGTCGAGGAGTTGATCTACCAGCCCGAGGCGGCGGACGACTACAACCTGTGAGCGGGGCCGCCTGCCTTTTTCCGTCTTCGCGTTTGAACACCACGGCGGCCTTGAGCGTGACGCGCGGTCGGCCCCTCACGCGGCCTTTCAGGCTAGCCGGCTGAGCAGGCGCGGGTCGGCGAGTAAACGGCCCGCGCCGCGGGCCACGGACAGCAGCGGGTCTTCCGCGACCGTGACGGCGATGCCCGTCTCGGCCGAGAGCCGGGCGTCCAGCCTTCTGAGCAGCGCGCCGCCGCCCGTCAGCACGATTCCGCGGTCTACGATGTCGGCCGACAGTTCGGGGGGCGTGCGGTCGAGCGCCGCCCGCACCGCCGAGACGACGGAGCGCAGCGGGGCCGACAGCGCCTCGCCTATCTCGCCGTTCGTCACGACCACGGTCCTGGGCAATCCCGCCCGCGGGTCGCGGCCGCGCACTTCCGCCGAGAGCGGCGTGTCGAGGGGGAGGGCTGAGCCCAACTCGATCTTGACCCGCTCGGCCGTCCGCTTGCCGACTTCAAGTCCGTGATTCTGTTTGAGCCACTCGATGACGGCCTCGTCCAACTCGTTCCCGGCCACCCTCACCGCCGTCTCGTATGCCACGCCCGCGAGCGAGATGACGGCCACGTCCGTCGTGCCGCTCCCGACGTCCACGATCATTTTGCCGGCCGGTTCGCCGACGTGCAGCCCGGCCCCGACCGCCGCCGCGAGCGACTCCTTCACCAAACGCACGGAGCGGGCTCCGGCGCGGTAGGCGGCGTCTTCGACTGCGCGCCGCTCGATCCCGGTCGTGTCGCCGGGGACGCCGACCACCAGGCGCGGACGCGTGCCGCGCCCGCCCCTCAGCGCCCTGCGGATGAAGTGTGCCAGCATCGTCTGCGCGGCCTCCAGGTGCGAGATGACGCCGTCCCGCAGAGGCTCCAGCGCGACGACGCCCCTCGGCGTGCGCCCCAGCATCTCCTTCGCGGCGGAGCCGACCGCCTCTACCGCCCCCGTCGCCCTGTTGAAGGAGATGACGGAAGGCTCGTTCAGCACGACGCCGCGCCCCCGCGCGTAGACGAGCGTGTTCGACGTGCCCAGGTCTACCCCGAGTTCCTCAGAGAAGGTGTTGAAGAAGCGGTTGAAGGTCACGACCTGAATTTCATTTTCGGAGGTTCGCGGGCGTGACACGCAGCCCGTTCGGGCGTGACACGCGGCCCGTTATTGCGATGCTTCGGGGCCACGTACCACCTCCACCGAGCAGTGCGCGTTCTTCCCTACAGCGGCGGAGACGCTGCCGAGCCGCAGCCTCTCGACGGCGCCGGAGAACCTGCGCGGCCCGACGAAGATGCTGTCGGCATCCCAGCGCCGCGCCTCGCCGACGAGCACAGAGCGCGGGTCGCCCTTGAGCACCGCGGCCGAGGCGTCCAGGCCGATGGCGCGCAGCTCATCTACTCCCCACTCCGCCATGACGCCCGCTCGCGCCGCCGACTCTTCGAAACTCTCGGCGAGCATACCCACCGCGGCCGGGAGGACGGCGGCGATCCTCCCGGGCGAGGAGCCGTCATCAACGCTGACGACGAGCACCTTTGTCCCGTCCGGCCAGACCCGCTCGCCGACCGCACGCACCGCGCGCTCGGCTTCCGTCGAACCGTCCACGCCGATCATGATTCGCGGCGGCTCGCCCTCCGCCTTGACGGTCGAGAGGCGTCCGATGCGCACCGAGCGGCTCGACTCTTCGGCCACCTTCTTCGACACGCTGCCGAGCAGCAGACGCCCGAGCGCGGAGCGACCCTGCGAGCCTACGACGACGAGGTCGGCTTCCCACTCTTCGGCCTCCCGCAACAGCTCCCAGGCGGGCGTACCGGCCAGGGGCTCGGCTCTCACGTCCCAGCCCGGCAGGAAATCCCTTACGCGTCTGGCCCCCGCCGCGGACAGGGCGCGGGATTCTTCGAGCGCCCGCGCGGCCCGCGCCTGCGCCCCGGCTATGGCCGCGGCCACACGCCGCGAGGTCAGGGCGGCCGCGACCACCTCGCCGTCAGACAATTCCGGCGAGCCCATCATCTCGCCTACCGAGACGACCAGCGCCTCGCCCTCGCGCGGCAGCCCCGCGCGCCGCAGGTCTTCGAGCGCCGCCTCCGCGCTCAACGAGCCGTCGTAACCTATCAGTACTTTCATCAGTCTCCCCCTTTATGCCCGCCGCGCTTCGGAGGGCGGCGGGCTGTCGTTGTGACTACCTTATGAGATCGGCGCGGCGCGGGTAAGCGTGTTTACGCCTGCGCGGCACGGGTGTTAACACGCGCCCGTCGAAGCTCGCGCGCGTGGCCGTCGGACGCTTACGTGTTAACACCCTAAGCGGGCGGGTGTTAACACGCTTGGGCGGCGGGGCGGCTGCCACTAACCTGTGGGTATCACATTCGACGCGCAGAGGTGGCAGGGATGATTGGCATGAAAGAACGAACAGACACGACACCGGCTCAGCTCCTGGACGAGCTGGCGGCCTTCGAGCCCAAGGGGTTCCCCGTCGTCAGCCTCTACCTGAACACGCAGCCCGACCAGCACGGGCGCGACAATTTTGACGGCTTCGTGCGCAAGGAGTTCGCCGCGCGCGCGAGGTCGTACGCGCCGGACTCGGTCGAGCGCGCGAGCTTTGAATGCGACGCCGAGCGCGTCCGCGTGTACCTGAGGGACGAGCTGGAAAGCTCCGCCAACGGCCTCGCGCTCTTCGCCTGCGCCGGCGCCGGCCACTATTTCAAGGCGGTGCAGCTCGACGCCCCCCTACACATGCACCGGCTGCACGTCGGCGCGCTGCCGCACCTCTACCCGCTGGCCCGCCTGATCGACCAGCACCCCCGCTACGTCGCGCTGTTGGCCGACACGAACTCGGCCCGGCTCTTCGTCTTCGGCCTGGGCGGGGCGGTGGGGCGCGCCGAGGTGAGCGGCGTCAAGGTCAGCCGCACGCGTGGAGGCGGCTGGTCGCAGATGCGCTACCAGCGGCACGCGGACAACTTCCACCTGCTGCACGCGAAGGAGGTGGTGGAGACGCTCGGGCGCGTGGTGCGCGAAGAGGAGGCGGATCACATCGTCCTCGCGGGCGATGAGGTAATCATCCCGCTGCTGCGCGAGCAGTTACCGCCGCCGCTGCGGAAGAAGGTGATTGACGTGCTGCGGCTCGACATCAGAGCGCTGGAGCACGAAGTGCTGAAGGCCACGATGGAGTCGCTGCGCGAGCACAACACGCAGACGGACGCCGAACAGGTGAGGCGGCTGCTGGACGAGTACCGCGCCGGGGGCCTGGCCGTCGTCGGGGCGCGCGACGCGATCTCGGCGCTCTACCAGGGGCAGGCGGACGAGTTGCTGCTGAGCGCCTCGGCGCGCGACATCCGTTTCGACGGGGAGGAATTCGACGGCGCGAGGGCGAAGAACCACGGCGTGCCGGCTCAGCTCTTCTCGGGGGGCGCCGAGCCACACCTGTTGGCGGCCGACCTGATCGTGGCGCACGCGCGGCAGACGGGTGCGCGGGTCACCTTCGTCGAGGACGCGGCGCTGCTCGCCGATGTCGGCGGCGTCGGGGCTTTGCTCAGGTACAGGCTTTGAGCGCAGTCCGGGGCGGGACGAGGTCAATTTACTTTGAGGAGGTTGAAGGAATCGTGAGCAGAAAAAATAACGTCAACACGGATCACTACAAGACTGCCGGCCGCGGCAGGCCGGGCGAAGTCGCCCTCGCGGATGAGCGTAAACACTCCTACGCGCACGCCGCGGCGGCGCGGGCGTCGGCTGAGGTCGTACTCCCCGGCTCGCGCGCGGGGCAGGCTTCGCAGACGCGGGCCGCCAGTCTCAGGCGACGCCGCAGGCTGTCGAGGCTCAGGGGTCTTTCGGCGAAACGACTTTCGGAGAGGCGCAGGCGTCTCCGACAGGCGGGGCTCGGCTAGGGCCGCTGTCCGAGGCCACGCCTGACACGCGACCGCGGCCGAACGCGTCGCGGCACGACGCGTCAGAGAACGTTGAAGTAAAGGTGGTGTAAGTGAAATGTTCAAAAGATTCCGCCAGATGTGGGCCGCGCGGCGGCGGCGGCGAGCCATCCTGACGATTCGACGAGAGTTCGCGAGGAGCGGCTACGTGCTGGACGGCCTGGCTGACGCCGAGATAGAGGCGTCGCTGCCGCCCGAGACCTTCGAAGACCCGGCCTCCCGCCTCGGGGCGAAGACGATCAGTCGTGCGTTACTGCGGCTGCCGCCGGGCTCCGTGCGACGTCGGCGGGCGCCGCTGGATGTCACCCCGTTGACGCGCGGCGACGAACTGCGGAAGGGGCGGCTCTCCCGTCACGCCTGAGTCTCCGTCCTCCAGGAACGTATTGCTCACCCGCCCCAACGCACGAGGAAATCCCCGAGCTTCAGCCGCACATCGCGGAACGAGTCGGCGCAGAAGAGGAGGGGCTGGTAGCAGGTCGGGTCGTAGTCGGCGCGCGAGGCCGCTTCGAGGTCGAGTGGTCGCAGTTCCGCGTCGCGCATCGCCGCCAGCTCCCCGGCCGAGGAGAGCAGCCCCGCGCCGTACGCCTTGACCTCACCCCCCTCGCGCAGCACCCCGAACTCGACGGTGAACCAGTAGACGCGTGACAGACGCTCCAGCGCTCCGGGGGAGCGCGTCCGCCGGACGGCCTCGCCGAAGAGGCGGTTGAGTTCGGCGAGCGCCTCGCTCGCCAGCGTCACGGCGTGGCCCAAGACCTCGTGCGCCACGTCCGGCTCCGGCGTGTAGAGGGGGGCCGAGTGGTGGCGTATGTACTGCGTGGAGAGGAAGACGCCGCGGGCCAGCGACTCCAAAAAGACGCGCGGCTCGACCAGCCCCGCCACGGGCTCCAGGCGGAACCCGCTGCACGCCTCGACCCTCGCGGAGACTTCGCGCATCTGCGGGATGCGGTCGCGCGGCAGCTCCAGACGCCTGACGCATTCGAGATATTCGGCGCAGGCGTGACGCTCGTGCGCCGGTTCGAGCGCCCGCCAGATGGCCCGCCACACGCCGTGCTCCTCCTCGGTGTAGGGCGCGTCGGGGACTGTCTCGCCCGCGCGGTAAAAGAGGGCCAGGCGCGCGATGCGGTTGCGCCGTGCGCGGTACTCCGCGTCGCGGAAGCCGGGGTGGTCGGGCGAGAGTTGCACGATGCTGTTCCGGTCGGCCGACGCGCCCGTGTCTGCCGCGACCGGCCGCATGTCGCCGTGGTCACCCAACACAGGTTGACGCGATTCCGTCATATTCATCTCAAGTCCCTCTCCAGGTTGCCGTAACACGGCGGGCAGAAAAAAACCGGCCACCTTCCCCCTCGTCGGAGGAAAGTGGCCGGTTCAGGAAACTCGTCTTCGGGCGCTGCTACATCGTCGTCACGCCCGGACAGCCCATCGCCGCCCCGTCCCTCCGCGCGGAGAGCGAGCCGTAATAGTAGTAGGAGCGATAGGCGTTCGAGAGTTGACTCATCTGATGAGAGCGGCCGACCCGAAGGCTCGCCGCACGCCCAGAGTATTCGCAGGGCGCCGGGGCTGTCAAAGGGGTCAGGTCGGAGCTTCGACTCTTCGCCGGCCTCGACCCACTCACAGCGGGTCAGGGCGAGCCAGCCGCGGCCTCCCGCACAGCCAGGCGACGAAGATCGAGACGAGATAGAGCACGACCATCGGCGCGGCGAAGAGCATCATGTTGAGCACGTCGCCCGTCGGCGAGAGCACCGCCGCCGCGGCCATGATGGCGACGAGCGAGACACGCCAGACGCGCACGAGGTAGGACGCGTTGACGAGGCCGATGCGCGAGAGCACGTAAGTGACGGCCGGCATCTGGAAGACGACGCCCATGCCGAGCATGATGAGGATGATGAAGTCGAAGTAGTCGTCGGCCTTGAGGAAGAGCCTGAAGTCCTTGCCCAGCCCGAGCAGGTAGACGGCCGCGGGCGGGAAGATGACGTAATAGGCGAAGAGCGCGCCGGCGAGGAAAGAGGCCGACGAGAGCGAGACGAAGGGCAGCACGTAGCCGCGCTCGTGGCGGTAGAGCCCCGGCGAGATGAACCCCCAGACTTGCAGGAGCAGGAAGGGCACGGAGAGCGAGAGCGCGCCGTAGAGCGACACCTTCAGGTAGAGCGAGAACGGCTCCATCGCCGTGCTGACGATGAGCCGGTCGTCCGCGGCGTCGCCCGCCGGGTCGGTGTCGAAGGGGAGCGCCGTCCCCTTCGGCAGCACGGCGTCTCCGACTATCAGAGACTCTTCGGTCAGGAGCGCCGCGCGCCCGCCGACCCGCGCGACGCGCACGAGCGCCGACGCGCCCGGCGGGATGACGCGCCCGTTCAGCCGAACCGGCGCGGCGAAGACGTATCGGCTGACCGCCCCCTCCGGCAGTGATAAGAGAGGCAGCGCGCCGTCCTCCGAACTCAGCGCGGTCATCTGCCCGCGCCGCGCGTCGGCGAGCGCGGTCTTGATCGGGACGGAGAGGAAGTCGTAGACGCGGTCGGAGACGAACCAGCACGCGACGAGCGCGGCGCAGACGAAGACGGAGGAGCGGACGAGGCGGCGGCGCAGCTCGTCGAGGTGCTCGAACAGAGACATCCGTCCGCCGTCCACGGATGGCCCGGCTTCGACTTCATCGTCAAAATTTATAGATGCGGACATGGCTGTGAGTCAGAACCGCCTGCGGTAGCGGGCGGGTCGGTCTTTCGTTACGGGAGCCTTAAGTCGCAGCACTCGCCCGCCCGCTACCGCAGGCCGTTCTGACTCAGAACATGAGCCGCAGGCCGAGTTGAACCTGTCGCGGGTCTGCCGCGGCCGTGGGCAGGCCGAAGGACGGCAGCGGCGCGCGCGCCGACCCGTAGACGTTATTCGGCACCTGGTAGTTCGCGCGGTTGAGCACGTTGAAGCCCTCGACGACCGTTTCCAGTTCGGCGCGCTCGGTCAAAGGGAAGCGGCGGCCGAGGCGCAGGTCGAGCGAGGCGAAGCCGAAGCCGCGCCCCGTGTTGCGCCCGAGGCCCGCGGGGCGGTCGTTGAAGTTCGTGTCGCCGTTGCGGTCGTGGCCGGTCAGGACGTTGAAGGGCGCCGCGGAAGCGTAGGTGAAGATGTAGCCGAGCTGGAAGCCCGCGAGCCCGCGCCACAGACCCGGCGCGCCGGTGCGCGGCGCTTCGAGTGTGCCGCTCAAGGTCAGGCGGTGGCGCTGGTCGTTGTCCGACAGCCCGCGCTCGTCGCGCAGGTTCGAGCTGTCCTGCGGAGAGCTGAAGAAGAAGTTGCCCGCCGTGTCTATCGCCTTCGAGAGCGTGTAGGAGACGCGCGCGCCGCCCCACGCGGCCGCGCGCACGTTGAAGGAGACGAACATCCCGTCGTAGTAAGAGTCGCCGGAGGACTCGTAGCGGCCGACGTTGCCCCACGCGGAGTCCGGGCGGCCGAGGTTCGCCACGCCGAGACGGCGCGCCTCGGCCGCCGTGAGCGTCGGCGCGTTGACGTTGCGCGAAAGGATGAGCCGCCGCCCGCGAAGGCGGACGTATCCGACCGACACAGAGCCGCCGGGCAGCTCGCGCTCTAACTGGACGTTGGCCTGTCGGCTGTACCCGCTGCCGATACCGGGGTCGATGCGCGTGACGTTCGGCCTCGTCGGGAGAAACGCCGGAAGCGAAGGCAGGATGGCGGGAAAGCGCGTCGCGCCCGCGTCCGTCGGCGCGAGCTGCACGACCAGGTGCTTCGCGCCGTCGCGCTGCAAGGCGTTCGAGACGGCGCGCAGCGGCACGCGGTCGAAGTAGAGTCCGAGGCCGGCGCGCAAGACCGTCCTGCGCCCACGACCCGGGAAGTCCGGCGCGTACGCCACCCCGAGCCGCGGGGCGAAATTGTTCGCGTCCGTCCTGACCGGGTCGGGGAGCATCTGCGCGTCGTAGCGCAGCCCCGCGTTGACGGTCAGGTCTGTGCGCGGCTTCCACTCGTCCTGCGCGTAGAGCCCGACGTTCGGGTTCGAGATGGCCTGCATGGGCTCGCCGAACGCCTGCTGAAAGCTGCCGTAGTTGCCCGCGAGAAAGTTCGGGAGCGAGGTGAAGGTGTAGGCGCCGCGCGTCGCGCCGGGGAACTCGATGCGCAGATTGTTGTGCAGGTAATCGACGCCGAACTTGGGGGCGTGCGCGCCGCGTTGCGCCGTCAGGTTACTGACCGCCTCGAACACGTCGGCGTCCCGACGCGTCGGCGAGAAGGTGGCCGTGCCGAAGCTGGCGACGCCCGAGATGTTGACGGCCGGCCCCGACTCGTCGTTGACCGGCGCGGCGAGGCGGCTGCGCGTGAACTGGAGGCGGGTCTCGCTGAGCGCGCTCTGCCCCAGCGTCGTCACCAGACTCAGGGCGAGCGACTGGTCGCTGTTTTCGAGCGCCGCCCCCCGGCTCACGGCGTTCAGGCCCCCGACGTTGCGCGCGTTGAGCGCGTCGATCCGGTAGAGGTGGTAGCGCGCTGTCATGTGACTCGACTGCCCGAGACGGTGGTCGAGGCGTAGGAGGAAGTTGGTCGCGTCGTGAGAGGTGGGCACGACGCCCGTCGAAAGGCGCGGGCCGCCGTAGCCTGTAGCGTCGAGGCGCGCATTGAGGGCCGCGGCCGCGGCCGGCGTGATGGTGACGACGGCGGCGTTGTTCAGACGTGTCTGCTCGAAGTTCGAGAAGAAGAAGGTGCGGTCGCGCCGGACGGGGCCGCCGAAGGTCGCGCCGTACTGCGCCTGCGTGAGCGGGTCTTTGTGCGGGGCGAGGGGGCTGCGCGCGTCGAGCCTCTGGTTGCGCAGGAAGCCGTAGACTCTGCCGCGAAAGTCGTTCGTCCCCGACTTCGTGACGACGTTGACGACGCCGCCCGACGCCCGCCCGAACTCGGCGATGCCGCCCGAGGTGACGACCTGAAACTCCCGCACCACCTCTTGGCTGAACGAAGTGCCCGCGAGGTTGGCCGCGTCGTCGTTGGCCGAGAGGCCGTCAACGACGAAGCCGTTGTTGAGGTTGCGCTGCCCCGCGAACGAGAGGCCGGTGCCGGCGACCGCGGAGGTCTCCGCGAAGCGCTGCACGGAGCCGGTGTTGGTGCGCGACGCGCCGGGGACGAGCAGGGCGAGGTCGAGATAGTTGCGCCCGTTCAAAGGCAGGCCGTCCACTTCGCGCGGCAGAATCGTCTCGGAGAGCTGCGCGCGCGAGACTTCGAGCACGCCCGCGCCCGCGGCGACCTCGACACTCTCCACCACGCCGGCCACGCTCAGCCTGACCGTGAGGTCGGCCGCCTGCCCGAGCGTCAGCACCAGTTCCCTGCTGTATGCGGCGAAGCCGGGGCACTCGGCGCGGAGCCGGTAGGCGCCGACCGGCAGGTATGCGAAGCGGTACCGCCCCTCCCCGTCGGAGACGGCCGTCAGGCGTCCCCCCGTGTCGAGGTGCGCGACGACGACCGTCGCGCCGCCCACGGCCGCCCCGCCCGCGTCCTCGACGCGCCCGGCAAGAGTCGCCGACGAAACGCCCTGCTGCGCGCGCGCGACCCGCGCGTCGCCTACAACGAAGGCTAACGTCAACAGCGCGAAACAGAGGCTGAGGCCCGCTGCGAGCCCGCGCGCGAGCGGGCGTGTGAAACCCTCCATGACGGTAAGCATGTCTATGACTCCTGTGAGAGCCTTTCGGCGGCGGGACTTTCCTGAAGCGCTTCGGGCGTGCGCGGCCGCGGGGGCTTTGACCTTACCCCGGCATCAACGCGCGACTCCGTCTCCCAGGTGCGTTTGAAGTCGTCGGAGGCGGCTTGCAACTGGCCGAGCGCGCGGCCGAGGGAGCGCCCCAACTCCGGGAGCTTGCGCGGGCCGAAGACGACGAGCGCGACGAGGAGCACCACGAGCAGCTCGGTCGTCCCGATGAATTCGAGAAACAGTAAGCAGTGCATCGTCAGCCCTCGCGCGGCACTTGCCGGGCGTGTGCGGCCCCCCCGCACACGCCCCGCCGTGCCGCCTTCTCCGCGCCCCTATTCGAGCCGGCGTTCGGCCGCCTCGCCCACTCCGGCGGCCTCGTCCAGCCCCGCCGTCCCGCGCTTGAACTCGCGTATGCTCGCGCCGAGTCCCTTCGCCAGTTGCGGCAGGCGCGTGCCGCCGAAGATGAGCAGTAAGATTCCGAGGACGATGAGCAGCTCCTGCGTCCCGATCATCCCGATTGCAAGTGTGTAGGTCATCGCTTCTCCTTCACATGCCGCCCGACGCGGCCGTCCCGGCCCGGCCCGCCTTCACGCCGCGCGGCTCCGCCTCCAACTCCATCAGGCACTTCGGACAAGTCCCGCGCGAATGCTCGCGGATGTCCGGGTGCATCGGGCAGACGTACGCGACCGTCTGCCGCCCCGCGCGCCTGCGCGTCCGCGCCCGCTGGCGCGCGGAGCGTGCGCGCTGGTTCGTCTTCTTCGCGGCGTGTTGCCGGCCGTGTTGATGCAGCCCGTCGCACCGCGCCGACGCCTCGGACGCCCCGACAGTCACGAGGGCGACGACGGCGGCGACGAG
>DAIRFV010000012.1:0-17523 GCA_036794905.1 Pyrinomonadaceae bacterium | reverse complement strand
GAGCGAGCCGAGGTTCGCGCCGTCCAGCGTGCTCAGCTTCGTCACGCTGTCGCCGCCGTTGTTGACGACGTAGACGACGCCGCCGTGGTGGATGGCCGAGACGGGGCCGTCGCCGACCGCGTACGTGCCCTGCAACGTCCCGTCGGTGCCGAGCCTCATCACGTTGTTGCTGCCGAAGTTGGCGACCCACAAGCTGGCCCCGTCGAAGGCGATGCCGAAGGGGCCGTCGCCGACCTTGAAGGTGGAGACCACGACGCCGTTCGACGCGCGCAGCTTCGTCACCGTGTCGCTGTTGTTGTTCGTGACGTAGACGTAAGCCCCGTCGGTCGCCAGCGCCAGCGGGCGCGAGCCGACCGCGTAGGTGCCGAGCGTCAGGCCGTCCGAGGCGCTGAGCTTCGTCACGGTGTTCGAGTTGCGGTTCGCCACCCAGACGTGGCCGCCGGCCGCGAGTAGCCCGCCCGGCCCTTCGCCGACGGCGTATGTGCCTAAGACCGCGCCCGACGAAGGGTCGAGCCTCATCACGTCGTTGCCGAGGTAGTTCGCCACCCAGACCGACACGCCGTCGAAGGCCACGGCGACGGGGCGGCGGCCGACGGGGTAGGTGCCGACGATGGCCCCGTCCGCCGACAGCCTGGTGACCGTGTCGCCGAACTGGTTCGCCACGAAGACGCCCGCCCCGTCGGCGGCGACGCCCTCCGGCCCCTGCCCGACGGCGAATCCGGCCGCGGCCTTCTGGATGGTCGTCTCGGACGTAGTCTCGGCCGTCGTCCCGGACACTGTCTGCGCGCCGGCCGTCAGGGTCGCGCCGGCCGTCGCCAGCGCGGCGGCGAGCAGGGCCCTCGTCATCAAAAGGTGCTTCCTCATTTGTCCTCTCCTCCTCTCCCGGCCACGGGGGCCGTCGGCCAGTCCACGAGGCCGATCTCCTTCACGATTTTCCTGGGCGCGAGCGACCCGGGGCAGCCCGCCCACAGCGTCAGCGGCTCGTTGCCCCAACGCAGCATCCCGATGTGGTTCGACTTGACGGCGTCGCGCTCCGGGTCGCGGTCGATGAAGCCGAGCTTACGGCGCAGAAGCTCCACGTCCTTCGGGTCGCCGGTCAGGAACTGCCAGCCGGGGCCCACCTTGTAGGCCTTCGCGTAGCGCCGGAGCGCCTCCGGCGTGTCCTCCTCGGGCTTGAGCGTTATCGAGTACATGAAGATGTCACGGCCGACGCGCGGCCCGAGCAGCTTCTGCACCTGCACCAGGTTGGCCGTCGTCCCGGGACAGATGCCCTCGCACTTCACGTACATGAAGTTGATGAGGACGATCTTGTCCTTGACGAGGTCGTCGTAGAACCTGACCTTCTTGCCCTCGTGCGTGGTGAGCACGACGTTCGGGAAGCTGCGCTCGGCCAGCTTCTCGCGCGGCGTCCTCACCCGCTTCTTCTCGCCGCCGTTGGCGGCGCTCCCGCCGGGCGTGAGCGCGAGCCCGACGAGCAGCGCGACGCCGGCGAGCCCCGTGAGCGTTCTTCTCCACATGCTTCTCATGATTGGGCCTCTCCTTTCTCGCGCGCGGCGGCCGCGCAACCCGGCCGCGGCGCGCGCGCCTCTTACGGGTTCGTCCTGTTGTCGCCCGCGCCCTCGACGATCTCCCACATGAGCATCATCGCGTGATCCTCGTGGACGACGTTGTGGCAGTGGAACGGGTACTTGCCGGTGAAGTCGCGGAAGCGGAAGAAGACCTTCGTCTGCATGTTGTGCTCCAGGCGAATCACGTCCTTGCGCCCGTTCTGGACGAGCCCCGTGGAGGCGGGCGGCTGGCCGTTGATGGAGAGGAACTGGAACTCCTCGAAGTGGATGTGCGCCGGGTGCTGCCAGCCGCCCGAGCTGTTGTTGACGACCCAGTGCTCGACCGAGTTCTTCGCCACGCGCGCCCGCACCTCCTGACACTCCGGGTCCATCGAGCGGCCGTTGATCGTCCAGTTGCCGTTCGAGCGGTCGAAGTTGAAGGTGCGCGTGATGCGCGGGGTGGCCGTCTTGCTGGGCAGCCCGTAGAACTGGGTGATGGTCGCCGGGTCGATGCTGTTGTCGGCGACGGGCGGCAGGTCCACGACGATCTTGAGGATCAGGTTGCCCTGGCCGGCGCCCACCACGTCGCCCGAGGGGCCGCGCCCGTCCTCCTGCTCCAGCCGGTTCTCGATGTAGAGGGTCTTGCCCGCGTACTTCGAGAAGTCGATGATGATGTCGGCGCGCTCGGCCACCGAGATGCGGACGCTCTCGACCTCGGCGGGGCGGTGGAGCAGGTTGCCGTCGGTCGAAATCTGGTGGAACTTGATCCGCTGGTTGCGGTTCGACATGTCGGTGAAGAAGAGCTGGTAGAAGCGCGACGGGCCGGCGTCGAGCCAGCGGAAGCGGTAGCGCCGCGGGTGGACGTGCATCACAGGCTGCACCTTGCCGTTGACGAGGAAGCGGTCGCCGAGCACGCCGTCGAAGTTGAAGGTGTCGAAGGTGACCATGCCGTCCTCGTCGTAGAGGTGGTCGCTGAAGAGCATCGGCACGTCGAAGTTGCTGTCGTCGCTCGCGCCGTCGCCGAACGAGGGGAGGTGGAAGCCGGTCGTCTCGTCGCCGGTGTCGTGGTCGTTGAAGAGCAGGTACATGCCGGCCAGCCCCTTGTAGACGTTCTGCGAGGTGAAGTCGTGCATGTGGTCGTGGTACCAGAGCGTGGACATCGCCTCCTGGATGTCGCCGCCGGTCTCCTGGTGCGTCGAGAGGATGCCGGCCAAGACGTTCGGGTAGTGCTGGTCGTACCACTTGCCGGGGCCGTAGTTGTCGCACGGGTTGCCGTCCGACTCCGACGGCGTGTGGCCGTTGTGCAGGTGCGTGGTGACGATGTTCTTGCCGAAGCCGCCGTTGTTGGCCGGCAGGCTGTTGCGGTTGCGGACGAGAACGGGCTTGCCGTAGCGCTCGACGTAGAGCGGGCCGGGGACGAGCCCGTCGAAGCCCCAGAGCGGCTGCGGGTCCAGCTCCGGGTGCGTGATGATGTTCGTGAGCCGCTGCTCGACTTCGTAGAACTTGACCGGCGGGAACATCTGGAGGGCCTGGTGGTTGATGGTGCGCCCCTCGCCGCCGGTGATGTTCGGGATGACGCTCGGCGCGGGGTTCAAGACCGCGCTCGGCTGCTTGACGGTCATGCGCGTGAACGGCTGGATGAAGGGCGTCATCGGCGGGCTGCTCGGGCCGCTCCCGCTGCCGCTGTCGTAGAGGAGGCGGCCGGCGCTGGTGCGCGCGCGGACGCTCAACCCCGAAACGGGGACGAGCAGCCCGGCGCCCGTCAGCAGTCCCATCTTAAGCATGTCGCGCCGGCTCAAGCCCGCCGCGATGATCTCGCGCCGGTTCTTCGCGGCCCGCTGCTTCTCCTTCTCGGCGCTTCTATCAATCTTCGAGATGTTCGCCATGGCGTGTTCTCCTTCCGAATTTTTGCAGGGCGACCCCTGGGGTCTGAAAAAAAGTAGAGGAGTCCCGGGGCTCCGGGCTCCGGCCCGAAACCGTCCTGAATAGCGTTGCGCTGTCTGGTTGGGGGCGGGGCCGCCGCGGGGCGGCCCCTTCACGGGTCGGCGCCGTCGCCCCCCGCCCGCGCCGTCTGCGAGGGGCGCGGGCGGGGAGTGTCGCGGCCTAGTCGCACCAGTCGCCGGAGTCCCGCAGGCAGCGGAAGTTGTTGCGGAGCGCGGGGAAGACGGGCACGTCACCCGGCCGCGTCACGTCGCGGATGAAGGCGTCGGGGCGGATGAAGCCGTCGCGCGGGTCTTCGGGGATGGGGCAGATGACCCAGCGGAAGACGGGGTCGTCAACGGGTCGCGTGCGCAGCTCGATGAAGCCCTTCGAGGCCAGGTTGTCTATCTGCGAGGGGCTCGTCAGGATGGGCGTGCCGTCGAGGTCGCGCCCGTTGGTGGCGGCGATGGGGTCGAGTTCCTTGCGCCCCGAAGACGTGAAAGCCTTCGGCGTGTAGACGACCCAGACGGCGACCCAGAGGCCGAGCGGGTCGTTCGAGAAGTAGCCGTCGCGCGTGTCGAAGACGTTGTCCTGCCGCTTGTTCGGGAGGAACGGGTCGAGGATCGAGCCGTTCGACGCCTTCGGGAAGATGAAGACGCGGAAGCGCTCGGCCGTGTCGAAGGCTTGCGCGCCGCGCGAGGTCAACTGCCCCGAGGCGCTGCGCTCGAAACTGGCGGAGTTGAGCACGCCGAAGATGTTGGCGTAGGTCAGGCCGCTGGAGCCGGTCGTGCCCGGCGTCGATTCGATGGTGCGGACGTTGCGGCGGTTCGGGTCGGTGTTGGTGTTGTCGATGACGAAGTCGCCGGCGCGGCTGGCGTCGCCGACGCGGAGCACGATGTTCTCGGGCAGGATGCCGTGGGAGCGGTAGACGGCGTCCGTGAAGTCGAAGGGCGACGTGCCGAGGCCGCTGCCGCTGTCGGCGAAGCCGGTCGTGCCGAAGGCCAGCGCGGCCGCCGACATGAGCGACGCCGCGAAGATGGCGAGCCGCGGCGTCCGCCTCGCCCTGCTGTTGCTCGTTCTCATTGTCAGGTTCTCCTTAGTGTCTGTTCGGAATGGTTGACTGTTGCGGGGTGGGCGCCGCGACTTACGTCCCGCGCGTGCACACCTCGGCCCACCCCAACCGGCCCCTGAGCGCGGCGGCCTGTGGCGGGTTTCAGACAGACCCCTGCCCTGCGAGCGGCGGCGCGCCGTGTCGGACGCAAGACGCCTCAAGCCTTACGGGAAGGGTTCCGTACGAATTGTTTTATTGCTTCCCCTTGAAGTTCATTCGGAGATGAGCGGGAGAGGCAGCAAGGGCACGTCTGAAGTCTGGTGGCTGCCGAAGTGCTCTCCGAATGTGAGCGTATTATGCAAGCGAAGCCGTGATGAGAATGTCAGCCAACTGACAGTGATGAAAAATAAATTGCGCGCAGGCCAGCGCGAGCGAGCCGACGTAGACCTGTAGCTCCTTGAGGTGTGTGACGCGTATCCACCCGCGACCCAACTCGATGATGCCGCGGCGCTCCAGGTCGTTTAGGACCGTCGTGGTCGTCTGGCGCGAGGCGCCGAGGAGGCTCGCCACGTCCTGGTGCGTGAGCGGGACGAGCAGCTCGGGCGCGGCCTGGTTCGCGGCCGCGGAGGTGGTCGAGATTTCGTGGAGCAGCTCGCAGACGCGCGCCGCCACGTCCTTCGTCGTGATGTCGGAGAGCTTCTTCTCCATCCGGCGGCGGCGGCCGCCGACGAGGCGGATGTAGTTCATGGCGAGCTTCGTGCGCGCCTCCAGCAGCCGGAGGAAGTCGCGCTTGCCGAAGACCCACATCAGCGCGTCGTCGAGCGCCTGCGCCATGTTGCTGCGCGTCGTGTCGTCCACGAGCGCGAACTCGCCGAAGATGTCGCCGGGCTGGAAGATGTCGATGGCGAACTCCTTGCCCGACTCCGAGAGCACGGACAGCTTGATGCGCCCCTTCCTGAGGACGTAGACGGTCTCGGCGCGGTCGCCCGGCGTGTAGACGAACTCGCCGCGCTCCTTGCGCAGCGCGCGCGCCGCGGCCGTGATCTCCGCCATGTCGGCGGGGCCGAGCCCGTCGAAGAGTTGAATGCGGTGGCCGTGCACCTCCGCCTCCTCGCCCCGTGCCGCGGCGGCGGGACGGCCTCCGACGCCGGCGGCATGAGTTCCACCGCCGGCGCATGAGAGTGTCGATGCTGTGGCTGTCATGTTAGCTCCTTACCTCGTTGCTTGGTTGTGTCGCGCGCACGCTTGCGCGCCGAGTCGGGATGGGGCAAGTGGCAAGGTGTTTCGGGAGTCGAGTTCTCAGCAGAGGGCTATGTGAGTCTGAGCCCGTGTAGTCTACGCAGTTGACCACCCTTTCCGCCAGCGCCCGCCGCCGGTTCGGGGAGGCGGCGCGAAGCCGCGCCGCAAGAGGGCGGGGGCCGGCGGCGCACCTCGCGCCGCGGCCCCCGCCGCCTCGGACACCCGCACCGGCTAACGACCGGCGCCGACAATATTCTCCCGAGTCAATCATGGCTCACATCAGGCGGCGCAGGCGCCCGCGTTCAGGCACTTCGGATCGGCGGCGAGGGCGTGAAGCAACCCGGCGAAGTCAGTCGCCCCACCCTTCAGTTCGTCCGCCCCCGGCATCAGGTTGAGCCGGATCAACTCTTCCACCGCGGCCATGTCGCGGTCGCGGTTGACTCCCGCCGCCGCCAGAGCGCGCCCGTCTTTCACGTAGAAGGCGAGGAAGTCCTGCGCCGCCACGTCGCCCTGGTAGATGATCTCGTCCCAGCGCGGGGCGTGCCCGACGTAGAGCAGCCCCGTGTCGAACTGGCGCGTCCAGAAGAAGGGCACGCCGTCGAAGGCCGTGCCCCGCCCGGCCATGTTGTGCGCCGCGACGCGGCCCTGCTGCTGCGCCGTGCGCCAGTGCTCGATGCGAACCCGCTCGCCCGTGCGCGGGTCGGGGAAGGAGGCGATGTCGCCCGCCGCGTAGAGGCCGTCGGCCGCGCGCATGTGCGCGTCCACGACGACGGCGCCGCCCTCGTCGAGCGTGACGCCTGCGAGGAAGCCGGTCGCGGGGTGCACGCCGACGCCGGCCAGTACCATGTCCGCCTCGATCCGCTCGCCGCCCTCCAGCGTGACGGCCTCGACGACGCTCGTCCCCTCGAAGCGGTAGACGATGGAGCCGAGCTTGAAGCTGACGCCCTGCGCCTCGTGCGCGCGGCGGAAGAGGGCGCCGACCTCGGGGCCGAGCGTGGTCTCGAAGGGCTCGCGCGAGGGCGCGACCACCGTCACGTCGAGGCCGCGCGCGCGCAGCGAGGCGGCCGCCTCCATGCCGATGAAGCTCGCGCCGACGACGACGCAGTGCTGCGAGCGGCGGGCCGTCTCGATGACGATATCGGCGTCGGAGAAGGAGCGCAGCAGGCAGACGTTCCGGAGGTCAGAGCCGGGGATGTTGAGGCGTCGCGGCGAGCCGCCCGTGGCCACGAGCAGCGCGTCGTAGGCCAGCGTGTCGCCGCCGTAGAACGTCACCGTCTTCGCGGCCGCGTCCACGCGCGTCACCTCGCGCCCGCACAGCAGCTCGATGTCATGCTCCTTATAAAACTCTTCGGCTCGGAGCGGCATCCACTTTGGCTCGGCGTTGCCCTGTAGGTAATCCTTGCTGAGGTTCGGGCGGTCGTAAGGGGCGCGGTCTTCGCGCGTGACGAGCGCGACGCGCCCGCGGAAGCCGTCCTCGCGCAGCGTCTGCGCCGCGGCGTACCCGGCGGCGCCCGCGCCGAGGATGACGAAGAGCCGCGCGTCCGAGCCGTCGCGCCGCGCCATGCGCGGGGGCACGCGGTCTTTCGCCTCGTCGGGCACGCGCGCCAGCACACGCCCGCCCTCGACACGCACCTCGTACCGCGGGAGCGAGTCGAGCGCGGGCGGCTCCGCGAGGCCGCCGGTCGTCACGTCGAAGCAGGCGTGGTGCCAAGGGCAGACGACGCGCGTGCCGCAGAGCGCGCCTTCGGCGAGTGGCGCGCCGTAGTGCGGGCAGGTCGCGCCGACGGCGTGGTACTCGTCGCCGACGCGCGCCAGCAGGATTCTCGTACCGCCCGCGGAGACTTCCTTCATCTCCCCGGCGCGGAGGTCGGATGTGTTCGCGAGGGGGAATTCGTTATATTCCATGATGGGCATCGGGCTGTGTTGCAGAGCCGTCCGGTCTACTGATTTTTGTTCCTGAAGCGGTTTGCTAAATCGGAAACGCGGTTTTCAGGTTTTGCATCTTCCCGCCGCGCCTGATGTTGATTCTTGCGCCTCTTTCCCGCGGCGAATGTCACCCGCGCGACATTCCGACGAAAATAGGGGAGAGCGCCCGCCCCGCGCCTCAACTCGGCTTTCGACGGTACGAGTCTGTCGTCTCTCACGTTTTCCATTTTCAAAACCTAACCGAAGGCCATACTCCCGCCGACGTGGCCCTGATACATCAGCGCCAACAGGGTCAGCACGGCCGTCACGAAATATGCGGGGCCGGGGCTCTCGCCGCGTCTGTGAAATCTCCAGCGCCACCCCACGAGGAGGGGGAAGGCGAAGGCCAACCCAATCCCGAGCCACTGGTGGACGGCTATCAACTCCGGGGAGAGCGCGGCCTCGATAGACCTCTTCCAGAACCAGCCCGACAGCGCCGTGCCGGGCGTGACCAGCGCCGCGTAGAGCAGCGTCCACCAGGCCGCGTGCCTGAGAGATTCCCGCCGCAGCAGCCTCCCCGACAGGTCGCTGAAGACCGACGCGGGTATCAGCGCGGCGGTGAAGTTGACCAGGATCGGGTGAATGTGTTCCCAGGAGAACGGCGGCAGCGGCAAGCCCATCTTTTTAGTCCTCCGAAGCGTGGGGGCCCAGCCTTCACACGTCGGCTACTTGACGACGAGCCGGCCGATCATCTTCGCGTGCGGGGCGCAGTGATACAGGTAAGTGCCGGGGGCGTCGAACGTGTGCGAGAACTCCCCGCCGACGTTCACCAGCCCCGAGTCGAAGAGCTTGTCGTTACTCACGACGGTGTGCGCCTTGCTGCCCTTGTTGACCCAGGTCACCTTCGTGCCGGCCGCGACGGTCAGTTGCGCCGGCCGGAAAACGTCGTCGCCCATCTCTACCCGTTGCGGCCCCGTGCTGGCCGGCGCGGCGCCGCCCGCGGCCTCCGACGAAGCCCCGCCGTTCGCGGCCCGGTTGACGTTCGCGGCCGACCCGCCCTCGTTCTGCCCGCCGCACGCCGCGCCCAGCAGCCCCACGCAGGCCACGGCCGACGCCAACGTTAACGTTCTCAGTAAACGGTGTGACATGATTTCCCCTCCGGTCGTTCAGCGCACGACGAGCCTGCCCTGCGTGTTGGGGTGGTAGGCGCAGTAGTAGGAGAAAGTGCCCTTCGTGCCGGCCACGTAACTCCAGGAGCCGCCGGGCTCGATGTTCCCCGAGTCGAAGACCTTGCCACGGTCGGTGGCGGTGTGAGGCACGACGTCCTCGTTCTTCCAGACGACCGTGTCGCCGGCCCTGACCAACAGCGTCGCCGGGAGGTTCTTCATCCCGCGCAGGGCGACCGTGTGGGTTCGAGGCTTCGGGGCGGCGGCCGAGGTGAGTGTCAGGATTGACAGAGCCACGCATGCGGAGAGCAGTGCGCACGTGATTGCGTGATGATAACGAGAATAATTCGGAGACATGACTTAGACCTTTCGCGTGTCGCGGAAGTGGTTTGAGTCGGGCGCGTATCGTCGCACCTGCGTGCGGCGGGCCGGCGGGCGGCGCGTCGGCGTGTCGGCTTTGCTGCGAAAGCCGACGCGCACGCCCTTTGCGACTAAAGCGACGCCCGCCTTAATGCCTGTGCGTCGCTTTAGCGGGCTTCTTCCCGGCCAGCTCGGCCTGAATCTGCTCGGCGTGCTCTAGGTGCGCGACCAGCGCGGGGCGGACGCCCACGAGCACCGCCTTCAGCTCCGCGTTCTTCGCGTTCGGGATTAAGGTCTTATCCACCGCTCCGATGACGAGCTTGTGGTAGGCGACCTCGTTGGCGATGTACTCCCTGTCGAACTCCTCGCCGCTCAGGGCGCCGAGACGGGCGAGCGTCTTCTCGCCGCTCGCCGTCAGGCCGCGGCTCGTCTCGCTCTCCTCCGGGGTGACGCCGAGCCTGGTGACTAAATCGACCGCCGACTTGTTCACCGCGGTGTGGTCGTTAATCATCGTTTCCGCGAACTGTTTGACCTTCTCGTTCTGGGTCTTCGTCCGTGCGAGCTTCCCGAACTCGATGTCCACCGTGTTGGCGGCGACGACGATGGCGGCGATCTGCGGGTCGGTGACGGCCGCCGTGTGGGGTTCGTGAAGTGTGTTTCCGCTCGTGGCCGTCGAGGTGGCGGCCCCGAAAATCAGGGCCGCCGCGACGACGAGAGCTGCCGGGACGCCGTTTGTGCGTAAGTGTGTACTCCTCATGGTTCCTCCGATAAGTTGGTGTCCGTATACCCGTACGGGAAAGGCGCCCCGGCCTAGAAGCCGAATCTGCGCAGGTACTCGTCCGACGTGATGAAGGCTTTCACCATCTCGGCGCGGACGAAGTCGCCGCCGAACTCTTCGAGCTTGTTCAGCCAGAAGTCGTAGCCGTTGAAGTTCGTGTCGGGCGCCTCGTTCGGGTTGCGCCGCAGGTAGCCGAAGTACTCCATCAGCACGAACGCGCGGTTCCTCTCGCGGCGCGAGAACTCCGCGTTCTCGACCACACGCCTCAGCGCGCGCACCCGCGCCGCAACGTCGCCGGCCGTCGGCGCGCCGCCGAACTCGCCGACGGCCGCCTGCCTCTCCTCCGCGGTCAGCGACCCGCCGGTGTTGACGTTCAGGGCGTCCACAAACTGCTGGGGTGTGAGCGCCGCCGGGTAGGCCGTGGTGAAGCGCTCGCGCTGAACGAAGGCGTTGAAGTAAGCCACTTTGTTCTGCTCAAGCTGCATCTCCGCGCCGGGCTGGCCGATGACGACGCCGCCCGCGAGCTGCTGCTTGTCGGCCAGGAACTCGGCGAACGTCAGGGGCACGGGCGTGCCGGGCATGTTCCCGAAGGCGGCCTTGTAAGCCTTGTAGGCGAGGATGCCGGTCTCCTGGAATTCGATGGAGAGGAAGAAGGCCGCCGAGACGTTGACGCGCTTCGCCTCCACGCAGACCGGCTCCATTCCGCAGGACTCGATCTCGGCCCTCCAGAAGTTGAGCCCCGGCGCGTCCGGCTCGCGGCCGAGGAAGTCGCGGTAGTGCTGCGCGACGAAGTCGGTCGGGTCGTTCACGTCCACGGCCGTCGTCGGCGACGGCAGAGACTTCATGAACTCGACGAGCTGCCCCTTCTCCTGCCCCGTGAGAGCAAGCTTGAAGTGGCCGTCGTAGTGGTTGACCACGTCGAGCAGGGACGCGAAGCGCCCGTCGTGGTAGAAGCCGCCCTTCTGGTGTGTCCACAGGCCGTTGAGCGGGGCCGTGCGGTATCGCTCGTCGGGCGAGCGCATCGCCTGAAACTCGTCGATGCCGATCTCGGCCCCCGTGTGCATGTTCCAGCCCGACTCGGTGTAGAGCGGCGGCGTGTGGCAGGTGGCGCACCCGGCCTTGTTGCTGAACAGCTCCTTGCCCTTCTTCGCGGCCACCTCGTCGAAGCTGCCCACGGGCGGCGAGGGCGCGTCGATGGAGAGCTGGTAGGCGTGCAGCGCCGGCAGCTTCGGCGTTATCAGGTCAACCTCGTTGCGCACGTGCGCGAAGCCTTCACGCGCGGCGATGGGGAACTTGACGGGGTCGTTCAGGCGCTCGTCGTCGAAGTTGCCCACGCCGTGCATCTCAAGGTTCGCCACCAAGGCGTTCCACTGCGGCACGCTCCCCCAGCCATTCCAAGTGTGGAGGTTGATGCCGGCCAGGCCGAACGCGGGGGGAATCAGCGTCGAGGCGGGCTTGCCGTCAGGGCGGAACGCCTTGCCGTCGAAGCTGACCTCGGCGTCGAACTCGCCCGGCCCCCAGCTCCGCAGCACGGTGTTCAGGGTCGGGCGGTCTACGCCGAGCAGGTTCTGGATGGCGGTCAGGTCGGGGGCCAGCGAGACAATGGTTCCCACGTCGAGGTCGCGGTTGGCCCAGCCGTCGAGTCGGCGGCCTATCCCTGGCGCGAAGGCGTCGTCCACGGTCGAGTGGCAGAGGGCGCAACTGATGCCCATCGTCTTCATGCTGCCGTCGGAGTTGAACTGCCCTTTGACGCCGAGGACGGCGTCGAGCTTGATGAGGGCCAGCGTGGTCGCCGGGTCGTCGAGATCGACCTTGCCCTGCTGGATTTGTTCGACGAGCGCGGCCGGCAGCGCCTCCATGTCAACCTTCAGGCCGACGGCGAGCGCGGTCTTGGGACTAACGCCCGGGCCGACGCCGCCGAACTTCGAGCCCTGAATCGCGTCGTGGAGTTTGAGCGTGTCGCCCCACCAGACCTCGTCGCCGAAGGTGTCGAAACGGAAGATCTGCTTCCCCTCCTCGACCAGCCTCTGCTGGGCCTCGGCCGTCAAAGGCTTCTCCTCCTCCGCCTGGCGGCCTTCGCCGCCGCCGCGGCGTGCGTCGCCGGGCCTCACGACCGTGAAAAGCATCAGCACGGCCGTCGCCAGTACCAAGGCCAGTTTCACCTTCGTGATGATGCGTGACCGCGCGCCCCCGCCCTTTGGCGACACACGCACACGGCTCCCGCCGTCCGCAGATGGTTCCTCAGACGCTCGTGTAACAGGGGCTTCCCCCGTTTGCCCGGCTACCCTTTTTCGGCTTTCTTCGCTCGGCATGACGCTTCTCCTGTGTTGAGCTTTCGTTCTTGACTGGCCGTGGCTCATTAAAATACGCCTCTTCTGAAATAAGTCAAGAACTATTTTGATTTATTCATAAACGTAATAAACCCAGATAATTGGAAACAGTGCATCGCGTTCATTTTGTGATTTAGACAGGAGGCGTCGCGTAGCCAGAAATTCTTGGCTCGCTGCGATAGCGGGTTTTAATGATGTTTATAGGCGGGACGGAGGAAGATCGTCGAACGGGCGCGATTCTACTCGCGCCCGTTCGACGTGTCTTGCGCTGCGCCGTGCTCGAAGACGAAACCGGGCAGCGCGCCGCGGATGGCGCGTTCGAGCGCGCCGGGGTTGAGCGGCTTGTGCAGATAGTCCTGGCACCCGGCTTCGAGCGCCGCCTCACGGCTGCCGTAGGTGTCGAAGGCCGTGACGGCGATAATCGGAACCCTGTCCAACTCGCTGTGCGCCCGTATCTGCTCGGTCGCCGCGAGCCCGTCCAGGCGTGGCATGTGCAAGTACATGACGATGAGGTCGGGGTGCGCCAGGAGCGCCGCCTCGACCGCCTCGCGGCCGTCGGCCGCCGTGATGACGCGGCAGCCATTGTGCCGAAGCTCAAGGCTCAGCACGTTGCGCATGTCCTCCCGGTCTTCTGCCAGGAGCACGGTCGGGTTGGCGCCGGCGAACTGTGACAATAGGTTATGTTCCGCAGTGAAGAATGGTTCAGGGCGCAAATCTAAAACCCCTGGATGGAAATCTTCCCGTCCTCGGGCGGTCACCTCAAGGGGCGCGTCGCTCCGTTTGGTGTTACCCTCAGTCCGACCCGCCGGGTATTCCACGCGCGGCGGACAGAGGCGATAGGATGAACGACGTATTAGTAGACGACCACGCCGAAGTCGGTGCCCTGTTCGGTGACCTGTGGCGGGAGTTCGACGGCGGCGGCGCGCGCGGGGTGTTCGAGAAACTCGACTACCTGTGGGCGCGGCTCGCCGTCCACATCAGGGCCGAACACCTGCACCTCTTCCCCGCTTTGCTAAACGCTTCCGTAGGAAGTCGGGGAGACGGGACGGACGGCGCGCCGACGCCGGGGGAGGTGCGTGCGGCCGTCGAGCGCTTACGCGAAGACCACGACTTCTTCATGCGCGAGTTGGCCGGGGCCGTGAACGCCGCGCGCGAGCTGGCCGCGCAGGACGGCCCGCCTGATAGCGAGCTGCTCCTTCAAATCAAGGGGCGTGCGTCGGCGGTGGCCGACCGTCTGGCCGAGCACAACCGTGTGGAGGAGGGGCAGGTCTACCTCTGGCCCGTGGCGCTTCTCGCCGAATCTGAACTCGACTCGGTGCGCGAGGGGATGAAGCGTGAGATCGAGAACCTTCCCCCGCGCTTTTCCGGAGGGGCGCCGCGCTGAGTCAGCGTCCCTGCCGCCCGAATCTTTAAACCGTCCCAAGGCCCGCGCTTACGCGCGCACCGCCGTGATGGCGACGGCGGCGATCTGACCGCGTTGGCGGCGGAAGACCCTCCTCATCTCGAAGACCCTCCGGCGCGCGTCACGGTCGCGCAGCACGTTGAAGGCGAAGCGCAGCGCCCCGAAGAAACCCTCGTCGCGGACGACGCGCGCCGGTTCGAGCAGGGCCATCGGCGCCGTCTCGGTCGCACGAACCTCGAAGCCCTCGCCTTCAAGCAGCCGCCGCCACTCGGAGACTGACAGCGGTTTGACGCCGTGGTGGACGACGCCGGTGAGCGCCCGCTCCACCTCTCTACGCACCTCCCCGCCCACCCCGTCGCGCAGGCACATCTCGTGGATGGCGTAGCGCCCGCCGGGCCGGAGCAGCCGCGCCGCCTCGCGCACGATCAGCCGCTTCGTCTCGTCGGTCTGCATCGTCAGCATCGCCTCGCCGTAGACGACCGTGGCCGACTCGGCGGGCAGCCCCGTCTCGGCCGCGCTGCCGACGACCACGCGCCGCCGCTCGCCGGCGACGTAGCCTCGCACGATGCGCGCGGCCGCCTCGTCGCGCTCGACCGCCGTGTAGGACGCCGGGCCTGAGGCGAGCGTGAGGCGGGCCGTGACGCCCATGCCGGGCGCGAACTCGACCACGTCGTCCCGTCCGCCGATGCCCAGCGAGGCGAGCATCCGTCGCGTCAGCTCCATCCCGCCCGGCCGCAGCACGCGCTTGCCCATCCGCGCGAGCACCCAGTGCCCCGGCATCTTCTCCGCCTTAAGCCCCGCTCCGGGGAGCGCCACGGTCATAGCCTTCTTCATCTCTTTCTTACCCTTCATATTCCGTCGGCCTCGGGTTGACTCGAAGGCGGGCTGACCGCTTCAACGCCGATTCGGTCAGGTGACTTCGTACTGTGTCGAGGGCCGCGCGCGCTGTTAACAGGCGCGCGGCCCCCTCTCGCCCAAGGATTACCCTACCCTGCGGGCGAGAGCCCACGTGCGCACGCCCCATCAGCGGCGCACGAGCGTGATGAGCATCGAGAAATTACTCTCTCCCCTGTTGACCGGCGCGAAGTCGTTCGCGCCGTCCACGAAGAAGACCTCGCCGGCCCGCAGCGTCACGGGCTCCCCGTCGAGCACGGCCTCGGCCGCGCCCTGGAGAGGCTGGAGCACGATCTCGAACCCCTCGTGTCGGTGCGGCGGCACGGACTGCCCCGGCTTCAGGCAGAGCAGCAGCGCGGTCGTCCGCTCCCCCTTGAACAGCACGGGACGGACGTACTTCTCGTCCTCGTATTTTTCGACCGCTTCGATAATGACTTTGTTCATAACCTTTACCCCTTCGACAGACTCTCCCGGACTTTCACCACGAACCCATCATGGCAGGCGCACGCCGCGCGCGAGATGACTTAAGTCACACCCCGTAATTTTATTTCCGGCCGGAGTGTTGGGGCGCGTAAGTTTGGTCTATAATGCGTGCACCCTACCCTGCGCCAGCGTTACCGAAGAGCGCTATCCCGGCGTGCCTGACGCCCGGATAGTCGTGCGGGCGCGGGTTGAACCCGCACGCCCCTGTGACAGTCCGCATTCGCCGTCCGGCGTTCGGGACGGCACAGAACCAAGAGGGACATCCTCGAATGCCGGTGGCGGAAACTACGAATCGTCGCCCCATCCTGCTCGGCCTGGCGGCTTCGGCCGCGCTGACCGTGCTGGTCGTCGTCGGCTCGCGCAACCTCGAACACTACGACCCCGCGCTCTTCGGCTACACGGTGGCGAGCGTCGTCGCCTTCGGCGCGCTCGTCTACCGCTACGCGGTGTGGCTCCGTCGCCCCGCGACGCGCGTCTACTGGCGGCGCGGCTGGCAGCTCTTCCGCGAACGCAAACGCCTCGCGAAGAACGCCGGGAGCGCCGTCCGGACCGTCGCCCGCAACATGGTCGAGCAGCGCTTCATCGCCCGGCGAGGCTTCACGCGCTGGCTGATGCACGCGCTCATCATGTGGGGCTGCCTCATCTCCGCGGCCATCACCTTCCCGCTCGTCTTCGGCTGGGTGCACTTCAAGCTCGAAGGCGACCAAGGCTACCGCGCCTACCTCTTCGGCTTCCCCGCGCCGAACGTCATGCAGGGGCGCAGCCTCATCGCGTGGGTCACGTTCCACGCGCTCGACTTCACGGCCGTCATGGTCATCGCGGGCTGTGCCATCGCCATCCACCGGCGTCTGAACGACCGGGGGGCCATCGCGCTCCAGCAGTTCATGCTCGACTTCGTGCCGCACATGCTGCTCATCGCGGTCTCGGTGACGGGGCTGATGCTGACCGCCTCGTCGCTCTGGCTCGGCGGCTACATGTATTACTTCATCGCCATCACCCACCAGGCGCTCGTCATCATGACGCTCTTCTACCTGCCCTTCGGCAAGTTCTTCCACATCGTCCAGCGGCCCGCCTCCGTCGGCGTCGAGCTCTACCAGCGGCGCGAGCGCGAGGCCCCCCAGGCCGCCTGCCCGCGCTGCGGGACGGAGTTCGTCGGGCAGATGTGGCTCGACGATTTGAAGGAGGTGGTCGGCCGCCTCGGCTTCGACTACTCGATGGGCGACGGCCGGACGCTGCAAGACTACTGCCCGCGTTGCAAGCGCGTCATGCGCGGCCTCTCTTACGCCACGATCCCGCGGCGAGACGGCGAAGTCTTCTACGGGTCGCGCGCGGAGGGCGGCCACGAAAAGGAGGCCGTCGGCGATTAGCCGTTAGCCGTTAGCCAAATAAAAGACACTTTCTCTGGCTAACAGCCAACAGCCAACAGCCAACAGCTATAGTCACATGGGAAAAATCGGTAACTTAGAAAGAATCGTCGAGCAGTTCGGGCCGCACCTCCACGACGAGCCGCACGGGGGCTGGCGCGCGGACCGTGTCATAGACAAGGTCGTCCCCACCCACTGCCCCTACTGCGCCGTCCAGTGCGGGATGAACCTGCTGGTCGAGGAGAACCACGTCGTCGGTTTCGAGCCGCGTTATGACTTCCCCGTCAACGAGGGCCGCCTGTGCCCGAAGGGCGTGACGGCCTACCTTCAGGTACATCACCCCGACCGCCTGCTCCACCCGCTGATTAAGCGCGACGGCATGTTCGCGCGCGCGTCGTGGGACGAAGCGCTCGACCTCGTCGTCTCGAAGTTTAGGGGGCTTCAGTCGAGGCACGGCAAGGATTCAATCGGCGTCTACTCCGGCTCGTCTCTGACGACGGAGAAGACTTACCTGATGGGCAAGTTCGCGCGCGCCGGGCTCGGCACGCGCTACGTGGACTACAACGGCCGCCTCTGCATGGTCTCGGCCGCCGCGGGCAACAACAAGGCGTTCGGCATCGACCGCGCCGCGAACCCCTGGGACGACATCCCGCTCGCCGAAGTCCTGATTCTCGCGGGCGCGAACGCCGCCGAGACCTTCCCCGTGCTCAACAAGTACCTCTGGCAGCAGCGGGATAACGGCGGCGTCTGGATCGTCATCGACCCGCGCGAGACGCCGACGGCGCGACAGGGCGACCTCCACCTCCAGCTCAAGCCCGGCACCGACGTTGCGCTCTGCAACGGGATGCTCCACGTCCTCATCCGCGAGAACCTGTTGGACGAGGACTTCATCGCGGCGCGCACCAACAACTGGGACGAGACGCGCGCGCTGGCGCTCGGGTACACGCCGCAGGTCGCATCCGAAATCTCCGGCGTGCCCGCCGAGAAGATCGTGCAGGCGGCGTTAACTTACGGCCGCGCCCGAACCGGCATGGTCATGCACGCGCGCGGCATCGAGCACCACACCAACGGCGTCAACAACGTC
>DAIRFV010000429.1:0-3697 GCA_036794905.1 Pyrinomonadaceae bacterium | reverse complement strand
GCTTGAGGAAGGGGGCGAGGTTCGAGAGCGTCTGCCGGTCGATGTAGTTGATGACCGTCGAAGCGAACAGCAGTCCGCCGATCCACCAGCGCAGGTTTTTGATGGGCTTGCGATTGGGCCCGCCCGCCCGTTCTGACACTGACATTCGTTCCGTCTTCCTCTTCTGTTGTGCGTTACAAGGTCAGAACCGCCCGCGGTAGCGGGTGGGTCGGGCTCACGTCTTAAGTGCCGACTGATTCACTCTCACCCACCCGCTACCGCGGGCGGTTCCGACCACTATAGCGTCGCCTCCGTGTGAGCACTGCTGTAAAGCCTACGGCTCTTCCTCTGCCAGCTCCGAAATGAACTGCTCGCAGAGGGTCACGTCCCCTAAAGTTTTTATGCCTTGCTCTTCGCGCCCGTCGGCGAAGGGGCACGCCAGCACGCCCGACGCGCGACCCGCGAAGTAGTTAATCATCTCGTTCGGGAAGCCCAGTTCGCCGCGCTCCCGGTCGTAGCGTCCGGCGGCCTCCTGCCAGTGCCGCCGTCTTAAATCCATCAGCGCCTCGAACATCGCCACGCTCTGCAGGATGAAGAGGCCGCTGTTGGTCTCGCCGAACTCGGGGCGGGGCGCGCCCTCCAAATGCGTCTCGCGCGACGCGAGCACGCGGCCGCCCGGGTCGCGCTCGACTGGCGCGTAGGGGCGCTCCTTCAGCGCCGTGGGCAGAATCATGTCGTACTCCGCAAAGAGGGATGCGAGCTTGAGCGCCCGCCGGACGGTGCGCGGCGTGATGACGGGCTGCGTGCCCCAGATGACCAAGGCACGCCCGCGGAACTCCTGCATCGACTCGCGCGCGCGCAGAACCGCGTCGCCCGTGCCCAGCGGCTCAGGTTGCAAGACGTAACTCACCTCCTCGCCCGCCAGCGCCGCGCGCACCGCGCCCTCCGTCTCGGGCGAGACGATGACGACGGGAGCCCGCGCCCCGGCGCCGCAGCCCTCGCGGACGCTGCGCAGCACGCGGAGGATGGCGGGCACACCCGCAACCCCCGCAACCGGCTTCGCCACGTCCAGACCCGACTCGCGCGCCCTCGACCCCTTGCCGGCGGCGACGATGACCGGCCAGACTTCATCCGGCCCCTCTTCCGGCTCAATCTCGTCAAGCATCGCGCCGACGCCCGTGCGGAACGCCGCGGCGCCCGCCCCCTGCGAGTTGAACTCTTCGACGGCCCGCCGCCAGACCGGCGCGAGGCTCAACTCCGACAGCCCGTCACCGGGGGTGGAGACCATCACGGAGCCCTCCTGCTCCCCGTCCCGGCCGAGGGGCGCGTAGAACTCCGCCTGCACGCGGGCCTTGAGCGCGGGCAGACTCTCCTCGGTCGTGAGCACCAGGACGTTGCCGCCGAACCCGCCGCCCATGAGGCGCGCGCCGCGCACACCGGGGTCGGACAGGGCGATGCTGACCAGCCTCTCAACGTCCTGCGTGCTCACGCCGTAGAGATCACGCAGGCTCTCGTGCGATTCGTTGAGGAGTTGACCCAGAGGGTGTGCCACCTCGCCCTGTGCCGCCGAGGGGCCGAGCAGTTGCTCGGCCGCCGAGACGCGGCGAATCTCGCCGAGGTGGTGCAGGGCGTAAGCCCGCACACGCAGAGGGCGCCCGCGCCGCCCTTCGGCGAGCGCGGCGAATGCCTTCACGCACTCGGCGTAAGTCTGCCCGTAGTCTCTCCTCATCTCTTCGAGCGTGACCGTCTCGGGCAGCTCCCGCAGCAGTGACTCCACCTCCCGGGCCGCGTCTTCCGCGCCCGCGCACAGCGCCCTGACGGCCCGGCCCCAATCCGCGTGGCGTTTCGGCGCGGTTCGCGCCCAGCCCTCTATGATCGCGGGGATGAGGAGGCGCGAGACTGCCGCCCGCTCGTTGTACTCCAGCATGATCTCGCGCCCCTTGTCCGCGGGGTGCGAAAAGAACGTGACCCAGCGGAACCGCCCCGGCGGCAGTCGGAGGAGGCGCGTGCTTCGCTCCAGGTAGGAGATACGCACGGCGTGCGAGCGCTTGGCGAGGCAGATCGTCAGATGATCCATCGACCCGCCGCGCGTTCCGACGAACCACTCGGCTTTCGACGAATCTATCGCCAACTCACCCGCCTCGACAGCCAGGCCGTTGACCCCGCGTATCGCGGCGCCGCCGAGCACCGCCAGCGCCGAAGAGGACGAGGCGCCGCCTTTGGGCTGGATGCTCGAATCGACCACGAAGTCGAAGCCGCGCGTCACTCTCTCTCCAAATTTGACGCGGGCGAAGAAGACGGAACCCTTGACGTAGTTGGCCCAGTGGGGCGCCGACGTCTCGCTTCCGAAAACGTAAGTGAGCCAATCGGCTTCGTAAGACTCTCCGCCCCCGGCCGGCGGCCCGGCTTCGAGTGAGAACTCAAACGTGGCGTAGTCGTCATGCATTGACGCGCCCCGCACCCGCCCCGCCTCCGAAGGCCCGTACAGCATCAGCATGTCGTGCTCGCGGCTGCCGAAAGGGAGCGAGCAGGTCGGCAGGTACGAAACGTAATCGACATGCTCCCCGAGGATGTTGATGCGCGCCGGGGCGCGCAGGAGTCGGACGTGAGCGTCCCCGTAAAGCTCCAGAAAAGTGGCGCAGAGCGAATTGAGCCTCCGGAGGGCTTCCCCGAGCGCGGCAGGGTTCTCCCCATAGGTCTCCGCGAGCATGCGGACAAACCCGGCGGGCAGCGGCCTGCCCCGTGTGCCTTCGCCGAAGAGTTGCCCGAGGACGCTGTACCCGTCGGCCGAAGCCGGGCGCAACGCCGGCAGGGAAGGGAGGAGTACGGCCGCGTCGGATAGGAGTCTGTGTAGGTCTGATGCCAGCAAGGTCGTAGAAGGGGCAGGAATGACGCCCGGCCTTCGTCAGAGATTAAGGCGGCGCGTACCGCCGAGGTTTGTTCGGGATATTAACTAATGCTCGTGCTATTAACAAGTGGGGACGCGAACTCGTGCTGATGCCGCCTCGGACATGTGCTTATACCATCAGACGGCGTCTATGGCTAGCGCGTCCGGACACCTCGTGTGGGGGCAGGCGCAGAAAGGCGTGCCGTGCCGCGCTTTTTGTAAATGCCCTCAGTTAGTTGATAAATAAGGAGCTGAGGACTGGTGTCGGCCGCTTCCGCCTTGCGAGCGGCGGCGGGTTAATGTTATAAAACGCATCCCGAGAGCGTTCTGTGTTCTAAATCCTTTAGAGCGATCCGCCACTGTAAATTCAGCCGGACTGATCGGCCACCGTCTTTCGTGGCAGGTAAAAACTTCAAGGTTAGTCGGGGAAGTCAACAAACTTGATTTTCGAAGTGCCGAATGCCGAGGCGTTGGAAATCCGCGTGCTGGCCGAGCGCGATGTCGCCGGGGCCATGAGGCTCAAGGAGGCGGCCGGCTGGAATCAGACGGAAGAGGACTGGCGAAGGCTCCTGCGTCTGGAGCCGCGCGCCTGTCTGGCCGGCGTCGTCGGCGGGAGACTCGTAGCGACCACGACGACGACCTCGTACGAACGTACCCTAGCCTGGGTCGGCATGGTGCTGGTAGACCCTGCGTTTCGTCGGAGGGGGATTGCGACGGCGCTCGTCCGCGCGGCGCTCGACAGTTTGGAAGCTGAAGGAGTAGAGGCCGTAAAGTTAGACGCGACCCCGGAGGGCGCGCCTGTTTACGAAAGTCTTGGTTTCGAGGCCGAAC
>DAIRFV010000428.1:0-3703 GCA_036794905.1 Pyrinomonadaceae bacterium | reverse complement strand
AGGAGGGCGCCAAGCTCGCGCACTTCTGCTCGATGTGCGGCCCGCACTTCTGCTCGATGAAGATCACGCAGGAGGTCAGGGACTACGCCTCGAAGAATCAACTCGACGAGCACTCGGCGCTCACGGCGGGCATGAAGCAGAAGGCCGAGGAGTTCGTCTCCTCCGGCGCCGAAATCTACCAGGGCGAGCTGCCCGCGGGCGCGAAGCGCGAGCACTGAGCTGAAACAGTCGGCACCTGCGTGTACAGGGTCGAAGGTTAATTACCGCCGACACCGAGGCACGGCTGGTTGAGTTACGCGCTCAACCAGCCGTGTCACTGTTATCAAAAGGTCTTCCGCTTTATGCTCAAGTGCCGACCGGCGCGTCTTCGGCGGAGGAGTCGCGCATCCAGCGCTGCAACCTCTCCGTGTCCTTCGTGACGGTGCGCGAGGCGGCGAAGAGCACGAGCGTGAGGAGCGCGCCTAAGACGGGGATGAGGTACATCGCGGTGTGCAGCCCCGCGGCGCGGAACGGTTCGAGCGCCTGCTGCGTCGTCGCCGTCACCCCGGCGGCGGCGGCCGCGCGCGCCGTGAAGAAGTCGCTCACCAGTCCCGTCCCGTACGGCCCCAGCGAAGCGCCGAGCACGTACATCGCGAAGAAGTAGAGCGCCATCGCCGTCCCGCGCAGGGAGGGCTCCGTCACGTCCTGTATCGTCGAGTAGACGGTCGAGTAGTACGCGTACATCACCGCGCAGCCCGCACCCATCAGAATCATGAACCCCACGGTGTCACCGCCCGGCCTCCCCAGGGCCAGAAAGAGCAAAGGCACCGAGCAGAGGATCGCGACGGCCCCGACGAGCAGCCGGCCGTCCGCGCGGCGCGCCGCCGCGGCGTCGGCCGCCATCCCGCCGAGGATCAGACCGGGCGCGCCCGAGAGCCCGTAGGCGACCATCGAGACGAAGTTGGCCGACTGGATGTCCGACCCGTGGTAGCGCATCAGGAACGGCGTGATGAACGAGCCGATGGCGTACATGTTGAAGTTGTGCAGCGCGCCCGAGAGGATCAGCCAGCGCATCGTCGGCGTGCCCAGCACGAGCCTGTAGGGCGAGCCCTCCCTGCGGCGCGCGCCCACGCCGTGCGCCTCCGCTCCGCCGCGCCGCGGCTCGCGCACGAAGAGGACGAGGACGGCGCAGAGCAGCCCCGGCAGGCCGGCCACGTAGAACGCCTCGCGCCAGCCGTAGGCGCGCGCGATGACGCCGGACGTGGCGAAGCTCAAGGCGATGCCGACGGGCAGCCCCAGCATGAAGACCGACATCGCGCGCCCGCGGCCCCGCGCCGGGAAGAGGTCGCCGATGAGCGAGGAGGCGGCCGGCGCGCACGAAGCCTCGCCCACGCCCACGCCGAGGCGGAAGACGAAGAGCTGCCAGAAGTTTCTCGCCAACCCCGAGGCGACCGTCAAGAGGCTCCACAGGAAGACGCCCGCCGACAGAATCCACTTGCGCCCGGACCTGTCCGCCAGCCGCCCCAGAGGCACGCCGACGAACGCGTAGAGCAGCGTAAACGCCGTCCCCAAAGCGCCCATCGCCCCGTCGCTCAAGGCCCACTCACGGCGCACCGCCTCGCCGACCGCGCCGAGAATCTGCCGGTCGAAGAAGTTCATCGCGTTGATGGCGAACAAGACCCAGAGCGTGAACCACGCCCCCGTGCGTTGCTGTTCCATGAGCACCTACTCTGGCCGCAGTTGGTTGGATTGAACTTCGCCGACGAGGGCCGGCATTATATCCCCGCGCCGGCCGACCGCGAGTAAAAGAATTCGGCCCCCGGCGCGCCGAAGCCTGCCGGGCACACGCCCGCCGACGTGGAAGGAGAATCTGGATGAGGGTTGTCACGCTTCGACTGTTGTTCTTCGGCTTCATGACTTTGGCCGCCGCGGCGCTCGCCGTGCAGCCCGGCGCGGCCGGCGCGCGCGCCTCTCCCCAGGCCGAGACGCGCTGCGGTTGGTTCAGCAACCCGACGCCCGCCAACGCCTCTCTGCACGACCGCGACGACGAGTGGATCGTCGGCGTGCAGGGCGGGCACCAGGCCGAAGGCGACTGGCCCTCGTTCGGGCCGAAGCAGTGGGTCGAGACGAACGGGCACTACGGCCACGGCTGCGCGTGCATGAGAATCCGCGTAGACCGTGAGACCAACCGTGTAATCGAGATCGAGAGCGCACGCGCACGCCCGCTCTCGGCCTGCCGTCGGGACAGGGCTCTGAAGCGGTGGGGGTTCAAGTAAGAGCGATTTGAATTAACCACAGAGACACAGAGACACGGCTTGAAGCCTTATAACTTCAAGCCGTGTCTCTGTGTCTCTGTGGTTGATGTTTTTGAGTTACGGGGTCGAGGTCTTCTCGGCGGAGGCGGGCTCGGAGACGCGGCGGCGCGTGTAGATGTGGCCCTGCTGGACGAGGCCGGCGCGCTGCGCGAGGGCGTAGGCCACCGAGTCGATGATCTCCTGGTTCTTGAGCTTGAACTGCGTGACGCCCTTCAGGTACGTCTCGGTGTCCTCGAACTGGATGGTCAGGTACTCGAACTTCTTCTTGAAGAGGAGGCCGGGCAGGCCGAAGATGCCGGCCGTGCCGAGGACGGCCGACTTCGTCCCGTCGCCCATCAGGCGGCGCGTCTCGTGGTCGCCGAACGCCACCATCACGGCGTCGTAGGAGATCGAGATGACCTCCTTCTCGTTCTTGTCGCGGAAGACGAGGCGCTGGTTGCGGTCGTCGAAGGTGAGCATGCCCTCCTGCTTCTTGCGGTAGCCGGCGAACCCGCCCATGTACTTGGCCGGGACGACCTTCGGCGGCGCGGGCGGCGCGGGCACCGACACCTTCGGGGTCTTCTGCGCGTCCGGCGCGACCTGCTCGGTCTGCTGCTCCTGAGGCGGCGGCACGGGCTTCGGCGCGTCGCCCATCTGGCGCGTGCGCTGCGCGAAAACCGCGCCCGGCGACACGGCGGCCGCGAGCAGCAGGAGCGGCAGGGTCTTACTTACGAACTTCATCTTGTGGACTTCCTTTCGAGAGGCGAGAAAACTTTCTGTGCTCTTTAAAGACGCAACTGACCCAGCGTTCGTTGCCAAACCAGAGACTTTTTCAGGACGCAGAGCCGCTGGCGCTCGGCGGGCTCGCAGGCCGGCTCGAGCTGCTCGATGACCGCCTCGACCAGCGGGACGGCGAACGCCCCCGCGTGCGCGAGCGCCTGCGAGAAGTAGTGGAGCTGCACGGCACCATTCGCGCCCCGGTGGAACTCGAAGACCTCCGCCGCGCCCAGCGAGAAGACCTCCTGCCCGACGGGGACGACCCGGCGCGGCACGCCGTGGTGCGCGACCCAGCGCGACGCTTCCCCGCGCGCGCGCCGGCCGAGGAGCAGCACGCCGAGCAGCACGCCCTGCTCGTGCAGAAAGTCCGGGCTCAAAACTTTCAGGTCGGCGTGCGACGACAGGCGCGGCCCGAAGCTCCCGTAGTCGGGGTTCGCGAGCTGCGTGTCGTAGACGACGCCGACGACCTCCTCCGCGTCGCTGACGGGCATCCGCACGAACTGCGCGAAACCGTACTCGTCCGGCGCGGGCGGCGCGTCCGCGTCCAGCTCGTCGATGACGCGCGCCACGTAGTCCACGTGCGAGTTCGACTTGACGATCTTGGCTATCCTGGTCATTGGAAGCGGTTGGCCGTTAGCTGTTGGCTGTTAGCT
>DAIRFV010000152.1:0-13480 GCA_036794905.1 Pyrinomonadaceae bacterium | reverse complement strand
CAGTAGGCGGATGGCCGTAGGAAGTTGAAAGGCAAGGAGTCTTTGTTGACGCAGCCGTCCTAAAGGTGATGCGCCTGTCTTAAACAGTGGGAGGCGGCGAGATACGAATCTCGCCGCCTCCCACTGTTTAAGACCCGTTCCTGGAAAGTCTTCTTGTCCGAACTGCCGACGGCCATCCGCCTACTGCCTACCGTTATTTCGCCCCGTCGTACAACTCCTCAATGAGGCCGCTGTACTTCTCGTCGATGACGCGCCGTTTGACCTTGAGGGTGGGGGTGAGTTCGCCGCCGTCGATGGAGAAGTCGTCGGGGAGAAGCGCGACGCGGCGGACGCGCTCGTAGTCGTGGAGCGGGCGGGTCAGCTCGGCCACCTCCGTCTGGACTAACTTGACGGCCGCGGGACTGCGGCTCCAAGCGACGCGCTGCGTGTGCTCCTCGGCCTGCGGCGTCGGGAGCGCGGAGGCGAGCGCCTCCCAGTCGGGCACGATGAGCGCGGCCGGCTGCTTGCGCCCCGCGCCGACGACGACCACCTGGCTCACGTACTGGCTCTGCTTGATTAAACTTTCGACCAACTGCGGCGCGACGTACTTGCCGTTCGAGAGCTTGAACAGCTCCTTCTTGCGGTCGGTGATGTAAAGCCTCCCGTCCTCGTCGATCTTCCCCACGTCGCCCGTCCGGAACCAGCCGTCCTCCGTGAAGACCGCGGCCGTCTCCGCCTCGTGGCCGTAGTAGCCGCTCATCAGGTTCGGCCCGCGCACGAGGATTTCGCCGTCGGCGTCGGTCTTGAGTTCAATCCCGGGGAACGGCTGGCCCACCGAGCCGACGCGGTTGTCCTCGGGGCGGTTGGCCGAGACGACGCAGGTCTCGGTCATCCCGTAGCCTTGCAGGATGACGACGCCCGCGCCGAGGAAGGAGTAGGAGAGCACGGGCGAGAGCGGCGCCCCGCCCGAGACGAAGAAGCGCAGGCGGCCGCCGACGCCCTCGCGCCACTTCTTGAAGACGAGGCGGCTCGCCACCTCCTGCTGAATCTCAAGGAGCGGCGGCACCACCTCGCCCTTGTCCTTCAGCTCCGCGTAGCGCTGCCCGACGCGCAGAGACCACTCGAACAGTTTCGCCTTCCACCCGCCCTCGGCCGTCCCCTTCTTCACGATCTTGTGGAAGACCTTCTCGAAGAGGCGGGGCACGGCCGTCATGATGGTGGGGCGCACCTCGCGCAGGTACTCGCCGACCACGTCGAACGAAGGCGCGTAGGCGACCGAGACGCCGCTCCGGCAGAAGACGTAGAAGACCACGCGCTCGAAGATGTGCGAGAGCGGCAGCACGGAGAGCGCCACGTCCGTCGGGAGGATCGGCAGCGAGCCCGAGATCGCCAGCACGTTCGAGACGAAGGTGCCGTGCGTCAGCATGACGCCCTTCGGCTCGCCCGTCGTCCCCGAGGTGTAGATGATCGTCGCGAGGTCTTCCGGCCCGACGGCGTTCAGGGCGCGGCTGAAGACTTCGGGCTCCGCCTCGTCGATCTGCGCGCCGGCCTGCTCAAGCTCGAAGAGCGAGAGCGCGCCCTCGACGCCGGCGGCGGCGTCGGTGTCGAAGAAGACGACGCGCTCGAGCGCCTCGACCGGCTCGACGCCGGGGCGCGCGTGGCGGAAGACCTTCTTGCCCGAGACGAAGAGGACGCGCGCGCCCGAATCTTCGAGGATGTAGCGCACCTGCTCGGGCGCCTGCGTCGTGTAGATGGGGACGTTGACGGCGCCGAGGCTGAGGATGGCGATGTCGACGACCGACCAGTCGGGGCGGTTCTCGGAGAGGAGCGCCACGCGGTCGCCCTTCTTCACCCCGAGCGCGGAGAGCCCCAGCGCCACGGCGCGCACGCGCTGGATGATCGCCTCGCCCGGGATGTGGAGCCACTGCCCCTTCACCTTCAGGCTCAGCGCGTCCGCCTTCGCGTGCCGCCCCAGCGCCTCCAGGCACATCCCCGGCACGCTCGCCGGCACCTGCGTATGTTGTGTGTCAGACATAAGAATCGTGAACCGTCAACCGTAAACCGTGACGAGATAAAAGTGCTGTCCCTCCTGTCACGGTTTACGGTTGACGGTTCACGGCCTTTTAATCCTTTCCGAGAAGTAGGCGACCGTGCGCTTGAGGCCGTCGCGCAGCGGCACGGTCGGCTCCCAGCCCAGAAGTTTCTGCGCGCGCGTGATGTCGGGCCGGCGCTGGCGCGGGTCGTCCTGCGGGAGCGGGCGGTAGCCGACTTTGACCTCGACGCCCGCGGCGCGCCCCACCTCCTCGGCGAGCTGCTTCATCGTGAACTCGCCCGGGTTGCCGACGTTGACGGGTTGGTGCACGTCCGCCCCCTCGGCCGCGCCCGCCTCGACGTTCATCAGGCGAATCATGCCCTCGACCAGATCGTCCACGTAGCAGAATGAACGCGTCTGCTCGCCCGTCCCGTAGAGGGTCAGCTCCTCGCCCCGCAGCGCCTGCACGATGAAGTTCGACACCACGCGCCCGTCGTCGTCGCGCATCCGCGGGCCGTACGTGTTGAAGATGCGAATGATGCGCGTGTCCACCTTATTCTGCCGGTGGTAGTCCATCATCAGCGTCTCCGCCAGCCGCTTCCCCTCGTCGTAACACGAACGGATGCCGATGCAGTTGACGTGGCCCCAGTAGTCCTCGGTTTGAGGATGGACTTCCGGGTCGCCGTAGACTTCCGAGGTGGACGCTTGAAGGATGCGGGCGCGGACGCGCTTGGCGAGGCCGAGCATGTTGATCGTCCCCATGACGTTGGTCTTGACCGTCTTCACGGGGTTGTACTGGTAGTGAACCGGCGAGGCCGGGCAGGCGAGGTTGTAAATCTGATCGACTTCGAGGAGGACGGGCTCGATGATGTCGTGGCGCACGAGGTCGAAGCGCTTCGAGTCCATGAGGTGGTAGACGTTCTCGCGCCTGCCGGTGAAGAAGTTGTCGAGGCAGATGACGTCGTGCCCTTCCGCCAGAAGCCTTTCGCAAAGGTGCGAGCCGATGAAGCCCGCGCCGCCGGTCACAAGAATCCGCATCTTTTCTCCAGCCCTGATTTTTAGCCGCCGGGGGTTGCTGTCGCCCCGGCATTGTAACAGCGATTCTCAGGCGGCCGCGCCCTCTTTTTCCGCCGCGGCCGGGGCGTGCGCGCCCTCTTCGTCGGAGGCGTCCGAGCCCTCGTGGCGCCTGCGCCTGCGCCTGCGCCTGCGCGGGCCCTCCTCCCGCTCCTCGACGCGGCCGTCGGCCGTCGCGAGCGCCGCCAGCAGCAGGAACATGAGCGCGTTGGCCGTCGTGTGCAAAGTGAAGTCGAAGAAGCTGTGGACGAGCGCGCCCGCGCAGCCCGCGAGCGCGCCGAGCGCGACCCCGCGCCGGAAGCGGTCGGGCGACTGCATCCGCCTGAGCGCCGTCCGGAAGAGCAGGAAGACGAACACGACCCCGAGCAGCCCGCCGACCACGCCCGCGTCGGAGAAGATCTGCAAGTAGTCGTTGTGCGCCTGCTCAAGCCGGTACGTGCCGTTGCCCGTGTCGTAGCGCGTGTAGACCGAGCCGAACGAGCCGAGCCCCGTGCCGAGCAGCGGATGATCGCGGATGATCTGGAGCGTGCCGCTCCAGAAGTGCGCGCGCCCCGTCGTCGGGTCGGCGCTGTTGACGGTGCCGAGCATCCGGCTGAGGGCGCCCTCGCCGCCGAAGTAGAGCACGCCGACGAAGACGGCCAAGACCATCGCGAACCCCAGCCCGACGCGGACGGCCGCCGCGCGCAGTCGCTCGCCGCGCTCCAGCCTCTCGCCCTCGCGCCTGCGGTTCCGCGCCAGCGAGGAGACGGCGGCGAGGAACAGAATCTCGCAGACCATGCTGACGAGCCCGCCGCGCGAGTTCGTCATCACCAGCGCAATCGCCATCATCGCCGACGCGAAGGCGTAGAGCAGCATCCGCTCGCGCGCCACCGCCCCGGCGAACATGAGCCCCAGCGGCATCGCCAGCACCAGCTCCATGTAGCCCGCGAAGTGGTGGCGGTTGACGTAAGGCCCGAACGGCTCGGCCTGCTTCGGCTCCCGCACCCAGAAGATCGTGCGCGGGTTGACGAAGTGCTGCATCAGCCCGTAGACGGCGAGCAGGAAGCCGAAGATGACGACGAGCCGCGCCAGCAGCTTCAGCCTCTTCGGGCTGTCGATGAAGGCGAGCGCCGCGCCGAAGTAGATGAGAAGTCCCGCGAGCTGGATGAGCGAGACGCGCGTCGCCTGCGGGTCGAAGGTGACGGAGGCGCCGAGCTGGACTGCCCCGACGACGAAGAGCCCGACGAGCGGGAGTTGCAGAGGGTTGCGGCTCACCCTCAGCACGCGCGTGCGCCAGGCGTCCAGCATCCAGAGCGCGAAGACGATGGCCGCGCTCAACTGGAACGCGGCGAGCGACCACGCGTGGACGGTGCCGAAGGCGAGCGTCGTCGTCACGACCGCGAGGCACAGCAGGAGGATGATGAAGCGGCTCCAGACCGTGTGCGGCGGCTCGCCCGCGGTCACGCCCGCGCCCGGCGGAGACGAGGGCGGGCGGGGGGCGGCCGGCGGCGGCGGCGCGGGCGACGGCGCGAGGTCAGCGCGCAGGCGCCCGCCCGCCTGCGCGTTCGAGGTTGAAATCGTCATACCAGATTTTTCCGTAGATGGGGCAGACGCCCTCCGCGCACCCGACGCGGACGATCCGGACGAGCACGGCCTCCGTCTTCGGCCCCGCCGTGAACTCGACCGAGACCTGCTGCCAGTCGTTCGTCCCCTGCGGCGCGGGCGCCGAGGTCGCGAGCGAGACCTCGGGGGCGGCCGGCTCCGAGACCATCGCCGCGAGCGTGGCCGCGCTCTTCAGCTCGTCGGTCTTCACGAAGAAGGTCAGGCGGTAGCGCGCGCCCGGCTCGACCGCCAAGACCTGCGAGACGTTGCGGAAGTCCACCTGCTCCGACGCGCTGAGGGCGACGCGCAGCGAGCGGCGGCCGCCGTGCGCGCCGCGCGCGTCGATGACGACCTGCCCGGCGCCCTGCGTCACGTTCCAGCCGAAGAGCGAGCGGCCGCCCGGCGCGATGTCCGTCTCGAAGCCGCCGTCGTGGAACTGCTCCAGGGCCAGCCCCGCGGCGCCGCCCTCCGCGAGCGAGGTGAGCGAGCGCCGGTACTGGCCCTTGGCGTAGTAGGCGCGCGCGAGCCCTTCGGCCGCGCCCCGCTGCCCGCGCCGACCCTCCGGCCCGAGCCCGTCCCACACGCCCTGCGCCTCTTCGAGGTTGCCGCGCCCGGCGAGGACTTCGACCAGTTGCGCGCGCGACTCGACGGTCTTGCCGACCGCGTCCACGACGCGCGCGAGGTCGGGCTTGTAGACCTGCCACGCGAGGTTGAAGACCTGCGGGCGCAGGGTCGGGTCGGCGTCGGCGGCGCGGCGCAGCTCGGCGAACGCCTCGTCGGCGCGGCCGGCGCGCAGCAGGGCGTTGCCGAGGTGCCAGCGCGGCTGCGTGTAGGAGGGCGCGAGTTCGGCGGCGCGCCGGAGCGCGGCCACGCCGCCCTCCGCGTCGCCGAGCGCGGCGCGCGCCCGCCCCGCCTCCATCCAGACGAGGAAGTCGTTCGGCGCGAGCGCGGTCGCCTGCTCGTACTCTTCGAGCGCGCGCGGCACGCCCTCGGGCGCGAAGCTGATCTGGTTGAGCCGCGCCAGCATCAGGTGCGTGAACGGGTCGCGGGGCGCGAGCCGCGCCGCGGCCTCGGCCGACTCGAACGCCGCCGCCGGGTCGGTCGCGTAGGAGACGGGCGCCGTCTCGGCCATCGTGTTCCCGATGCCCCAACGCACGCCGTGCCACGCGCAGTAGAGCGCCAGCACCGCCAGCAGCGCCAGCGGCACGCGCGCCCAGACGGGGCGGACGTTGATGAGAACTACCTGCTCTTGCATAAGGAGTCAGTAGGCGGCAGTCAGCAGACAGTAGCAAACCACCTGGTCGCTCGAACCGTGCGGCTCTCATCGTCAGCGACCGCGGCGCGGCGCGCCTACCGGCTACTGCCTACTGCCTACTGCCTACCCCTTAAAATTCGTGCCCCACCAGCTCGATCTCGATCTTCATCCGGCGGAGGGTGACCTGCGCGTCCTCGCAGTCGCGGCGGATTTGGGCGATGCGTTCGCCGTCGATGCGCGAGCTGGAGATGAGCACCTCCTCGACGTGCTGCTCCGCGCAGACGCGGCGGAGGTGGCCGTTGCCGCCGAAGACGCGCAGGCCGTGAATCATCTTGCCCTTCTTGAACGGGTCGTCGTCCACGAAGCCGACGGGCGTGTACTGGAGCCGGAGGTTGTTGCGCATCTCGCGCAGGAGGAGTTCGCCCGCGTCGCCCGCGCCGTAGATGAGCACGCGGCGCCCGCCCGCGGACGGCGCGGGCATGAGCTGGCGGAACAGGCGGAACGCGCCGCGGCTCCCGGCCAGCATCAGGAAGAAGATCATCGCGTCGAGCACGAAGACGGCGCGCGAGAAGCCCTCGAAGCGGAAGGCGAAGAGCAGCACCAGCACGCACACGACCGACCCGGCGGCCACCGCCTTCGCGTAGACGATCAGGTTGTCCACGCTGATGTAGCGCCAGATGCCGCGGTAGACGCCCGCCACCAGCATCGCCGTCATCTTCACGAAGATGAGCACCGGCACCGTCGAGAGGAAGAGCAGCCACACCTCCGGGCCGAGGTCGGAGCCGAAGAGCAGGACGTAAGAGAAGTAGTAGGCCAGGATGACCAGCACCACGTCGAGCAGCACCTCGAAGATGCGCCGCTTGTACGAGAGGTCAACCAGGAACGAGACGAGCGGCTTCTCGCGCGCGGCCTGCACCTCGGCCTCGTCGTAGACCTTGACGCCCGCCAGGTAGACGCCGACGAGCGTCAGCGCCACGGCGAACCCGAGCACCATCGCGATGCCGGTGTGGTACTCGAACCGGCGCACCGTCATCGCCAGCAGCCCCGACGCGCCCGCGAACGCGTAGAGCATCCAGACCGCGCGCCGCTCCGACAGCCCCAGGGCGACCAGCCGGTGCGACGCGTGGTCGCGCCCGCCCTGCGACGCCGCGCGCCCCGAGAGCTTGCGCACGACCGTGACGAGCGTCGTGTCGAAGATCGGGATGAACAGGATGAGGACGGGGACGGCGATGACGACGATGTAGCTCCGGCCGCGGTCGCCCGAGGCCGAGAGCAGCGCCGAGCTGGCGAGGAAGAACCCGACGAACATCGAGCCGCAGTCGCCCATGAAGATCGTCGCCGGGTTCGAGTTGTAGACCAGAAAGCCCAGCAGCGCCGCCGCGAAGACCGCCAGCATCACGGCCTCGGTCGTCTGCCCGTTGTCGGCGAAGCTGGCCGCGATGAAGACGGCCGCGACGGCCGAGATGCCCGCGGCGAGGCCGTCCATGTTGTCGAGCAGGTTGATGGCGTTCGTGATGCCGATGAGCCAGAAGATGGTCACCGCCATCGCCACGGACGCGCCCCACCCCCACGGCAGCAGCAGCCCGAAGTAGACGACCGCGCTCGCGCCCAGCACCTGCCCGATCAGTTTTTGATAAGGCTTGATGTGGAGGAAGTCGTCCACCAGCCCGACGACGAAGAGCGCGGTGCTCGCGGCCATCACGACCCAGCCCTCGGTCGTGTGCGGGACGAAGGCGAGGTAGGTCACGAGCACCGAGAGGTAGATGGCGACGCCGCCCATCATCGCCGTCGGCCGCTTGCTGAAGCGGTCGCTGCGGGGCCGCGCGATGACCCCGTAGCGGCGCGCGAAGGCCCGCACCAGCGGCGTCAGCGCGAGCGAGAGGGCGAGCGCCGCCGCGGCGGGCAGGAGGTGACTACTGCTGAAGAGCATTACCTTACTTCGGTTCCGGGGAACGAGACTTCGGGCGTGTTTTCGAACCGTAGACCCTATTAAATGTGCGCCGAGAAATCAAGTGACCCGCGGGCACTTCCCCTTACGCCGCCGCGCCGTCCTGCCGGCCGCTGTAGTACTCGATGACGGAGCGCAGAATCTCGTCGAGCGTGACGGTGGCGCGGAAGCCCGTGAGCGCCGAGACCTTCGAGGTGTCGGGCACGCGGCGGGGCATGTCCTCGAAGCCCTCCTCGTACGCCTCGTCGTAGGGGACGGTGACGATCTCACTCTTCGAGCCCGTCAGCCCCTTCACGCGCTCGGCGAGCTGCATGATGGAGACCTCCTCCGACGAGCCGATGTTGAAGACCTCGCCGACGGCCTCGTCCTTGTCCATCAGGGCGACGAGCGCCCCGACCACGTCGCCCACGTAGCCGAAGCAGCGCGTCTGGCCGCCGTCGCCGTAGACGGTCAGCGGCCTCCCCGACAGCGCCTGCTTGACGAAGGTCGGGATGACCATCCCGTACTGCCCGGTCTGGCGCGGCCCCACGGTGTTGAAGAGGCGGACGACGACGGTGGGGAGCTTCTTCTCGCGCCAGTAGGCGAGGGCCAGGAACTCGTCGATGGCCTTCGAGCAGGCGTACGACCAGCGCCCCTTCGTCGTCGCGCCCATCACGAGGTTGCCGTCCTCCCGGAACGGCACCTCCGCGCTGAGCCCGTAGACCTCGGACGTGGAGGCGACGAGCACCTTCTTCTTCTTCTTGTTCGCCTGCGCGAGCACGACCTCCGTGCCGCGCACGTTCGTCTCGATGGTGCGCACCGGCGACTCGACGATGAGCTTGACGCCGACGGCCGCCGCGAGGTGGAAGACCACGTCGCACTGGTCGATCAGCTCGGCCATCACCGGCTGGTTGTGCACCGAGTCAATCGTGTAGTGGAACCTGGGGTTCCCCTTCAGGTGCGCGATGTTGTCGAAAGAGCCCGTCGAGAGGTCGTCAACGCAGAAGACCTCGTCGCCGCGCGAGATGTACAGGTCGGATAGGTGCGAGCCGATGAAGCCGGCACCGCCCGTGATGAGAACTCGCAAACTAGTCTGTCCCTCCTTCAGAACTTCAACAGCGCCGACGCCTGCGCCGCGCGGCCGGCGTCCCCCGCCAGACGCCCGTAGAGCCGCTCGACATCGGCGACCAAACGCTCGACCGAGTAGTGGCGCTCGACGTACTCGCGGCCGCGGTCGCCCAGCGATTTGCGCAGCCCGGGGTCGGCGACGAGGTGGGCGAGCGCGTCGGCGAACGCCTCGGGGTCGCCGGGGCGCACCTGGATGCCGCGCTCGCAGACCTGCCACGGGTGCGGCCGGCGCAACTCACCTTCGGCGACGCCGCCGAGCAAGTCCACCACGCCGCCGACGGCCGTCGCGACGCAGGCGCGCGCGTTGGCCATGGCCTCGATGAGCGTCAGCGGCGTCCCCTCGTTGCGCGAGGTGAGCGCCACCACGTCGAGCGCCGGGTAGAAGTTTTCGGGGTCGTCCCTGAGCCCCGCGAATTTTACATCATCCCCCAGCCCGAGCGCCCACGCGTGCGACTCCAAATCGGCGCGCAGGTGGCCGTCGCCGACGACGACGAAGCCGACGCGCCCCGCGCCGTCGCGAGTCGGGCCGCCCGACTCCGCCTCGAACGCGCGCCGCTTCTTGAAGAGCGCGGCGGCTTCGAGGAAGAGTTTGTGGTTCTTGACCTCCGTCAAACGACCGACGATGCCGACGAGGATGTCCCCTTCGCCCGCGCCCCACTCGCGCCGGAGCGCGTGGCGGCGCACCGCCCACTCGTCGTAGGCGCGCGTGTCGAGCCCGAGGGGGATGACCTCGAACTGCTCGCGCCTTCCGACGCGGAAGCGGCCGTTGATCTCTTCGAGCTGCTGCGGGCTGATGACGACGATGCGGTCGGTGGCGAGCCGCGCCAGCAGTTGCTCGACGGCGAGGAAGAAGCGCGTCTTCCAGTGCCCGTAGTAGCTGTGGAAGATGTGGCCGTGGTACGTGTGGACGAACCGGCACGCGCGGGGCCGGCCCACGAGCGCCGAGGGCGTCAGCCACCTGTAGAGCATCCCGGCCGCGCGCCCGACGGTGCCCGCCTTCGCCGTGTGCGTGTGCACCACCTCGGGGCGCTCGCGCAGGAAGAGGCGGTAGAGCTTCCAGACCGTAATCAAGTCCTTCGGCGAGACCTCGCGGCTCATCTCGGGGATGACGTGCGGCTTCACGCCGAGACTCTCGGCGAAGTAGCCCATGTCGTCCTCGCCCGGCGGCACCACGCCCGCCACCAGCAGCGACTCCACGCCCCGCCCGCGCAACCCCGCCTCCAGCCACGCCACGTGCCGCGCCGGCCCGCCCACGTTCAGCCGCGCGATGATGCGAACAACTTTCATTGGAAAGCAGTAGTCAGTAGTCGGTAGACAGTAGTCAGTAGAAGAATCTTTATCGCTCGAACCGTTCGGTTGTCAGCCTCAACGTCCGCAGGGCGGAGCCCTACTGACTACTGTCTACTGTCTACTGTCTACTTCCCAATCTTAACGGCCCATGTCTCGATGTACGTGCCCAGTTCGCCGTAGTTGCTCGCGGCCGTGACGGCGCGCGCGGCGAGGTGTTCGAACGCGCCGAAGAGCCCGCCGCGCCGCGGCACCATCGAGCGCCCGCCGTAGACGCGCCAGTCGCGCACTTCGAGCCCGTGCTTGCGGAGCAGCGCGCGCAGGGCGCGCGGGCTGAAGCCGAAGACGTGGAAGGGCTCGAAGGTGGGCGCGACGTTGACGACCCAGTCGCGGCCGCGCAGGCGTTGATACGGGTTGCCGAGGCGGAAGTAGAGTCCCGACTCGTTCGGCACGTCCACGAAGAAGGCGCCGCCCGGCCGCAGCACGCGCGCGATCTCGCGCACCGTCGCGTCCGGGTCGTAGAGGTGTTCGAGCACGGCGGCGAGGATGACGGCGTCGAAAGAATCGTCCGCCAGACGGCAGCGCTCGATGGGCTCGCGCATGACCCGCGCGCCCGCGCGCCGCTCGGCGTAGTCGGCGAACGAGGGCGAGAGGTCGATGCCGGTGGCCTCCCAGCCGGCCTCGCGCGCCGCCACCAGCACGTCGCCGCGCCCCGAGCCCACGTCGAGCAGGCGCCCGCGCCCGCCCGTCAGCCGCGCGGCCCCGGCGACCATGTGGCGCGCGCTCGCCATCTTGTCCCCGAGGTCGTGGTTCTGGAAGTACTGCTCGGGGTCGAGCGCGTAGAGTTCTTCGACGCCGCCCGCGGGGCGCGGCATCGGGTTCGGGAAGACGAGCGCGCAGCCCCGGCAGCGCCAGATGCGACACTCTATCCCTGTGCCCTCGCGGTGCGCCGCGCCGCCGCGCCGACCCATGTACTGCCCGGGCGGCGCCTCGCAGACCGGGCACGCCTGCGCCACCCAGCGGTAGCCGCCGCGCACCTCCCCCCGCTCCTGCGTGAGGTCTTCTTCGACGTTCAAAACGTTACTCATGAGAACTGTCTAACGGGAGCCGTCGGGCCGCCCCTCACCTGTCAATGAAGCGCTGGAACCAGAGTTCGAGCATCAGGAGCGTCCAGAGCTGGTGCGTGTAGTCGCGCTCGCCGCGCGTGTGCAGCTCGACCATCTGGCGGACGGCCTCGGGGCGGAAGAGGCCGCGGCCGCCGGCGCGCCCCGAGAGCAAATTCTCGCGCAGGAACGGCTGCATCTGCCCGCGGAACCAGTGGCCGATGGGGACGCCGAAGCCCATCTTGCCGCGCGTCAGGTTCTCCGACGGGAGGAGTTTGGCCAGCGTCTTCTTCAGGATGTACTTCGTCGTCAGTCCCCGCAGCTTCAAATTCTCGGGCAGGCTCGCGGCGAACTCGATGACGTGGTGGTCGAGGAACGGCGAGCGCGCCTCCAAGGAGACGGCCATCGAGGCGATGTCGACCTTGACGAGCAGGTCGTTCGGCAGATACGTCATCGTGTCGGCCAGAAGCGCCGCGTCCACCACGCCCGCGCCGTTGGCGCGCGCGAACCACGGACGCAGCCAAGCGCCCGCGTCGCGGTGGCCGACCTCTTCATTGAACTCGTCGGTGTAGAGCTCGTTCTTCGCGTCGCGCTGCACGACGCCGACCCAGTTGAGGTAGCGCTCGACGGGCGGCAGGCTCGCCGCGCGCACGAACCGCCGCACCTTGCCCGCGCGCGTCCGCTTCCGCTCCGAGATGGGGAGGAGTTCGAGCGCCTGCCGGATGACGCGCTCGCGGAGCACGCCCGGCAACTTCCGGTAACGCTCCGACAGTCGCATCGCCGCGTAACGCTCGTAGCCGGCGAAGCACTCGTCGCCGCCGTCGCCGTTGAGGGCGACGGTGACGTGCTTGCGCGTCTCGCGCGCGACGTAGTAGGTCGGGATGGCGGACGAGTCGGCGTAGGGCTCGCCGTAGTGCTCGACGAGCGTCGGCAGGACTTCCAACGCGTCGGGGCGGACGATGAACTCGTGGTGCTCGGCGCCGACGCGCTCGGCGACGCGGCGCGCGTGGTGCAGCTCGGAGAAGTCCTGCTCCTCGAAGCCGATGGAGAAGGTCTTGACGGGGGCGGGGCTCGCCTCGGCCATCAGCGCGACGACGGCCGACGAATCTATCCCGCCCGAGAGGAACGCGCCGAGCGGCACCTCCGACATCAGGCGCACGCGCACGGCCTCGCGCAGCAGTTCGAGCGCGCGCTCGCCCGCCTCCTCCTCGCTCACCTTGATCTTCTTCGAGAAGTCGGGCTCCCAGTAGCGCCCGGTCTTCACCTCGCCCGTGCGCGTGAGCGTGAGCGTGTGCCCCGGCTCAAGCTTCCGGATGTCGCGGTAGGCCGTCTGCGGCGCGGGCACGCACATGAAGGTGAGGTAGTCGTCGAGCGCCGCGCGGTCTATCTCGCGGCTGACCGAGGGGTGCAGCAGCAGCGCCGAGAACTCGGAGCCGAAGACGAAGGCGTTCGCCGTCTTCGCGTAGAGCAGGGGCTTCTTGCCGACGCGGTCGCGCGCGAGGAAAAGCTCCTGCCGGCGCTCGTCCCAGACGGCGAAGGCGAACATGCCGCGCAGGTGCTTCGGGCAGTCCGCGCCGTACTCGAGGTAGGCGTGGAGGACGACCTCCGTGTCGCAGTCGGTGTGGAAGCGGTGGCCGCGCGCTTCGAGTTCCTTTTTGACCTCGCGGTAGTTGTAGACCTCGCCGTTGTAGACGATCCACGCGGTGCGGTCTTCGTCGGCGATGGGCTGCTGGCCGCCCTTGAGGTCGATGATGGCGAGCCGCCGCATGGCGAGCCCGACGTGCCCTCGGAGGTAGACGCCGTCCTCGTCGGGGCCGCGGTGGAGGATGGCCCCGTTCATGCGTTCGAGCAGCGCGGCGTCGGCCGCGCGCCCGTCGAGGTTGACCATGCCGACGATGCCACACATATTTAGAAGTTAATCCTTCCCGAGATGTCCTGCGCGACCCGCTCCAGCTCGCGACCGCGCTCCGCGTCCCGGCTCGCGTAACGGCGGCGCCCCGTGACCGCCTTCGCCTGCTCGACGCGCGCCTGCTTCTGCGCGGTGACCTGCCGCTTCCCCTCCTCCTGCCGCTCCTTGAGCAGCACGGCGCCGACGGCGACGAAGATGAAGTAGA
>DAIRFV010000427.1:0-3724 GCA_036794905.1 Pyrinomonadaceae bacterium | reverse complement strand
CCCATCGTCGAGGGCACGACCGTCAACACGCGCTACGGGATGGTGCGCACCGACCACGTCCTCTTCATCGCCGCGGGCGCCTTCCACGTCTCGAAGCCCTCCGACCTCATCCCGGAGTTGCAGGGGCGCTTCCCCATCCGCGTCGAGCTCGACTCGCTCACGCTCGACGACTTCAAACGCATCCTGACCGAGCCCAAGAACTCGCTCGTCAAACAGTACAAGGCGCTCCTCGAGACCGAGGGCATCGAGCTCGACTTCACCGCGGACGCCATCGACGCGCTCGCGCGCTTCGCCGTCCGCGTCAACGAGCAGACCGAGAACATCGGCGCGCGCCGCCTGCACACCATCATGGAGAAGGTCCTGGACGAGATCAGCTTCGAAGGCCCCGACCTCGAACCCAAGCGGCAGCTCATCGACGCCGAGTACGTCGGCCGCACCATCAGCGACATCGTCAAAGACCAGGACCTCAGCCGCTACGTCCTCTGATGAAGGCCCAAGCCAATAGTGGTGTGTGGCTCCGCGCCGAGGGCTTGCGTTCGGGCCCCCTTCGGCTCCTCATTTTTGTCTCCTGTCTCTTCACCTGCGCCCTCTCGTCGCCCGCCTGCGGCAAACGCCGGCCGCCGCTGCCGCCCGTCGAGCGCGTCCCGCAGCGCACGGAGCTTCTGTCCGGCGTCCAGCGCGGGAACCAGGTCATCCTGAGCTGGCCCGCCCCGCGCCGCAACGCCTCGGACGAGAGCGTCCAGAGCATTCGGAGGGTGGACGTCTACCGCCTCGCGGAGGCCGTCGACGACCCTCTGCCCCTCACCGAAGAGGAGTTCTCCGCGCGCTCGAACCTCATCGGCTCCGTCAACGCAGAGCAGATCGCGCGGGCCGCCGACACGCTCGCATACACGGACGAGCTCTCACTCTCGGAGCCCGTGCGCCTGCGCTACGCCGTGCGCTACGTGAACGCCGCGGGCCAGCGCGCCTCCTTCTCGAACTTCCTTCTGATCGAGCCGGCCGCCAGCGTCAGCCAGCCCCCCGTCGTCGGCCCTTCCCCGGAGGTCAGGGAGCACGCCGTCATCGTCCGCTGGGCAGCGCCCTCCGCCAACGTCGATAACACGCGCCCCGCGAACCTGCTCGGCTATAACGTCTACCGCTCCGCGCGCTCGCAGAACGAGCCCGCGCAGACGCCCTTAAATTCGAGACCCGTCAACGCTTTGAGCTTCGCCGACCAGACTTTCGCCTTCGGCGAGGAGTACGTCTACGTCGTCCGCGCCGTCTCGCTCGGCACCGGCGGCGAGCCGGTCGAGAGCCTCAACTCCAACCCGGTCGAGTCCAAGCCCTTGGATAAATTCCCCCCGGCCCCGCCCACCGGGCTGACCGCCGCCGCCGCGCCCGCCCCTCTACTCATCTCCGTCTTCTTCGCGGCCAACCAGGAGCGCGACATCGCGGGCTATAACCTCTTTCGCTCCACAGACCCGGACCTGCCGAAAGACCAGTGGACGCGGCTCAACCGCGGCCTCCTCGAACGGACGACCTACCAGGACGAGGCGGTCAGTCCCGGGCAGAGGTACTTCTACTACGTCACGGCCGTAGACAAGGCCGGCAACGCCTCGAACCCTTCCGAGGTGCGCTCCGAGACCGTCCCTTAAGTCACACACGCCGCTTCGAACGGAATGAAAATCTGCCGCTTCACAGACCCAGAGACACAGCGCCCGGCCTTCGGCGTCATCGAGCACGAGCAGGTCTTCAGGCTCGACGGGGACCTGTCCGCCGGGAACCTCTCCCTCGAAGGCCCCGAGCCTTCCATACGTCTGTCGGAGGCGCGGCTGCTGCCGCCGGTCGCCCCTTCTAAAATCGTCTGCGTGGGTCGCAACTACCGCGAGCACGCGGCGGAACTCGGGAACCCTATGCCCTCCGAGCCGCTCCTCTTCCTTAAAGCCCCTTCGGCGATAATCGGGGACGGCGACTGGATCGAACTCCCTGAAGTTTCCCGGAGGATCGAACACGAGGGCGAACTCGCCGTCGTGATCGGACGTCGGTGCCGCCGCCTCGCCGCCGACGAAGACCCGCTCTCGTACGTGCTCGGCTACACCTGCCTCAACGACGTGACCGCGCGCGACCTCCAACGCCAGGACGTGCAGTTCACGCGCGGCAAGTCCTTCGACACCTTCTGCCCCGTCGGCCCGTACATCGTCACCGGCCTCGACCCTTCCGACCTCCTGGTCGAGACGCGCGTCAACGGCCAGGTGCGCCAGAGCGGACGCACCAGCGCGTTGGCCTTCCCCGTCCGACACGTCATACATTACATCTCGCACGCGATGACGCTCGAACCCGGAGACCTGGTCGCGACCGGCACGCCCGCCGGGGTCGGGCCGCTCCTCGACACGGACGTGTGCGAGGTCGAGGTCGAGGGCGTCGGCGTACTTCGCAACACAGTCCGCGCGGCCCGCGCCTGACCCGAGACCATTTTCGACGTGATGTTCGAGTCTCCGCCGAAGGAAGGAGCGACCGACCACTTGGAGATTGTCGTCCACTCCTGCAAACACGACGGGCGTGTCGGCCGCACTTGGCCCGCGCGCGTCGCGCGGCGTGAGAATTCGCTCATCGTCCTGGATGCCTTTTTCGCGGAGGAGGTTCGACACCCGCTCATCGGCACCATAGAGGCCGGGACGCTGTCCACCGAGTTCTTCTGGACGGATCGCTGGTACAGCGTTTTTCGTTTTCAGGAGCCCTCGGGCAGACTCCTCAAGTTCTACTGCAACATCAACACCCCGCCGACGCTCGCATCCGGCGTCCTCAGTTTCATAGACCTCGACGTAGACGTTCTGGTTCACCCAGACTACTCATTTGAAGTTCTTGATGAAGACGAATTCGAACATCACGCGGAGCTTTATCAATACCCGCCCGCTTACCGCGACAACGTTCAAGAGGCGCTTGAAGAGCTCCGAGGTTTGATCGAAAACAGGCGGTTTCCCTTCTCCAAAGATTGACCGCCCTCAAGTAATGTGGAACGCGAGCTTTAACTAAATGCATAACTCGAAGTGCGCCGCGCCCGCCCCCGAAGCCGTCCCGCCGGGGGCTCAGGTAAGTGTTGAAGAGTCGGCGCGCCGACTCTTCAACACTTACCTTTCAGGCTCTACGTCATGGCCGTTTGCGCCCCCCGCGCGTGTACAAATACGCCCGGCTCATTCATAATCCCACGCCTAACTGCTCAACCTATGAAACCCGAACCGGCCGAACATTCGCACAAGTCCAAACTCGAAGACCTCCTGGAGCGGAAGCGGCTCGCCGAGGTCGGGGGAGGCCCCGCACGCACCGCGCGCCAGCACGAGTCCGGCAAGTGGACGGCGCGCGAGCGCGTCGAATTCTTCCTCGACGACGGCACCTTCGAGGAGTTCGACCAGCTCGTCGTCCACCGCTCGCGCGACTTCGGCCTCGACCGTCAACTCTTCCCCGGCGACGGCGTCGTCACCGGGCACGGGCTCGTAGACGGCCGGCGCGTCTTCGTCTTCGCGCAGGATTTTACGGTCTTCGGCGGCTCGCTCTCCGAGACCCACGCCGAGAAGATTTGCAAGGTGATGGACACGGCCATGCGCGTGGGCGCCCCCGTCGTCGGCCTCAACGACTCGGGCGGCGCGCGCATACAGGAGGGCGTCGTATCGCTCGGCGGCTACGCCGACATCTTCCTGCGCAACACGCTCGCCTCGGGCGTCGTCCCGCAGATCAGCTGCATCATGGG
>DAIRFV010000151.1:0-13575 GCA_036794905.1 Pyrinomonadaceae bacterium | reverse complement strand
GTGGCCGCATCGTCCGCGTCAACGACTCGGTGCCGCCCGGCCACCGCTTCGCCACCCGCGACATCCCCGCGGGCGAGTTCGTCCTACAGTACGGCCAGCCCATCGGCACGAGCCTCGGCATACGCGTGGGCGACCTCATCTCGCACGCGAACATGACCGACGACGTGCCGGTCGTGCGCGAGCTGCCCGAAGACCTGCACAACCCCGCGCCCGACTATATCCCCGAGCCCGAGCGCGCGACCTTCAGAGGCTTCCGACGGCCCGACGGGCGCGTCGGCACGCGCAACTTCATCCTCATCGTCCCGACCTCGATGTGCGCGAGCCACGAGGCGCAGCAGATCGCGCTGATGTCTGAGTTCCTGCACTACAAGCGCGAGCGCTTCCCGAACGTTGACGGCGTCGTCGCCATCCCGCACAACAAGGGCTGCGGCTGCCAGGACGGCTCGACCATCGAGGTCATGCTGCGCACGCTCGCCAACTACGCAGACCACCCGAACGTCGGCGGCGTCGTGCTGATGGACTTGGGCTGCGAGAAGACGAATCTCGCGCGCGTCGAGAAGTACCTGCTCAAGCGCGAGAAGGCTTTCGACAAGCCCGTCGCCAGGATCGGCATCCAGGACGTGGGCGGCACGCAGGCGGCCATCGAAAAGGGTCTGAGTGAAGTCGAGCGGATGCTCCCCGAAGTGAATCGCGTCGTACGCGAAGAGTGTTCGGTGAGTGAGCTGGTGCTGGGCGTCAAGTGCGGCGGCTCCGACGGATTTTCGGGCATCTCGGCCAACCCGAGTCTCGGACGCGCCGCCGACACGCTCGTGCGTTCGGGCGGTACGGTGCTTATCACCGAGGTGCCCGAGTTCTGCGGCGCAGAGCACATCATCGCGCACCGCGCGAAGGACGCCGAGACGGGCCGGGCCATCTACCGCATGATCGACTGGTACAAAGAGTACGCCTCGAAGTTCGGCGCGGTGCTCAACCAGAACCCGAGCCCGGGCAACGTCGCGGGCGGCCTGCTCAACATCACCATTAAATCTCTGGGCGCGATGTCGAAGGCCGGCACGACGCGCGTCGAGGGCGTCGTCGAATACGCCGCGACGCCGAAGGCAAAGGGGCTACACCTGATGCAGGGGCCGGGCTACGATCAGGAGTCCACCCCGGGGCTGGTCGCGGCCGGGGCGACCGTGGTCGTCTTTACGACCGGCCGCGGGACGACCATCGGGAACGCCATCGCGCCCGTCGTCAAGCTCGCCTCGAACGACGAGGTCTTTAAACGCATGTCGCGCGACATAGACCTCTCTGCGGGCGGCGTCCTCGACGGCACCGAGACCATCGAAGAGGTCGGCGCGCGCGTCTTCGAACACGTCTTACGAGTCGCCGGCGGCGAGGTGCAGGCCCGCGCCGAAGAGCACAAGCACCGGGAGTTCCAATTCTGGGCCGAACAGACCGTCTCGCTGTGAGAAGAGCAGTAGGCAGTGGGCAGATGGCAGTAGGCAGTACGCTCCGCGTTAAGTGTATCGAGGTCTAATCCGTAGTTATCGACAACGGCTCTCTTAAATGTGTACTGCGTGCTGACATCTGATGACAGCTGACTTATGAACCAGGGGAGCGGAGAACCAATGCCCATAAGGAAAGACGCGGCGTCTTTGACGGGCGTCATCGAGGCGCCCGAGCCGCGGGCTCATGTTCACGCGCACGAGCCGCAGGTTCCGGCCAAGGCGACGGTGATGCTGCTGCGCCTCCTGCGCGCGGCCCAGCCCATCTCGCGCGCAGAGCTTGCGCGCCGCGTGGGCGTCAACCGCAGCACCGTCACCGACGCCTTCAAACAACTGATTGCGGCCGGCGTCGTGCGCGAAGAGCCGACGCAGCAGCCCGCTCCGGGCACGAACCGCGCGCTCGGCCGCCCCGCGCTCGCGCTCTCTTACAACGACGATTACGGTTACTTCGTCGGCGTCAACATCGGCGTGCGCCGCTCCACGGTCGGGCTCGCCACGCTGACCGGGAGCGTCTTCGCCGAAGAGGAGTTCGAGACTCCCGCCGAGCCGTCCGCCGCGCTCGCGCAGACCAGAAAGGTCATCGGGAAGCTCTGCGCGCAGGCCGTCGGCCGCCGGTTGAGAGCGATAGGCGTCAGCGTCCCCGGGCCTTCGGACGCGGCGCGGGAGAGGATCGTCTACGCGCCGCACCTCGACTGGCTTGACGTTGACGTGGCCGGCGCACTCCGCTTCGACTCAAACGGCGGAATGAGCTTGGCGGGCGACGGCGTCCGTGTGGTTGTCGAGAACGACGCGACCGCCGCCGCGCTCTACGAGCTGCGTCTGCGACTGGGGCGGGACGAGTCGGAGCGTCTGGATGACTTTGTCCTGTTGAGGTCGGGCACGGGGCTCGGCGTCGGGCTCGTGCTCGGCGGCGAGGTCTTCCGCGGCGACGCCATCGGCGAAGGGCTGGCGGGCGAGTTCGGGCACATGACCATCGTCGCGGGCGGCAAGCCCTGCGTCTGCGGCAATCGCGGATGCTGGGAGCGTTACGCGTCTGCGCCCGCCGCCGCCTCGCTCTACATGGGCGAGCGCGTACAGTTGGGGGGGCAGCCGGCGCCGCGCTTCGTCGAGGTCGTCGCGCGCGCAGAGGGCGGCGAGTTGCGCGCGCAGAGGACGCTCGAACGCGTCGGCGAATATCTCGGCATCGGCATCGGGAACGTCATCATGGGGCTCGGCGTGACGCGCGTCATCGTGAGCGGCCGGCTCGTCTACGCCTGGAAGTTTATGCGCGAGCCGCTGCACAACGCGGTCGCGCAGAGTATGGCCGGCCGCCTCCACGGCTGGTCGGTCGAACCCGGCGAGGCCACGGGCGCGGGGCTCGGCGGCGCGCTCGAAGTCGCGGCCGAAGGCTTCATCACATCTGGACTCGTTTGAGCTGATGCGTCAATCAATCTGTACCCTAATCGCTCTCGTCACGCTCTCGTGTTGGCAGCCCGCGGCACTCTCACAAACTGCGGCCGCGCCGCGCGGGCCTGTGGTCTCCAAAGTCTGGGTGGCCGACAACCGCGACGGCACGTACAAGAACCCCGTCATCCACGCGGACTTCTCCGACCCGGACGCGGTGCGCGTCGGCGACGACTATTACATGACGGCGTCGAGCTTCAACGCGGCGCCGGGTCTGCCCATCCTCCACTCGAAAGACCTCGTCAACTGGTCTGTCGTCGGCTACGCCTTCCGCCGCCAGCCGCCCTTTGAAGTCTTCGACAAGCCGCAGCACGGCAACGGCGTCTGGGCTCCCGCGATCCGTCACCACAACGGCGAGTTCTACATCTATTACCCGGACCCCGACCGCGGCATCTACGTCGTCAAGGCGAAGGACGCGGCCGGGCCCTGGTCGGAGCCTTTGCTCGTCAAGGAGGCGAAGGGCTGGATTGACCCCTGCCCACTGTGGGACGAGGACGGGCGCGCCTACCTCGTGACGGGCGTCGCGGCCAGCCGCTCGGGCGTCAAGAGCATCCTCGTCGTCAGCCGCATGAGCCCCGACGGCACGAAACTTTTGGACGACGGCGTGATCGTCTTCGACGGCCACGACAAACACCCGACGGTCGAGGGGCCGAAGTTCCACAAGCGCAACGGCTACTACTACATCTTCGCGCCGGCCGGGGGGGTGGAGACGGGCTGGCAGTTGGCGCTGCGCTCGAAAAACGTCTTCGGCCCTTACGAAGAGCGCAACGTGCTGGCGCAGGGGAAGACTACGATTAACGGCCCGCATCAGGGCGCGTGGGTCGAGACGCAGACCGGCGAGTCCTGGTTCCTCCACTTTCAGGACAAAGGCCCTTACGGACGCGTCGTCCACTTGCAGCCGATGCGCTGGGTGAACGACTGGCCGGTGATGGGCGTTGACGCGGACGGCGACGGGACGGGCGACCCCGTTCTGACGTTCAAGAAGCCGAACGTGGGCAAGGTCTGGCCCGTCTCGACGCCGCCCGACTCCGACGAATTCGACGCGCCCGGGCTCGGCTTACAGTGGCAGTGGCACGCGAACCCGCAGACGAACTGGGCGTTTCCCTCCGGCCCGCTCGGCTACCTCAGAGTCATCAACACGCCCCTGCCCGAGGGTCACAAAAACCTTTGGGACGTGCCGAACCTGCTCTTGCAGAAGTTCCCGGCGCCCGAGTTCACGGCGACGACGAAGCTGACGTTCACGCCGCGCACGGACGACGAGAAGACGGGGCTGCTGGTGATGGGTCTGGATTACGCCTACCTCTCCGTCAAGAAGCGGCCCGAAGGGCTCTTCATCTCGCAGGTCGTCTGCAAGGAGGCGGACAAGCAGGGCGCAGAGCGTGAGACGGCGGGCGTGCCTCTGAAGAGCAGCACCGTCTACCTGCGCGTGAAGGTCTCGGCGGGGGCCGTCTGCAACTTCAGCTTCAGCACCGACGGCAAGACCTACACGCCCGTCGGCGAGCCGTTCACGGCCAGGCAGGGTCGCTGGATCGGCGCGAAGGTCGGCCTCTTCGCCTCGCGCGTCGGCAAGACCCGCGAGTACGGTTACGCCGACTTCGACTGGTTCAGGTTCGAGTAGGTAGGAAAAGAGGCGGAAGCCCGGCCGTGAGGGAGGGCGTAGCTCTTGAAGAGAATGCCTCTCTGCTAAGAACTACGCCCTCCCTCACGGCCGGGCTTCCGCCTCATGAGCGTGTCTTTCCGGTCTTCGGGTTCCAGCCGTCGGCGCCGGCAAGAACCTTTTCGGGGGTGATGGACTTTGCCTCCGCCTTCGTCAGACGACGAGCCCAGGGCACTCGCGCGGCCTGCTTCGCGCCCGGGCCGGTGCTTTGGTGTTCGGCGTAACGAACGGTCTGCTCGCGTTCGGGATAATTCCAGTTGTGCCAGCCTTCGGGCCGGACGACCTCCGACATCTCAGTGTCGAGAAAAGTCACGGCCGAGTGTGCGCGCCAGGGGCGGCCGAGGTATGTCTTAACGGCGGGCGTCTCGCCCGTGATGCGGCAGCGCGAGAAGACGAAGCCGTAGGGCTGGTTGTCGGGCGTCGAGGCCGCGGTGACGTAGCCGTCGCGGAGGCTGTGGATGTGGCAACGCTCGAAGAAGGCCGTCGCCGCGCCGAAGATGAAATCCACGTGGCCGGCGATGTAGCAGTTCTCGAAGTAATGCCGGCCCCGGTTGAGAAGGATTGTGTCCTGCCATCCGAGGAAACGGCAGTTGCGGAAGATGACGCGGTCGCCGTCCACGCGCAGGGCCAACGCCTGCCCGACCGGGCCGGCCGAGTTCTCGAACGTGATGTTCTCGGCCGTGAAGTCGTCCGCGTCAATCTGCACTGAGGGCGTGCGGAAAGTCCCGATGGGCTTGCCATCGACGCCCTTGATGTTCGCGTTCAACTCGTAAGTGATGACCGTCTTCGACGCGTCCTCGCCGACGAATTTGAAGAAACGCTTTTCGCGCTGGACGTAGACGATCTCCCTGTACGTGCCGGGCTTGATGCGGATGACGACGGGGCTCTCAGCCGTCCCCGCCGGCACGGCCATCACGGCCTCCTGCACCGTCCGGTACTTCGCGCTCCCGTCAGCCGCCACGACCAGTTCGACGGGAGCCGCCTTCGACTCGCGCACACTCCCGAACAGGAAGAGCAGCACGAACAGCGCGCCCGACGCGAACATCCCTCCCCCGAATACGATTCCTTTCATCACGTCCTCACTGCGTCCCCGTCGGCGAGTTGAGGCTGCGACCCTTCTTCGCCGGCTCGATGGTGACGTTCTCGAAGCTGAAGGAGCCGATGTGGTTCACGACCTCGGTGCTCTCGACGCCGCGGAAGGTACAGTTGCGGAAGTGTATGTCGTCGATGGTGACGCCGGGGAAGCCGACCACCCACATCACGCGCGGGCTCGAAAGGCTCGTCACGTTCTCGAGGTGGACGTTGCGGACGACCGGCCGGTGCGGCCCCTGCTCGTTAAAGTAGATGAGGTCAATCGTCAGCACGGCCTCGGCGACGCGCCCGACCTGGACGTTGCGCATGTAGACGTTCTCCATCACGCCCCCGCGGCGCGCGTTCGATTTGAAGCGCAGCGCGCGGTCGAGGTTCGGGCTGTCCATCTTGCAGTCCTCGACGAAGACGTTGCGCACGTCGCCCGAAATCTCACTGCCGATGACGACGCCGCCGTGTCCCTCCTTCATGACGTTATTGCGGATGACGATGTTCTCCGAAGGGACTCCGACCCGGCGGCCGTCGTCGTCGCGCCCGGACTTGATCGCGATGCAGTCGTCGCCCGTGTCGAAGACGCAGTCCTCGATGAGCACGTCGCGCGAAGACTCGGGGTCGCAGCCGTCGTTGTTCGGGCCGTGCGTCTTGATGTTGAGCCCGCGCACGGTCACGTTCTGCGAGAGGACGGGATGCACCTCCCAGAACGGCGAGTTGATGATGGTGACGCCTTCGATGAGGATGTTGCGGCTGCGATAGGGCTGGATGAAGGGAGGGCGCAGGTGATAACCCTGACCGAAGACGCGCTCGCGGACTGGGACGCCGCGGTCTCCCATCTCGCGCAGTCGTTGTACGTCTGCGTGCGCGAGCGAGCGTGCGCCGCCGGGGCCGCGCCTCGCCCACTTCCACCAGTTGTCGTCCGCAGCGCCGCCGTCGAGCGTCCCCTTGCCCGTGACGGCGATGTTCTGCTGCTCGAAGGCGTAGATGAGCGGCGAGTAGTTCATCAACTCCGTCCCCTCAAAACGCGTGAAGACGGCGGGCAGGTACTTCGCCGGGTCCGTGCTGAACCTGAGCGTCGCGCGCTCCGAGACGTGCAGGTTGACGTTGCTCTTCAGGTGAATCGCGCCCGTCAGGAAGACCCCGGGCGGCACGACGACGCGCCCGCCGCCCGCACGGTGGCAAGCCTCGACGGCTTTGCGTATGGCCTCCGTGTTGTCGAAGTCGCCGCCCTCACGCGCGCCGAAATTTGTGATGGGGAAGTCGCGCGCGGGGAACTTCGGCGGGCGTATGCGCGCGAGGATGGCCGGCACCGCGTCCCAGCCGACGGCGCGGCGCAGTCCCTTCGCAGGCGGTCGCTGATCGTTGCCTGACTTGCGCTGCACGGCCTTGGCCGCGGGCAGTTGAAACAGGGACACGCCGAGGAGCAGAAACGCGGCGGCGGTGCAACTGAGCAAGCGTCGCATGGATTTTTTCACCTCATGTTCTCCGGGCCGGGTTGTCCGATTTGCGCCGATGATAGCAGAAGGGCAGGGGAGAGTGCGCGCGGCAGATTGGTTTCTGAGCCGACGAGAGATGCAGTTTCCGACTTTCATTCTACCCTCCGAAACAGGCCACGACGCAAATGCTCTGTTATTTGCAGCAGATTCACGTTAATGCTGTATTTATTAATTGGTCTGACCCTTACTTGATTCATTCAAAATTTGGTCGGAAAACAAATTAACACAAATTGTCCCTTCCCGGGCAATCAATTTCACCGCAAAATCATCACAAGTCGCAAGTTCCTCCAACTTGACGTTGAAATTACCTTGACTTCGATTTTCCGAGCGTGTTATACGTTTGAGCGAATTGGTGCTTACCATTTTTGTTTTTACCATTAACTTGGCTGCCCAATTCCTCCTTTTGACACACGCGACCAGGTCGCCCACCTGAGGCTATCGCGAAGTCTGGCACTAAAATCTTATAACAAGGATGTTGACGTTGACGATAAAAGCTTTCAGGACTCTTCTACTGTGCGCCGCCCTGCTCGGCGTCGCCGCGCTCGCCATGCCTTTCGTCGCAGGGGCCGCCGGCAACACGCTCCTCAACGATCTCTTCACCGACGGCAGCAGCATCAATCAGGCTCTGCCCAACTCGGCACGGATTTTTAAGGGACGCTCGACCACTACGCGCACCGACGCCGTCGGCGCGGTCACCTTCGACATGACGGCGACGGGTGGCAACTCGGAAGCCTTCTGGGGCTACTTCACCAACTCGGGCTCGCCCGTCAACCTCGGCGTCGGCGACAAGCTCTCGGTCGCGGGCACGTTCAGTCTCACCGGATTCGTCGGCACGGGGCAGGACGTACGTTTCGGCGTCCTCAACAGCCTCGGCACGCGCAACCTCAACGACCTGACCGGAGGGCAGAACGACGCGACGTTCGCGGGCGACCCCGGCTACGCGCTCGGCTTCTTCGCCAGCGGCTCGGGCTCGCCCTTCGTGATCTACCGCCGCACGAACCTGAACGTCAACAACGTCTTCAACACCTTCGGCGACTTCACGGCGCTGCCCGGCACGGGGGCGACCACCCGGCAGCAGCTCACGAACGGCACGCCCTACACGCTCACCTACACCATCGAGCGCCTGACGGCCACGGACACGCGCATCTCCGTGTCGGTCACGGGCGGCGCGCTCAACAACCACAACTTCACCTCAATCGAGTCGAGCGCGACGCCCAACACGGCCTTCGACTACTTCGCCTTCCGCATCGGCGGGGCGAACTTCGCGCAGAAGATCACCTACACCAACTGGACGGTCGAGCACACGCCCGCGCTGCCAATCATCACTTCGCAGCCGCAGCCGACGAACCTGACGGTTCAGGTCGGGAGCAACGTGACGATGTCGGTCGCGGCTTCGGGCAACTCGCTCTCGTACCAGTGGCAGCGGAACGGTCAGGCCATCCAGAACAACGCCTCGGCCACGACCCCGACGCTCAACCTGACCAACGTGCAGCTCTCGGACGCGGGCAATTACACGGCGCTCGTCAGCAACGCGAGCGGCGGCGTGACGAGCCAGCCCGTCGTCCTCAACGTCAGCGTCAACCCCGTCCCCCCGCCGCCGGCCATCACGACGCAGCCCGGCGACACCAACGCGCCCGTCAACGGCCCCACGAGCCTCTCGGTCGCGGCCACGGGCGACGGCCTCTTCTACCAGTGGTTCAAGAACGGCGCGCTCATCCCGGGCGCGACGCAGGCCGCGCTCAACTTCGCGTCCGTGCAGGTGACGGACTCGGCCGACTACTACGTCGTCGTCAGCAACTCCAGCGGCAGCGTCACCAGCTCGACGGCCAGGCTCCTCGTCGTCTCGACCATGCAGGCCACCGCTTTCGCGCCTTCAAACTTCGCCTCCGGCGTTGACATCGACGCGCCGCTCTACCTGACCTTCAACCAGCCGCCCGCGGTCGGCTCGACGGGGCGCCTGCGCGTCTTCACAGAGGCCGGCGCGCTCGTCGATACCATCGACATGGCCGCGTCGTCGCAGACGCGCCTGAACGGCACGGTCTCCTTCAACTACCGCCCCGTCATCGTCAGCGGCAACACGGCGGCCGTCTATCTGCACCAGAAACTCGCCTACAACCAGAGCTACTACGTGACGTTGGAGCCGGGCTTCGTCAAAGACACGTCGGGCGCTCCCTTCGCCGGCATCAACGACGCGACGGTCTGGAACTTCTCGACGAAGACGAGCGGCCCGGCCGCGGGTTCGACCGCGCTGACGGTCGCGGCGGACGGCACGGGCGACTTCGCGACCGTGCAGGGCGCGGTGGACTTCGTGCCCGCCAACAACAACAAGCGCGTCGTCGTGCTCGTCAGGAAGGGGACTTACACCGAGATCGTTTACGTCAACTCGAACAAGCCCTTCATCACTGTGCGCGGCGAAGACCGCAACCTCTCGGTCATTCAGTACGCCAACAACAACAACTTCAACCCGACCTCGACGACGCACCGCGGGCTGTTCGGCGTGGACGCCGCGGACTTTACGCTGGAGAACATCACGCTGCGGAACACGACGCCGCAGGGCGGCTCGCAGGCCGAGGCTTTCCGCGGCAACAACAACCGCATCGTCCTCAACAAAGTTAACCTCTACAGCTTCCAGGACACGCTGCTCCTTCAGGGTCAGTCGAACCAGGGCGGCTTCGTCACCGACAGCTACATCGAGGGTGACGTTGACTTCATGTGGGGCTCGGGCGCGGTCTTCTTCCAGAACACGGAGCTGAAGCAGCTCCGCACCGACGGCTTCTTCACGCAGATACGCAACGGCTCGGGGCGCAACGGCTACGTCTACGTCAACTGCAAGTTCACGCGCGCGAACGGCGTCGGGAACTCCTACCTGTCGCGCATCGACCCGGACGACTTTCCCTTCAGCCAGGTCGTCCTCATCAACTCGCAGATGGACGGCATCCGCCCCGACCCGTGGCGCTTCGACAACCCGACGAACGCCGTCACGGCCGTCAACTACCCCAACATTCGTTTCTGGGAGTACAACAGCCGCGACCTGAACGGCAACCCGGTTGACGTGAGCCAGCGCCACCCCATCTCGCGCCAGCTCACCGCGGCCGAGGCGGCGCAGTGGAGCGATGCGTCCTTCGTGCTCGGCGGCTGGGTGCCGCAGACGAAGTTGACGGCCGCCGTCACGCTCTCGAACCTCGCGCAGAACTTCAACGGCTCGCCCGCCGCCGTCAACGTCACGACCGAGCCCGCGGGACTGCCCGTCTCCGTCACGTACAACGGCAGCCCCGAGCCGCCGTCGGCCATCGGCACCTACGCGGTCGTCGCCACCGTCAACGACCCCAACTACCAGGGCACGGCCGCGGGGACGCTCGTCGTTGACCGCACGCCCGTCGCCGTCACGCTCTCGAACCTCGTCCACACCGCCGACGGCACGCCGAAGGCCGCGACGGTGAGCACCAACCCGATTGGCCCCGTCGTCAACGTCACCTACAACGGCTCCGTCTCGCCGCCGTCCGCGGCCGGCACCTACAGCGTCGTCGCTACCATCAACGACCCCAACTACCGCGGCGGCACCTCCGCCACGCTGACCATCTACGCGCCCGGCACGCAGCCGCTCGCGGCATTCCCCGGCGCCGAAGGCGCGGGCGCGAGCGCGCAGGGCGGGCGCGGCGGCGACGTGTATCACGTCACCAACCTCAACGACGCGGGCGCGGGAAGCCTTCGCGAAGGCGTCCGCACCGCGACGGGGCCGCGCACCATCGTCTTCGACGTGGCGGGCACCATCAACCTCGTCACGCGGCTGAACATCAACAAGTCGTTTTTGACCATCGCCGGCCAGACCGCGCCCGGCGACGGCGTCACGGTCGCGGGCCATTCGACGGTCGTCACCGGCAACAACATCGTCATACGTTACCTGCGCTTCCGCGTCGGCGACACCAACTGCCCGGTCGTGCAGGACGACGCCCTCTGGGTGGACAGGTCTTCGGACGTGATACTCGACCACGTCTCGGCCTCGTGGAGTGTGGACGAGACGTTGTCGGTCACCGAATCGAACCGCGTCACCGTGCAGTGGTCGTTCATCACCGAGAGCATGAAGCAGTCGTGCCACGAGAAGGGCGCGCACGGCTACGGCTCGCTCATCCGCTACGGCACGGGCGTCGTCTCGTACCACCACAACCTCTACGCGCACCACGACAGCCGCAACCCGCGTCTCGGCGACGGCGTGGGTCTCGATTTCGTCAACAACGTCGTCTACAACTGGGGCGGCGAGTCCGGCTACAGCGGCGCCGACTCCGAGGGCAGTCCGCGACTCAACTACGTCGGCAACTACCTCGTCGCCGGCCCGCAGACCACCAACTCCAAGCTCCGAGCCTTCAACGGCGGCGGCCTCAACACGCAGATTTATCAGTCGAACAACCACCTCGACGTCGACCGGGACGGTACGCTCGACGGCGTCAACAACGACTGGGCGATGTTCATCGGCCAGTACACCAAACGCGAGCCCGCGCGCTTCGACTTCGCGCAGGTCAGGACGCACGACGCGACGACCGCATACGACCTCGTGCTGAAGACCGCCGGACACTCGCTCAAGCGCGACTCGGTTGACGAGCGCGTCGCGGGTGAGGTGAGGGAAGGGACGGGCCGCCACATCAACTCGCAGGCGGAGGTCGGCGGCTTCCCCTTGCTCAACCCCGGCCCCGCGCCGACCGACACGGACGGCGACGGCATCCCCGACGAGTGGGAGACGCACCACGGCCTGAACCCGACCGACGCCGCCGACGGCCGCGCCAGCGTCGAGGGCGGTTACACGAACCTTGAGCTGTACCTGAACGACCTCGTGCCGACTCCCGGCTTCGACCCCACGGCCGACACGGTCGCGCCCGTTACGGCCGCGTCGCTCTCGCAGGAGCCGAACGCCGCGGGCTGGCACAACGCGGACGTGACGGTCACGCTCGCCGCCGCCGACAACCCCGGCGGCTCCGGTCTGCACGAGATCATCTACGCCGTCAACGGCACGACCCACCACGTCCACGGGACGCCCGCCAGCATCCCCGTCAACGTCGAGGGCACGACCGTCGTCACCTTCTACTCGAAGGACGCGGCGGGCAACTCCGAGGCGGCGCAGACCGTCACGGTCAAGCTCGACAAGACCGCTCCCGTCATCAACAACGTGACGCGCACGCCCGCCAACGCCAACGGCTGGAACAACACGGACGTGGTCGTACAGTACACGGCCGAAGACGCGCTCTCCGGCTTCGCCTCCGGCCCGACCGACGCGGGCGGCATCACCTTAACGAACGAGGGCGCGGGCCAGAGCCACAACATCGAAGTGTCCGACCTCGCCGGCAACAACGCGAGCCAGACCGTCGGCGACATCAACATCGACAAGACCGCGCCGACCATTGACGCCGCGCGCGTGACGCCCGCGAACGCCGCCGGGTGGAACAACACGGACGTGCTCGCGGGCTACACCGCGAGCGACGCGACCTCCGGGCTGGCGCAGAACTCGCCCGCGCAGGGCGCACACACCTTCGCGGCCGAGGGGCCGGGTCAGTCACACACCTTCACGGTCGAAGACCTCGCGGGCAACAGCTCAAGCGCGGCCGTGAGCGGGGTGAACATTGACAAGACGGTTCCGACCGTCAATGTCGTGCGCCCCGCGGAGGGCGGCTTCTACGCCGTCGGCGAGTCCGTGCTTGCGGACTTCGCCTGCGCGGACAACCTGTCCGGCAACGCGACCTGCGACGGCTCGACCCCGGGCAACAGCCCACTCGACACGACGACCGCCGGGTCGAAGGTCTTCACGGTCAACACGATTGACGAGGCCGGGAACCAGACGACCGTTAACGTCAACTACACCGTCGGCTACAGGCTCGCGCCGCTCTACGAAATGGACAAGGCGCACAAGGCCGGCAGCACCGTCCCGATCAAGCTGCAACTGCTCGACAACGCGGGCGCGAACCTTTCGTCGGGCGACACGGTCGTGCACTCACTCGGCGTCTCGCTCGTCTCGGCCGACACCTACGGCCCGCTGGCCGACGCCGGGAACGCCAACCCCGACCTCGACTTCCGCTACGACCCGGCTATCGGCGAGAACGGCGGCTACATCTACAACCTCAAGACGACGGGCCTCGCCGCCGGCACTTACCGCGTCTCCTTCACGGTCGGCGCAGACCCCTACGTGTACACGACCCTGTTCCAGGTGAGGTAAAACTCGCCCGCGACTCAAACGTGAGGGGCTCCGGTTTCGACCGGAGCCCCTCACATCTTTTCTACATAGCTGCACCCCGACGCGACGCCCGCCAGTCACATAACACCTATTATCTGACTCGGAGATTCTAAAGCAGATTTCACTTGCGTGAATACGGGAAGAGTTAACCACAGAGACACGGAGGCACATCTCATTGAATATTCCTCTTCA
>DAIRFV010000150.1:0-13621 GCA_036794905.1 Pyrinomonadaceae bacterium | reverse complement strand
CGTGGCCGACGCTCCCGCGCGCGTCGATGCGACCCCGCCGGCACAGCGCTCCGCGCCGGCCGCGCCGGCCCCGGCCGCGCCCACGCCCCCGGCCCGCGCCGTGCCGGCGCGCAGGGCAACCGCCCCGGTCGTCGTGCCGCGCGAGGTCGTCACGGTCGTGCACCGTCTGAGCGGCTGGAAGCTTCTGGCGTGGCTCGCGACGAGCGGGCCGCCCGCGCTCGAACTCGCCGAGTGGCCCTCGCTCTCCGACGCGCACACGAACATCGTCGCCGGGTACGTCTACGACGACGGCCGCCGCGTGGTCGCGCGGCTCCCGCAGGCCGAGGTCGAGTTCGAAGCCTTCAACGTGCCGGCCACGCCGCCGCCCTTCTTCGCCCCGGCGCAGAATCAGGGTCAGGCCGAGCCCGAATACCTGCTCGTCACGTCCGAAGGCAAGCGCGTCGCGGCGAAGTTCGTCGGGCTCGACTCTTCGACGGGGCTGGCGCTGCTCGAGGCCGACGAGCGTCTGCTCGCGGGCGCGCCGACCGGCGACGCGGGCGACACGGACGACCCCACGGTCGGGCAGCGCGTGCGCCTCTACGCGCCCATCCCGGCCGTCGCCCCGGCCGCGCCCGCGGCCAGACCCGCGCCGCCGCCGCAGCCCGAGCCGGGCTACGTCTACCTCAGCATCGACCGGAAGGAGGGGCGACTGACGCGCCTCTACCGCACGCCGTCGGGGACGCTTTCGAGCGTCATCGTGAGCGCGAACCTCTCGCCCGCGTGGGTCGGGGCGGTCGCGGCCAACGAGCTGGGCGAGGTCGTCGGCATCGTCTCGCAGAGCCGCGAGGGGGAGACGCGCGTCCTCCCCGTGACGGCCGTCCGCGAGGCGTGCGAGCGCGTGCTCAAGCTCCGCGGCACGGTGCCGCAGCCCTGGCTCGGCGCGCGCGGCAACGCCGTCGCGCAGGTGCCGCTCCAGTCCTGGATAGACAAAAGTTGGACGCCGGAGGCCGCCCGCCCGTTCATCGCGAAGCGGCAGGGCGTCTTCCTGACTTCGGTCGCGCCGGGGACGCCGGCCGCGCGCGCCGGGCTCCGCGCGGGCGACCTCATCACCAGCGTCGGCCCGCGCGTCGTGCGTGGCAACGAAGACTTCTCGATGACTTTGCAGGAGGCGGGCGTCGGCTCGGTCGTGGACATGACGGTCTGGCGCGCGCTGGCGACCGAGCCGCTGAGGTTCTCCGTCGAGCTGAAGGGGGCGAAGAATCCCGCGGTCGCGACGGCCGAGGCCGAGGAGCGCGCGCTGCTCGCGAGCCTGCTCGGCTCGGAGCGCGAGATTCGCGAGTTGCGCGCCGCCGAGGCGCGCATCAGGAGCGCGGCCGCCGCGACGCGCGCCGCAGACCTGGCGCGCGTCGCCGAGCGCATCGCCGTCGCGGAGGCGCGCACCCGGTTCCTCCGGGGGCAGCTCGAACTGAAGAGGGATTTGCTGGGCGGCGTCAACTTCTTCAACTTCGAGCCCTCGCCCGTGATCGGGTTCCAGCCCGGCCGCCGCGACGACGACGTGACGAGGCGGCTGAAGGTGTACGGCCTCAACGCCATCGGGCTCTCGGCGCGCAGCGCCGCCCCGCTCGGCGCACAGGGCGGACTGCTCGTCATCGCCGTCCAGCCCGACAGCCCCGCGGCCGCGGCCGGGCTGCTCGCGGGCGACGTGGTCGAGACGGTCAACGGCTCGCCCCTCTGGCGCTCCGAGCTGCGCCGACTGACCAACGCGCCCGAGGCGACGACCGCCCTCTTCGGCCTCGTCCGCCGCGGCCAGCGCCTGAGCGTCAACTTCACGCCATCGCCCTCGGGCGAGCAGCCGCAGCGTTAGTTTTCCAAACCGCCCCGCATCTGTGCTACTCTTGTCCCGCCGCTCGTTCAATAAAGACAGGGAAGCTCTCAAACAGCCATGCTGCAAGAGGCCGTCGAGTTCTATCACCAGCTCCTCCAGGATGAAGAGGTCGCGGAGTCTTCGCGCCGGATGCTCGACGACGGGCTGGAGCGCGCCAAGCTCATCTTCGGCGGACGCCGCCTATCGCCATACCTGCGCCCGCACTTCGTCACCGAGCAGGACTTCGCGCGCGTGACGCGCGTCTGCGAGACGGTCTGGGGCGCGATCCAGAAGGTGAAGGACGCGGCCGTCGAGGACGAGAAGCTGGTTGACGAGCTGGGCGTGACCGAGGTCGAGCGCGAGCTGGTGCGCATCGACCCCGGCTACCGCGCCGTCTCGCCCACCGCGCGGCTCGACTCGTTCCTGACGCCGGAGGCCTACAGCTTCGTCGAGCTGAACGGCGAGAGCCCGGCCGGCATCGCCTACGCCGACGCCGCCTACGAAATCTTCTCGAACCTCCCGGTCATGCGCCGCTTCGGCGAGCGCTACGCGCTCCGCATCTTCAACGGCCGGCCGCTGCTGCTGGAGACGCTGCTCGAAGCCTACCGCGAGTTCGCGGGCGCGTCAGCGAAGGCAGTGCCCTCCATCGCCATCGTAGACCTCAAAGGGCTCCCGACGCAGAAGGAGTTCGAGCTGTTCAAGGAGTTCTTCGAGTCCGCGGGCCACCCGGCGGCCATCTGCTCCCCCGACGAGCTGGAGTTCTCGGGCGGGCGCCTGCGCTGCGGCGAGTTCGAGATCGACCTCGTCTACAAGCGCCTGCTCGTCAACGAGTACCTGCCCATCATGCGCGAGCACCCGGCGCTCCTGGAAGCCTACCGCGCGGGCGCCGTCTGCCTCGTCAACAACTTCCGCTCGAAGTTGATCCACAAGAAGGCGCTCTTCGCCGTGCTGACCGACCCGGCGTACGCGCGCCTCTTCACGGCCGAGGAGCTGGAGGCCGTCCGCCTCCACGTCCCCTGGACGCGCAAGGTGCGCGAGGGCCGGACGGAGAAGGGCGGCGCGGACGTAGACCTGCTCGAATACATCCGCCGCCACAGCGGCACGCTCGTCCTCAAGCCCAACGACGACTACGGCGGGCACGGCATCTACATCGGCTGGAACAACGACGCGGCCTCGTGGGAGAAGGCTTTGCAGGCGGCGCTCGCCGACGGCGACTACCTCGTGCAGGAGCGCGTCCCGACGGCGCGCGAGACCTTCCCGGCGCTCGCCGACGACGGCTCCATCGTCTACGCCGAACAGCTCGTAGACCTCGACCCGATGCTCTTCAACGGGCGGGTCGGCTCGGCCTTCACGCGCCTGTCCTCGACCGAGCTGGCGAACGTCTCGTCGGGCGGCGGGATGGTGCCGACCTTCATCATCGACCGGAAGGGTTGAGCCGCGGCCGAGGCCGCGAGAGTTTCGAAGCCCACGGGAGCGCAGGAGTTTATTAACGATGAACTTCGTCAACAGCGAGGAGCCGCAGGAGGAGCGCCGCCGCTTCCAACGCTCGCGGCTCATCATCGACGTGTTCTACAACGGCGCCGACCTGACGGGCGTCGCCAGCACGCAGGACATCAGCCCCGGCGGCCTCTACATGAACACGCGGGCGGAAATCCCCGAGGGCTCCGTGCTCACGCTGCGCCTGCCGCTCGCCGGGCGCGACGTGGTCTGCAACGGCGAGGTCGTCTACAGCAACCCCGGCCGCGGCGTGGGCGTGACCTTCCAGGGGCTGGCGGACGAAGACCGCGCGCACATCGAGTCCGCGCTCAAGAGTCAGTAGGCGCGCCCGCCGGCGCGCGCCCTCTTCAGGAGAGACTTCCCGATGTCGGAAGAACGATACACCCTCGGGATCGAGGAGGAGTTTCAGATCGTAGACCCGCAGACGCGGGAGCTGCGCTCGCGCGTCGCCGAGATGCTCGAAGAGGGCAAGATGATGCTCGGCGAGCAGGTCAAGCCCGAGATGATCCAGGCGCAGATCGAGGTCGGCACCGGCGTCTGCCGCAACATCCAGGAGGCGCGCCGCGACATCACGCGCCTGCGCTCCATCGTCTCCTCGCTCGCGCGCAAGCAGAATTTGCGCATCGTCGCCGCCTCGACCCACCCCATCTCGCAGTGGACGGCGCAGGACATTTACGACGACCCGCACTACAAGCTCCTCATCGAGGAGCTGCAGATGGTCGCGCGCTCGCTGCTCATCTTCGGCATGCACGTCCACGTCGGCATCCCCGACCGCGAGCGGCAGATTCACATCATGAACGCGGCGCGCTACTTCCTGCCGCACGTGCTGGCGCTCTCGACCTCGTCGCCCTACTGGCTCGGCGTCGACTCGGGGCTGAAGTCCTACCGCTGCGAGGTCTTCAAGAAATTCCCGCGCACGGACATCCCCGACCACTTCGACTCGTACGCGTCCTACGAGCGTTACGTCAAGTTCCTGCTCGACACCAACTGCATCAGCGGCCCGAAGAAAATCTGGTGGGACGTGCGCCCGCACCCGTTCTTCCCGACCCTCGAGTTCCGCATCTGCGACATCCCGACGCGCGTGGATGACACGGTCGCCATCACGGCGCTCTTCCAGGGCATCGTCGCGCGGCTCGACAAGCTGATCGAGAAGAACCTCGGCTTCCGCCTCTACCGCCGCATGCTCATCCAGGAGAACAAGTGGCGCGCGGTGCGCTACGGGCTCGACGGCAAGATGCTCGACTTCGGCAAGCAGAAGGAGGTGCCCGCGCGCGACCTCATCCGCGAGCTGCTCGACTTCGTAGACCCCGTGCTCGACGAGCTGGACTCGCGCAAAGAGGTCGAGCACATCCACACCATCCTCGAACGCGGCACCTCCGCCGACGAGCAGCGCCGCGTCTTCAACGAGACGGGCGACCTCAAGGCCGTCGTGGACCGTCTCATCGAGCTCACCGTCGAGAACGTCCCCGACGTGTGGAAGGACTAGCCCGCGCCGCCGGAACCGAAGAGGGGGACGAGAGGCGTCGTGTCTCTCGTCCCCCTCGCTCATCTCCGGGCAGTCGGGCGGCGCGCCGTGGCCGCCTCACTCCGCGTCGAGGACGCTGAACGAGAGCGTCTTCAACGCCAGCCAGACGTGCGCGCCGGTGCGCAGGTCGAGTTCCTGAACCGACTGGTGCGTGACGCCCGCCGCCCAGACGACGCCGCTGCGGACGTGTACGAGCGTCTGCTCGGCGCGGCGCTCGAGGCGCTCGACGCGACCCGCCAGGACGTTGCGCGCGGAGAGCCCGCGCGGCTCACGGGTCGCGAGCAGGATGTCGCCCGAGCGCACGGCGAGGCGGACGCGCCCGTCCGCGTCCGCGCGGCCCAGCGGCACCTCCACGCGGCACGCCTCCGCGCCCCCACCCGACAGCTCGACGAGCATCGTCCCCGCCGACTCGCTCCGCGACAGCACCGTGCCCTCGAAGACGTTCTCGACGCCGGCCAGGCGCGCGACGCCGGCCCTCCGCGGCGAGTCGAAGACCTCGTGCGGCTCGCCGCCGGCGACGAGGCGCCCGCGCTCGAAGACCAGCGCCCGCTCGCCGAGGATGAGCGCCTCGTCGCGGCTGTGCGTCACGTAGAGGATGGGCAGGCGCAGGTCGCGGTTGAGACTCTTGAGCGCGGCGATGATGTCGAGCTTGACCGGCTCGTCGAGCGCCGAGAGCGGTTCGTCCAGGAGCAGCAGGCGCGGCTCCCCCGCGAGCGCGCGCGCGAGCGCCACGCGCTGCGCCTCGCCGCCCGAGACCGCGCGCGGCCGGCGCCCCGCGGCGTGCGCGACGCCGAAGCGTTCCAGCAACTCCAAAGCCCGCGCGCGGCGCCCGCGCCGGTCGGCCGCGGCCGCGCCGAACTCGACGTTTTCGAGCGCCGTCATGTGCGGGAAGAGCGCGAGGTTCTGGAAGAGGTAGCCGGCGCGCCTGCGGCGGACGGGCAGGTCTACGCCGAGCGCGGAGTCGAAGTAGACTTCGCCGCCGACGCTGATGCGCCCCTCTTCGGGGCGCGCCAGCCCCGCGATGGCGCGCAGCGTCTGCGACTTGCCAGCGCCCGAGGCGCCGAAGAGAATCGTCACGCCGGCCGGCGCCGCGAACTCCACGTCGAGCGTGAAGCCCGCCGCGCCCGACCCAACGCCGGGCGCGGCGGGGAACGCCAGACGGATGCGCGCGTCGAGCGTCACCGCGAGCCCGCCGCGGTCAGACGGTTGGTGGCGTACAGGAACGTGAAGGCGACGACGGAGAGGATGACGACGAGCGTCAGCGCGTCCGCGTCGCGCCCGGCCTGCGCGGCGTCGTAGATGGCGATGGCGGCGGTCTGCGTCCGGCCGGGGATGTTGCCCGCCACCATCAGCGTCGCGCCGAAGTCGCCGAGCGCGCGCGCGAACGCGAGCATCGCCGCGGCGAGGATGCCGCGCGACGCGAGCGGCAGCGTCACGCGGCGGAAGACCTCCCACTCGGACTTCCCCAGAGTGCGCGCCGCCTCCTCGTACTGCGTGTCCACGGCGGCGAACGACGCGCGCGCGGTCTTCACCACGAGCGGCAGCGCCCCGGCCGCGGCGGCGACCACCGCGCCGCGCCACGTGAAGACGAGCTGCTGACCCGTAAACGACTCGAACAGGCGGCCGACGAATCCCGTGCGGCCGAGCAGCACGAGGAGGTAGTAGCCGAGGACGGTCGGCGGCATGACGAGCGGGAGCGTGACGAGCGCGTCGAGGGCCTCGCGGCCGAAGAACTTCTTGCGCGCGAGGAGCCAGCCGAGCCCGACGCCCGCGACGACCACCACGACCGTTGACAGCGCCGCCACGCGGAGCGAGAGCCAGAGCGGGAACAGGTCAATCTCTCTCATCGGTGGACGAAGATATCACCGGCCGTCGGCCCCGGCAATTTAGGGAGTAACATGAGAAAGACGAACAGTGCGGTCGCGGTTTTGATGGAGTGCGCGCTGCTGTCGGCGTGGTTGTTGACGGCGGCCGGGTGCGGCGACGGGGGCGGGCGCGAGGGCGGCGAAGAAGAGATCGTCGTCGCCGCGGCCGCGAACCTGACGGACGCGTTCGGCGAGGTCGGGCGGAGGTTCACGGCGCGGACGGGCGTGCGCGTCACGTTCAGCTTCGGGGCGACCGCAGACCTGGCGAAGCAGTTAGAGAACGGCGCGCCGTTCGACGTGTTCGCCTCGGCCGACGTGGCGCGCGCGGACGAGCTGGTTCGTAAGGGGGTGCTGACCGAAGGGAGTCGCGCGGTCTACGCGCGCGGGCGCCTCGTGCTGTGGGCGCCTCCGGGCGCGCGCGCGCGCATCGCGCGGGTAGAAGATTTAGCGGGCGCGGGCGTGACGAGAATCGCGCTGGCGAGGCCGGAGGCGGCGCCGTACGGGCGGGCGGCGGTCGAGTCGTTACAGGCTTTAAGGGTGTGGGCGGCGGTCGAGCCGAAGGTCGTCTACTCGCAGTCGGCGGCACAGGCGAAGCAGTTCGCCGCTTCGGGGAACGCCGACGCGGCCTTCCTGCCGCGCTCGCTCGTCAGGGAAGGCGAGGGGACGGCCGTCGAAGTTGACGCGAGCCTGCACGCGCCGCTCGACCAGGCGCTCGGCGTCGCGCGCGCGTCGGCGAAGCAGTCGGCGGCGAAGAGCTTCGTCGAGTTCGTGTTGGGTGAAGAGGGTCAGGCGGTGCTCAGGGGCTTTGGGTACGAGGCGCCGCCGCAGAGGTGAGAGGCGGGCCGCTCAGGCGGCCCGCCGGTTGTGCTCCTGCGCGAGTATCAAAAAGTTCTCGAAGAGCAGGCGTCCGTCGCGCGACTCGTTGGGGTGCGCCCAGAGCGTGCGCGCGCTCGCCTCCTCGCGCAGCAGACGCCTGCGCTCCTCGGGGGCGAGGTTCGGGTTGATACGCTGGAGGTTGCGCGTCAGGTCCTGGAAAGACTTCTCCAGGTGGAACTGCACGGTGTAGATGAGCTGCCCGTCCGCGCGCTTGACCATCATCTGGTTGCGGCACAGGTACGAGGTCGCGAGGAGCTTGAAGCCCTCGGGCAGCCGCGGGAGCTGTAGGCCGTGGTTCTGCCAGACGCGGAGGATGTCGCCCTCGGTCGTGTAGTCCTGCCACACGCCCTCTTCGCGGTTGCGGATGCCGCTGAAGATGGGGTCTTCGGGCTCGGTGATGCGGATGAAGCGGTACTGGTACTCGTAGTTGCGCCCGTCGCGCCGCTCGGCGGGGTCGGAGTTGTCGAGCGTGACGCAGGGCACCCCGAAGGCGAGGCCGATGAGCTGGTGGCCGCCGCAGATGCCGAGGATCGGCGTCGTCGTCTTCACGGCGAAGGCGGCGAAGCGGCGCAGCATGCCGGGGTCGTAGTAGTCGAAGTCCGAGAGCGTCCCCGAGAGCACGATGGCCTCGGGTTTGAACTCGCGGGCGGCCTCGACCGCCTCCGAGAGGTGCGCGACGTGCACTTCGGGCTCCTCGACGAGGCGCTTGATGTTGTTGACGATGTTGTCGAGGGCGAGCCCCGAGATGTAGCGCTCGCGTTCGAGCTTCCCGGCGGCCGACTCGCCCCACTCGCGGCGCGCCGTGTCGGACAGGTCGGACGCTTCGCGCAGGAGGTTGTTGACGACGAGGACGCGGATGTTCTTAATCCGCTTCTCGAACGGCTCGTAGGGGCAGTAGGGGCGCTGGCTGTAAGGGAAGGGGAGCGAGTCGAACGGCTCCTCCGGCGTCGGCTGTGTTGGCTGTGAAGTCATCTTGAAAAAATCTCAAACCACCGTGTCCGTCACTTTAGATGCGCGGGGTGCGTTGCCGGGTGTTCTGGTTGAAGGCGGGGACGGCGGTGCCGGCGCCCGCCTCCTCGATCTCGCGCCTGACCTCTTTGAGCGCCGCCGAGCGCACGCGGGCGCGGAACGGGGCGGCGCGCCCCTCGGTCAGGTGGTCGGCCAGCAACAGCGTGCGCTGCCAGGCGGATTCGAGGTCGTCGGCGAGCCGGGAAATTTTGGTGATGTCGTAGGGCACCGCGACGCCGGCGACGCCCGCGCGCGCGAAGACCGAGAGGTAGCGCGCCGTGGCGAAGTCCGGGCACGAGATGCGGCGCCGGCCGACCTTCAGCTCGATGCCGAGCAGCGTGTGCTGCACCTCGACCCGGGCGTTCTTCGCGGCGGCCGGGACGGCGTGCGCGCGCGTGCGCAGGGGGAGGATGCGCTCGCGGTAGATGCGCGGCGGCCACTCTTCGCCGAGGCGGGCGCGGATTTCCGACACCAGCCCCTCGGCCGAGCCCGTGCGCGGCGGGGCGGCCACGCCCGCGCCGTGCGCGGCGTAGTCGGGGGCGGTCTCGGTCGCGGCTCTCATCCGACTCGCGCTCATAAAAAGCAAAAACCCCGGAGGGGCGGCCCGCCGAGACCCGGGCGGCCCCTCCGGGGCTCCAGGTCCGAGGTCAGCGCAGGCTCGTGACGACGCTCCACTGTGCGGCGCGGAAGGCGCTGATGACGCGGCCGGGGAAGAGCCCGAGGTAGAGCACGCCGCCCACGGTCAAGACCAACACCAGCGCCACGCTCGCCGGTATGCGCGGCGAGTGCCACTGCGTCGTGCGCTCGCGGAAGAACATCACGACGACGAGGCGCAGGTAATAGTATACAGAAATCGCCGTGTTTAGCACGCCGATGATGACGAGCCACCTGTACCCTTGGGCCAGGGCCTCGCTGAAGACGACCACCTTGCCCATGAAGCCGCCCGTCAGCGGCACGCCGAGCAGGCTCAAAAGGAAGAGCGAGAGCGTGAGCGAGAGCGCGGGCGACTGGAAGCCGATGCCGCGGTAGTCCTCCACGTCGGTGCGCCGGTCGCCGCTGCGCGCCATGAGCGTGACGACGGCGAAGGCGCCGAGGTTCATCACGGCGTAGACGAGCAGGTAGAAGACGACGGCGGCCACCGCGTCGTCGCGCCGCGCCGGGTCGGGCGCCGCCCCCGCCGCCACGAACCCGACCAGGGCGTAGCCCGCGTGCGCGATGGACGAGTAGGCCAGCATCCGCTTGACGTTCGTCTGCACGAGCGCGACGACGTTGCCGACGGTCATCGTCAGAATCGCGAGCAGCCACAAAGCGTCGAGCCACGCCGAGTGCAACTGCACGCCCGTGCCCCTCGACTGCGAGGCGGCCGCGACCAGCGGGAAGGCGAAGAGGAAGACGCGCATGAAGGCGGCGAAGCCCGCGGCCTTCGGCCCGGCGGCCATGAAGGCCGTGACGGGCGTGGGCGCGCCCTCGTACACGTCGGGCGTCCAGACGTGGAACGGCGCGAGCGCGACCTTGAAGCTGAAGCCGATCAGGAGCATGGCCGCGCCCGCGAAGAGGAGCGGCGGGTAGAGGCTGTCGTTGATGCGCTCGGCGATGACGCCGAGGTTGGTCGTGCCGGCCAGGACGCCGCCGCCCGGGATCGCCTTCGCCGTCGCGCCGTAGATGAGCGCGATGCCGAAGAGCAGGAAGGCCGAAGAGAACGAGCCGAGGATGAAGTACTTGAGCGAGGACTCGTTCGAGCGCACGTCGGTGCGGCGGAAGCCCGCCATCACGTAGGTCGCGATGGAGAGGATTTCCAGACCGAGGAAGAGCATCACCAGGTCGTTGCCCGCCGCCATCAGCATCATCCCGACCGTGGCGAACAGCAGCAGCGTGTGGAACTCGCCCGCGGGCAGGCCCTCCCACTCGACCCAGATCATCGAGACGAGCACCGTCAGCGCGGTGACGACGACGAAGACCAGGGTGAAGGAGAGCCGCAGCGGGTCGAGGACGATCATGCCGTCCCAGGCCGAGGCCGGCACGCTCCCGTCCGCGGCGCCCCACAGCCAGAGGGTGGCCGCGGTCGAGGCGGCGAGCCCCGCGAGCGAGATGGCCCCGGTAATCCAACGCTGACCCAGCCGCCGCGTGAAGGCGTCCACGAGCATGACGGCGACGCCCGCCACGACGAGAATCAACTCCGGCAGGATTATCCCGAAGTTCACGTCGGGCGGGGACGGGTTTATGACTGCTAAGCTCAGGTTCATCGTGTCCAGCTCTTCTGGCCGCCGCGCGTCCGACAACGCGCGGCGCGGCGGCGAAAGTTATCTGCCCGCGGGCGTGCCGGGTCGCGCGGCGAGGAGCGCGTTGACGCGCTCGCGCACCAACTGTTTGTAGACGGTTATGTCCTGCGGCATCCCGCGGTGCGCGTCGCCGCTCCGGCGCCCCTCGGCGTCGAAGAAGACGACGACGGGGATGCGCGCGCTCGCCTTCTCGTACTGCGCCAGCGCCACGCCGCCCGGGTCGCGCAGGACGGGCACGGTCATCCGCCGCTCCTTCGCGTAGTGGCGCAGGAGGTTGTTCGACACGCGCTTCGTGTCCTCGATGCTGACCCAGAGGAAGCGGACGGGCTTACCTTTGTACTCGACCTTCAGCTCCTCGACGGCGACCTGCTCCCAGGTGCAGGGCACGCACCACGTCGCGCCGAACGAGACGACGAGCACGTCGCCGCGCATCTCCGAAGTGTCGTAGAACTTCCCGTCGAGCCCCCTGAGCCTGAAGCCGTCGCCGCCCGCCGCGGGCGCGGGCGCGCTCGCCTCCTGCGCCCGCGCGCCGGCGGCGGCGAGCAGCAGGGCCAGCGCGAAGATGGTTCTCGTTAAGTAAGGCATCACGTCTATCTCGTCGTCTCACGCGCCCCCGCGTGGAAGACGCCCTGCGAGCCGCCCGAGACGACGCGCGCCCTTACGGCCTCGACGCTCGCGCGCGACCGCGCGAGGAACGGGCGCGGGTAGGCGCCCATGTAGAGCATCAGCACGAGCAGCGGCGCGAGCAGCCCGATCTCGCGCCAGTTCAGGTCGGCGAGCCTGCGGTTCTCGGGGTTGGTCACGCGCCCGAACAGCACGCGCTGCAACAGCCAGAGCATGTAGACGGCCGCCCAGATGACGCCCGTCGCCGCCAGCATCGTCACGACCCACGAGCGCGTGACGTTGTGGACGGCCGGGTCGGAGTTCCAGAAGCCGAACATGATGAGGAACTCGCCCACGAACCCGTTCAACAGCGGCAGTCCTATCGACGAGAGCGACGTGAAGACGAAGAGCGTGGCGAAGACCGGCATCGGCTTGGACAGCCCACCGAACTCCGCGATCATGCGCGTGTGCCTGCGCTCGTAGATCATGCCGACCAGCAGGAAGAGCGCGCCGGTCGAGACGCCGTGGTTGAGCATCTGGTAGAGCGCGCCCTGCATGCCCCACTCGGTGAAGCTGAACATGCCGAGCACGACGAAGCCCATGTGGCTCACCGACGAATAGGCCACGAGCCTCTTCATGTCCGGCTGCACCATCGCCACCAGCGCGCCGTAGATGATGCCGATGACGGCCAGCACGATGAAGACCGGCGCGAACTCGCGCGTCGCCTCGGGGAAGAGCGTGAAGTTGAAGCGCATCAGCCCGTAGGTGCCCATCTTCAGCAGCACGGCCGCGAGGATGACGGAGCCGGCCGTCGGCGCCTCCGTGTGCGCGTCGGGCAGCCACGTGTGGAACGGGAAGAGCGGCACCTTGATGCTGAAGGCGAGCGCGAAGAGGCCGAAGAGGATCGCCTGCTCGCGCGTGGCGACGCCGCCGCTCACGAGCGAAATCTTGCCCTGCTGGACGGCGTCGAGCAGCAGCACGTAGTCGAACGTCCCGCCGGTCACGCCGGGGATGCCCGAGTAGAGGTACCAGAGCCAGATGATGCCCGCGAGCATCAGGAGGCTCCCCACCGCCGTGTAGATGAAGAACTTGACGGCCGCGTAGAGTCGGCGCTCGCCGCCCCACGCGCCGATGAGGAAGAACATCGGGACGAGCGACGCCTCGAAGAAGAGGTAGAAGAGGAGCAGGTCGAGCGAGACGAAGACGCCGAGCATCGCCGACTCCAGCAGCAGCAGGAAGGCGAAGAAGGCCAGCGGCCGCTTCTCGACCGAAGTCCACGCCGAGAGGATCGAGATGGGCACCAGCAGCGTCGTCAGGATGACGAGCCACAGGCTGATGCCGTCCACGCCGACGTGGTAGCGCGCGCCGATGGACTCGACCCACGGCACGTCCGTCACGAAGTGGTAGGCGCCGCCCGGCCCCAGGCCCACCGGCTCGCGCAGCAGCAGCAGCGAGGCCGCGAACGTCACGAGCGAGAAGCCGAGCGCGATCCACCGGTAGTGCCTCTGGTCGGCGTACGGCGCGAAGAGCCCGTGCGCCGCGACGGCCAGCGCGCCGACGAAGGGCAGAAGGATGAGTATGGTGAGCAGGTATGTCTGCATGAACTTTTACCGTATGAGCCAGGCGTTGTAGGCGAAGTAGCCGACCACGGCCAGCGCGCCCAGCAGGATGATGGCCGCGTAGGAGCGGACGAAGCCGGGCTGTAGGTAGCGCAGCACCCCGCCGAGCGCGGCCGTCCCGCGCCCGAGCCCGTTGACGACGCCGTCGATGACGCCCACGTCGAAGAAGCGCCACAGCCCCTCGCGCGAGCCGGCCTCGATGGGGTTGATGAGCGCCGCGTCGTAAGCCTCGTCCACGTAGTACTTGTTCTCGAGCAGCTTCGGCATCTCGAGCAGCGGCCGCCTGCGGAACATCACCCAGCCGAGCCCGATGCCGAGCAGGCCGACGACGACCGAGATGCCGGTGAAGACCCGCTCGTAAAAAATCTCCTCCGGGGAGTGCGCGTGCGCGGCGGCCGGCCCGGCGGCCGCTCCGTGACCCGCGGCGGGTGAGCCGTGCCCGGCCTCGCCCTCGCCGACCGACTGCGGCACGGAGCCCTCGTTGCCGTGCGCGGAGGGCGGCGGCG
>DAIRFV010000426.1:0-3763 GCA_036794905.1 Pyrinomonadaceae bacterium | reverse complement strand
GCAAAGTGCTCCGGCGCGCCGGACGGGGCGCCGCCGCGGCGGCGCGTGCTACAGGTCGCCCCGGATGCCGCCGCCGCCCTCCTGCGCCTTCCGCTCCAACTCTTCGCGCAGGCTCCGGGGGCGCATGTCCGTCCAGACCTCTTTGATGTATTCGAGGCACTCCTCGTTCGTCCCCGTCTTGCCGGCGTCGTTCCAGCCCAGAGCGTTCTCGCGGTCGGCCGGCCAGATGGAGTATTGCTCCTCCTGGTTGACGAGCACCTTGTAGAGGGTGTCGTCTGCGTACTCTTCGCGGCTCATCCCTTTACTCTCCTTTGCGAATGGAAACCTTCGCCGTGTCAGTTCAGTCCGCCCGCGACAGCTCCGCCATCAGCGTCGGGATTTCGGCCGGCAGCTCGCGCGCGAGGAAGCCGAGCGGCCCGATTTTGCGCGCGAGGCGCTCGCCCGCCAGCGCGTGCAGGTAGACGCCCCACGCGGCCGCGCGCGCGAATTCCGTCCCGCGCGCGACGAGCCCCGAGATGACGCCCGCGAGCACGTCGCCCGACCCTGAAGTGGCGAGCCCGACGCTCCCCGCGCGGTTGACGAACGTCTCGCCGCCGGGCGACGCGACGAACGTCTCGCGCCCCTTGAGCACGACGACCGCGCGGAACTCCTCTGCCGCGCGACGCGCCGCCGCGAGCGCGCCGCCGCGCGCCGCGAACTCTTCGCCGTAAATCTCCGCCAGCTCCTCCGCGTTCGGCGTGACGACGGCGCGCCCGCCGTGCGCGTGCAGCAGGTCGCGCCCCGCGTTCAGACACGCGACCGCGCCCGCGTCGAGCACGACCGGCACGTCCCGGCACAGACGCAGCGTCGCCTCCACGAAGCGCGCGACCGACTCGGCCTCGATCAACCCCGGCCCGACGCAGACGCACTGAGCCTGACCCAGATGTTCTGCGAGCCGCGCGCACGCCGACCGCGACAGTCTCCCCGCGCGCGTCTCGGGCAGCGCGAAGACGCGCGCCTCGGGCAGGCGCGACGCGACGAGCGCGGCGTTGGCCGCCCCCGTCGCCACCTGCAACTTGCCCGCGCCGGCGCGCAGCGCCGCGGTGCCGGCGAGCACGACCGCGCCCGGCGTCTCGCGCCCGCCGCCCACGACGAGCACGCGCCCGCGCGACTCCTTGTCGCCCCCCTCGTCGGGCCACGGCAGCGGCATCGCGCGGAGGAGTTCCGGCGTGATGAGGGTCGGCTCTTTCAAGCTCAAGCCTCGGCCTCGCGCACCTCGTTGTTGCGCCGCGCCGCCAGCTCGGTCAGCGTCGTGAGGACTGAAGGGGCGAGCGCGGATTCGCTCTCCTGGCCCCTGGCGCGCGCGCGCCCGATGCCGCCGGGGCCGGGCAGGAGGCGGTTGACGACGGCGAGGATGTCCGCGGTCGCCTCGGGGAAGAGCGTGCGGAACTTGACGGCCAGTTGCGCCTGCGTCGTGATGACGAGTTCGGCGCGTCCGCGGCGGCACGCGTCGATGATCTGCGCGGCGGCGCGCTCGGCGCCGATGGAGGTGACGGGGAGCGAGTCGCTGATGGCGAACCACGCGTACTCGGCGCGGTGCTGCCCCTTGAAGGTCGCGTTGCGCGGGCTGCCCGTGCGCATGAGGCCGGGGAAGACGGAGGTGACGACGATGCCGTCCTTGGCGAGTTCGGCGCGCAGCCCGTCGGAGAGGCCGGCGAGCGCGAACTTGCTCGCGCTGTAGGGGACGAGGTGCGGGACGCTGACGCGGCCGCCGATGGACGAGACGTTGACGATGCGCCCCTCGCGCCGCTGGCGCATCTGCGGCAGCACGGCGAGCGTCGCGTAGAGCGGCCCCCAGAAGTGGACGGCCATCGCCTGCTCGAAGTCTTCGAGCGTCATCGACTCCAGCGGCCCGACCTGTATGACGCCCGCGTTGTTGACGAGCACGTCCACGCGGCCGAAGTGGCGCGTGGCGACATCCACCAGTTCCCTCACCTGCGCGCGGTCGGTCACGTCGCACGGGAAGGCGTAGACGCGCGCGCCGCGCGCCGCGAGGTCGGCGCGCGCGCGCTCCAGCTCACGCGGGTCGCGCGCGCAGATGGCGACGTTCGCGCCTGCGGCCGCGAACCCGCGCGCGAGCACGAGCCCCAGGCCCCTCGACCCGCCCGTAATCAACACGGTCTTGCCGTCGAAGTCGTACCCGCCGAACTTGTTGTAGATGGCCCGCGCCGCGAGGAACGCGCCCGCGCCCGCCGCCGCGAGCTTCAAAGCGTCTTTCAACCCCTCGTCCATTAACGCCCCCTTCAATACGATGTAGGTCAGAACCACCCGCGGTAGCGGGTGGGTCGTTGATGCCCGACCGCGCCGCATCGCACAGGCCCACCCGCTACCGCGGGTGGTTCTGACCTGTATTATCAACCCTTCGAAAATTCCGCGACGACCGGCGTGTGGTCGCTCGGGCGCTCCCAGCCGCGCGGCTCCTTATCTATCCAGGAACGCTTGCAGCGTTCGGCCAGCGGCTCCGAGACCCAGACGTGGTCGATGCGCAGACCTTGATTCCGCCTGAAACCGCCCTGCCGGTAGTCCCACCACGAGAAGTGCCCGCCGCCCGGGTTGTGCAGGCGGAACGCGTCCGTAAAGCCCCAGCCCCTCAACTCCTCCAGGCCCTGGCGCTCGGGCTGGCTGAAGAGGATGCGGCCGCGCCACAGCTCCGGGTCGTGCACGTCGCGGTCTTCGGGCGCGACGTTGAAGTCGCCGCAGAGCAGCACGTCGTCGTCGGCCCAGAACTCTTCGTCGAGGTGCGCGCGCAGCCGCGCGAGCCATTCGAGCTTGAACTTGTACTTGTCTGTCCCGACCGCCTGCCCGTTCGGCACGTAGACGTTGACGACGTTGACGCCCCCCGTCCGCGCCGCGACGACGCGCGCGTGCGCGCCCTCCTCGTCGCCCGCCATGCCGCGCCGCACGTCCTCCAGCGCGTGGCGCGAGAGGATGGCCACGCCGTTGTAGGTCGGCTGCCCGTTGACGGCCGCGCCGTACCCGGCCGCCTCGAACTCCGCCGCCGGGAAGCGCTCGTCGGCGCACTTCAGCTCCTGCAAACAGAGCACGTCCGGCCGCGCCTCTGCCAGCCAGCGCAGGACGAGCGGCAGCCGCGCCAGCACCGAGTTAACGTTCCATGTTGCGATTATCACGTCGCCGTATGATAGCCAACTCCGCCCCGAATTTGTAGCGGGTCGGGAGAGACGTGTTATAAATTCAACAACTGAGGCGGGGCCGGCGAATCGCTCGCGGGAGGCTGGAGAGTTGGCGGCAGAGCACTGTGTCTTAATCGTGGAGGACGACGAGGCGCGCTGCGCTTGGTTCCGCGAGCGGCTGCAAGGCAGCCGCCTCGACGTGACCTGCGACGTGCGCACAGCCATCCGCTGGCTCGGCGAGCGGGACTACCGCGCCGTGCTCTTAGACCACGACCTCACGGAGGAGCACTACTTCTCGAACGAGCCCGACGACGAGCGCACCGGCTACGCCGTGGCCCGCTGGCTCGCCGACCACCCGACGGCGCAGCGCGACGCGCTCATCCTCATCCACTCGCTCAACTACACCGGCGCCGCGCGCATGCTCGGAGTCCTCCGCGCCGCCGGGCGCGACGCCGAGCACATCCCGTTTCATCACCTACAGGCTGGTTTGAGGTTTTAATCGGAAAGTAGACAGGAGTCAGTAGAAAAAGAGGCGGCGCGCCTTGAGCCATCGGGCCGGGCGCGCCGCTTCGTCTTCCTACTGACTCCTGTCT
>DAIRFV010000149.1:7883-13677 GCA_036794905.1 Pyrinomonadaceae bacterium | reverse complement strand
GCGCGTGAAGCGCTCCTCCTGCGCCGCGGCCAGCACCTCGCCGTCGCGCACGAGGCACGCCGCGGAGTCGTGGTAGTAGGCCGAGATGCCGAGGATGTACATCGCTAAAACTCTCCACCGCACGATGCTCCGAACGGCCCCTTGCGGCGAGCGTTGGATTATCCTTTTTTTGTCGCTGAGCGGCAACTTCGAGCCCCGGGTGGCCTCGTTTTTGCCTTTATTACCGGCGGAAGGGTTTCCAAGTACTTTCACGTACTGTTTGAGGCCAGACTGTATGAGTGAGCGTCCCGAGAAGTTCAACCCGGCGGGCCAAGACCCGGAGGCTACGCTCGTCACGCCCCGTTTCGACGAGGCCGAGGCGCGCCGCGCGCACCCCGTCGTGCCGCTCGCCGACGCGCCGGCGCACACGTCATACGTGAGCGCGCACGCCCCGCGCAGGCGCACGCGGCGGCGCTCCTGGATGTCCGCGCTGCTCGCCGTCGCGCTGCTCGCGGTCGCCGCGGTCGGCGGGGCCGTCGCCACCAGGTACATGCAGGGCCCGCGCGCAGGCCGCTTGCCGGAACAGACTCAGCCGGAGCAGACGCAGGCACCACCCGTTCAGGCGGCCGCGGCGCAGCAAACAGTCACGCCGCCGGCCGCGGAACCTCCGCGCGAAGACGCTCCCGCCGCCAGGCCAACACCGCGCCGTGCGCGCACGCGACGAGAACGTGCCGCGCCCGCGCCCATGCGTTACGAAGCCGGAGGTTATTCGGACGAGGACGGGGAGCTTCGCGAGATCCGCGAGGAGGTTCGCCGCGAGCGCGAAAAGGAGATGCGCAAAGCCTCGAAGCGCGCCCAGAAGAACGCCCCGCGCCTCGTGGACGTGCTGACGAGACCGTGAAGAGGGGTGTTGGGTTTTGGGTGTTAGGTGTTGGGTAAAAACAGCCTCTTCTTACCCAGCACCCAGCACCCAGCACCCAGCACCCTTCTTCACCCCTTCAGCTCCTGCGCGATGCGGCGGACGGCGTCGAGCGTGTCGATCTCTTCGGGCGTCTTGTCGTCGCGCAGGCGGAGGATGCGCGGGAAGCGCAGCGCGTAGCCGCTCTTGTGTCTTCGAGACTCCTGCACGCGGTCGAAGGTGACTTCGAGAACTATCTTCGGCTCGACGACCCGCACGCGCCCGTGCGCGAACTCCTGGACGGTGTGCGCGCGGAACCACTCGGTCAGCTCCGCCAGCTCAACGTCGGTCAGACCCGAGTAAGCCTTGCCGACGTTGAGCAGTTCCGGGTCGTCTTCCGAGCGGCGCACGGCGAAGGTGTAGTCGGAGAGCAGGCTCCGCCGCTTGCCGTGCCCGACCTCGACGGCCGTCACCACCACGTCGAGCGTCGCGTAAGCCTTCTTCAGCTTCAGCCACTCGCGCCCGCGCTTGCCCGGCTTGTACGACGAGCGCGGGTCTTTAATCATCAGCCCCTCGTTGCCGCGCGCCCGCGCCGCGTCGAACTCTTCGTCGAGTCCCGACACGTCGCTCATCCTTTTCATCTTCGACAGACGCACAACCGCGCCCGCCGCATCTTTAATCAATGCCTCGAGCGCCGCGCGCCGCTCCGCCAGCGGCGCGTCCGTCAGCACGCGCCCCCCCGCGTAGAGCAGGTCGTAGGCGACGAAGGCGACGGGCACGGCCGCGAGCAAGTCTTCCGAGACGGTCTTGCGCCCCAGGCGCTTTTGCAGTTCGAGGAAGGGCAGGATGGCCTCGCCGCGCACGGGCACGACCTCGCCGTCGAGCACGGCGTCGGCGGGCAGGAGTTTTAGAGGCTCGATCAGTTCGGGGAAGCGGTGCGTCACCTCGTCGAGCGTGCGCGTGTAGAGCGCGACCCGCCCCCCCTCCACGTGCGCCTGCCCGCGTATGCCGTCGAACTTGTCCTCGACGTAGAACTCTTCGGGCATCGTGCGCGCCACGTCCTCGACGGTCTCGGCGGCGGTGGCGAGCATGAACTTGATGGGGTGGAAGAGGCGCATCCGGACGCCTGCGAGCGCGCCGCGCCGCGCGCGCACGGCCGTCTCGCCGATGTCGCCCGTGAGCATGTTGACGCGCGCCACGTCGGCGAGCGGGCGTTGGAACGCGCGCGCCAACGCGTCCTCGACCAGCCCCTCCTTCAGGCCGATGCGCAGGTCTCCGACGAGCAGCTTGACGAGATATTTGGCCTCCGGGGGCGTGGCACCGTCGAGGGCGGCGACCAAGAGCGCCTTCTTGTTCTTCGTCCCGCGCGTCTCGCTCAGGCGCTCGATGAGCGCCCGCGTGGCGGCGAGCGTGAGCGCCGGCGAGACATTCGTCGAGCCCTTCGCCTCCGCGAACGCCTCGAAGGCCACGTCGCCCGAGTCGCCGAGGCGGACGTAGCGCGGCCGGAGGTTTTCGACTTCGAGACCCGTCACCTCGGAGATGGCGTCGCGCAGCATCCCGCCGCCGACGTTCGTCGTGCGCGCGTCGTAGAGCGGGAAGACGTGCCCCGCGAAGTAGCGCGCCGCCAGGGAGAGGTCTTCGTCCGCGAGCCCCCCGAAGTACGCGCCGAGCAGCGCCGCCTTCTCCAACTTCTTCGTCGTCGCGCCGACCGCGTCGGCCACCCCCGCGAAGCCTCGCAGCGTCGCGCCCGCGGGCTCAAGTATCGCCCCTGTTCTCTTCGCCCCGGCCATCAAGCCCTCCCTCACGGCCGGGCTTGCGCCTCGCGCATCAGCGCGTGGGGGACGCGCACGGCCTGCGCCGCGTCGGGCTCGCCGAAGATGTCGGGGTGGATGATCTTGAGGAGTATCTCGGCGCCTTCGACGACGCGCGGGCCGGGGCGGCTGAAGTAGCTCGTGGCGTCCACGGCCCAGACCCGGTCATGCCACACGGCCGGCAGCTTCCCCCAGGCGTGCGGCAGGAGCGTGTGTTCGAGCGCGCGGAGCGTGTCCTCCTTGTAGTAGCCGCACGGCGCGAGCACGACGACCTCGGGGGCGTAGTCGCGAATCTCCACGTACGACGTCTCGCGCGACCACCCGCCGGCGTGGCCGAACGAGGCGTCGCCGCCCGCGAACGCGACCTGCTCGGGCACCCAGTGGCCGGGCGCGAACGGCGGCTCCAGCCATTCGAGGACGAGCGTGCGCGGGCGCGCCTCGACCTCCGTGAGCAGGACGGCCAGCGCGTCGAGCTGCACGGTCAGGTCGCGCACGAGCGCGTCGGCTTCCCGCTCCGCGCCGGCCAGCCCGCCGACGGTGCGTATGTTGGCGAAGATGTCCTGAATGTTATTCGGCTCGAGCGAGACGACGCGCGCGTCCGACTCGATGAGGCGCGCCGCCTGCACGACGGTCTTGTAGCTGACGGCGCAGACCTCGCACAGCTCCTGCGTGATGACGAGGTCGGGCTCGAGTTCGGCGAGCAGCTTTTCGTCCAGGTTATAGATCGAGCCGTGGCCGATGAGCTGCGAGCGGACGGCGTGGTCTATCTCGGCGCTCGACATCTCGGCGTGCGAGATGCGGCTCGCGGTGAGCACGGGCTTGCCCACGACGGACGGCGGGAAGTCGCACTCGTGCGTGACGCCGACGAGGTTGTCTCCGAGCCCGAGCGCGCAGACGATCTCGGTCGCCGACGGCAGGAGCGAAACGATGCGCGGGCCTTTTCCCATCCCTTGCCCTTCCCCGTTTCCGGTTGAATGTCCCGGGGCGAGGTTGGCGCACGCGCCGCGCGGCTGTCAAGGAAGGCGCGCTCCGCTTTTGCGCGCGCGCGCCGAGGGGGTACAATCCCGTCATGCAGGAGCGGGAAGATTTGCGGGTCGAGGGCGTCGTCGACCACATCGCCGTCAAGACGGAGGACATGCACGCCGACGTGCTTGAGTACGAGCGGCTCGGCTTCCGCGTCGAGACGTTGTACGAGGACTGGGCCATGCTGCGCGACGCGCAGGGCTTCGGCGTCGCGCTCCTGCCGAAAGGGTCGAAGCACCCGCAGCACATCGGCATCCGCGTGAGGTCGCGTGGGGAGTTGGAGGCGGCCGCGCGCCGCGAGGGGCGCCCCATCAAGGAGCACCGCGACCGCTCCCTCTCCTTCTACACCAACGGAGTCGGGGGCCGCGCCGTCGAGGTCATCTTCTACCCGCCGGAATACAAGAGCGGTGATTAGGTGTTGGGTGTTAGGTAAGGGCAGGACTCGCTCTTTCTACCCAGCACCCAGAACCCAACACCCTACACCCTACTAACGATGCACACACCCCTTCTCGTCTTCGAGTTCCTCGGCACGACCGAGCTGCTGGTGATCGCGGTGGTCGCGCTCGTCCTGTTCGGGCCGCGCAAGCTCCCCGAGATCGGGCGCACCGTCGGCAAGGCCATCGGCGAGTTCAAGCGCGCCTCCGACGACTTCAAGCGCACGTGGGAGTACGAGGTCGAGATCGAGAAGCGCAGTCCCGCGGTCGAGAACGCCGCGCCGGCCGCGCAAGTCGAGGCGGCGGGCGAGACGGCGGCGCTCCCGGCCTACGACGCGGGCGCGGGGGACTTCGACGGACACACGATCCGTCCCGCCGAGCAGCCGCCCACGGTCGCGCGCGGCGCGGCGGAAGAGTACGACGAGCGGGGCGGCGCGGCGCCGGAGTCGGCCGACGAGCACGCGTGGGATGTCGCGCCCGGCCGCCCGTACGTGCGGCGCGCGGACGACGAGCTCAACGCCTCCTGAAGTGCCGCGCCGGCGCGCGCGCACGGTTCTGGCGGACGAGCCTTTAGCAGACACTTCGATTCCCGAGATGGCTTCGACCCTTCTGGACAGCGGCGAGGACGAACAGCAGGAAGGTCGCCAGCTCGGCGGCCAGATGTCGTTCCTCGAACACCTCGACGAGCTGCGCCGCCGCCTCCTCCGCTCCATCGTCTTCGTCTTCGTCGCGCTCGTCGCCTGCTGGTTCGTCTCCGGCCCCATCTACAACTTTCTCTCGGCCCCCATGCGCCGCGAGCTGGCCTCCGCCTCGCAGCGACCCGTCCCGCTGCAAGGTCTGACGGGCGGCGAGCAGATTCTCTCGATGGGCACGGTCAAGGAGGGGGACACGGGGCGCTACGTCTTCGCGGAGACGACGAAGCTCGGGACGAGCGTCGTCCCGCCGGGGGCGTCCGTCGCGGCGCACGTCGCGCGCGGGCCCGACGGGCAGCTCGGCGTCTTCACCGACGAGGCGCTCTTCTCCGGGGCGTCCATCATCCCGAAGGGCGTGCGGCTGCCCGTGAACTTCGAGGCGCGCGAGGGCGCGACCCCGGGCGAGGACGACAAGCTGGTCGTGCGCACGGCGACCGAGCCCTTCACGCTCTATTTGCAGGTCTCGCTCTACGGGGCCATCTGCCTCTCGGTGCCGTTCCTGCTGTGGCAGGTCTGGGGGTTCATCTCGCCGGGGCTCTACCCGCACGAGCGCGGCTGGGCCATGCCCTTCGTGCTGATGTCGAGCCTGTCGTTCGTGGCGGGCGCGGCCTTCGCCTACTACGTCCTGTTCCCGCCGGCCATCTCGTACCTGCTGGGGATCGGGCAGGAGTTCCGCCTCTTCCTCAACGCGTCGGACTACTTCGACTTCGTCATCCTCGTCCTGCTGGCGATGGGCGTGGTCTTCCAGATGCCGGCGGTGACCTACGTGCTCGCGCGCATCGGGCTGGTGGACGCGCGCTTCCTCATCTCGCACTGGAAAATCTCGGCCGTCGTCATCCTCATCGCGGCGGCGGTGCTCTCGCCGACGAGCGACGTGGCCAACATGATGCTCTTCGCCGCCCCGATGGTCGTCCTCTACCTCATCTCCATCCTCATCGCCTGGCTGTTCAGCCGCCC
>DAIRFV010000149.1:0-7783 GCA_036794905.1 Pyrinomonadaceae bacterium | reverse complement strand
AGGGCGTATCCTCCGCGGCCTTCGCGGTAATCATGGTGTGAAGGATGCGCCGGCGGGGTTATTTCGGGGGACTTTACAGGCGTCCGACAGGCAACCGGGACATCCCCCGGCGCATCTTGACTGTGTCCCCGGGGAAGCCTAAAATCTGCTCGAAAGTGGCGGCGATGACTGGGTTTAAGCCTCGGACGGGGACGAGCCCCGGCGGCTTCTCAGGCGTCGCCCTTTTCGTGACCGCCCGTCAGGTCAACCCTATATTTTTTGTCTCAACCGAACAGGAGTTGTAAAGCGATGGCCCGTCAACAGAGGACGCGTTCTCTGGTTCTAGCCCTTTCCCTGCTCGTCTCCGCCTCCCCCGCTGCGCTCGCGCAGAAGAAGAAGGCCGGCGACACGCAGGACGTGCCCGACCGCGACCGCGTGGTCAGGAAAGAGAACAGGAACATGTTCAAGAAGTGGATCGACGAGGACGTCGCCTACATCATCACCGACGAGGAGAAGCGCGCCTGGAAGAAGCTCGCCAACGACGCCGAGCGCGAGCAGTTCATCGAAGCCTTCTGGCGCCGCCGCGACCCCGACCCGGACACCGAGCTGAACGAGTACCTCGAAGAGCACTACGAGCGCGTGGCCTACGCCAACCAGCACTTCGCCTCCGGCATCCCCGGCTGGAAGACCGACCGCGGCCGCATCTACATCATGTACGGCCCGCCGCACGAGAAGGAGTCGCACCCCTCGGGCGGCAGCTACGAGCGCCCCTCCTACGAGGGCGGCGGCTCGACGACGACCTACCCGTTCGAAATCTGGTTCTACCGCCACCTGCCCGGCATCGGCTCCGGCGTCGAGATCGAGTTCGTTGACCCGACGGGCACCGGCGAGTACCGCATCGCGCGCTCGCCCGACGAGAAGGACGCCATGCTCAACATCCCCGGCGCGGGGTTGACGCTGATGGAGCAGTTGGGTCTGTCGAACAAGGCCGACCGCATCGCCAACCGCGGCGCCTTCGGCTACAGCGGCCCCGGCGCGCGCGAGCAGGACAGCCCGTTCTCGCGCCTCATCCTCTACACCGACTTGCAGAAGCCGCCGCAGGTCAACGACGTGCTGGAGAAGAACCTGCTCGCCACCGCCTCGACGGGCGCGGAGGACACCGCCGCCCTCGACGTGGCGACGAAGGTGGACTTCTACCGCGCCTCGGACGAGCGCGTGATGACGGCCATCACCGTCCAGACCGACAACAACGACCTCCAGTTCAAGGACGACGGCAGCGGCATCCAGACGGCGCGCCTCAACATCTACGGCCGCATCACGAACCTCTCGGGCCGCCGCGTCACGAGCTTCGAAGACCCCGTCACGACGACCGCCACGGTCGAGGAGCTGACCACGCTCAAGGAGCGCAAGTCGGCCTACCAGCGCGTGCTCCCGCTCACGCCCGGCAACTACAAGGTGGACCTGCTCATCCGCGACATCAACACGGGCGCGACCACGGTCAAGGCCATCGGCTTCGAGGTGCCCAAGTTCGCGCCCGAGAAGCTCGGCGCCTCCTCGCTCGTCCTCGCCATCAAGCTCCAGGCCCTGAACGACCAGCTCCCGGGCATGTTCGCCATCGGCCCCTACAAGGTGCTGCCGAACGTCTCGGGCGTCTACAAGCGCGGCCAGGACGTGGGCATCTACATGCAGGTCTACAACGCCGGCATCGACCAGACGACGCTGAGGCCCGCCATCGACGTGGAGTACGTGCTCCAGAAGGACGGCAAGGAGGTCTTCAAGCAGGCCGAGGACTGGCGCGGCAACTCCGACGCCGGCCAGCGCCTGACCCTGGCGCGTCTGCTGCCGACCTCGAACCTCGCCCCCGGCGAGTACGAGATCGTCGTCCGCGTCCGCGACAAGGTTTCGGGGCAGTCGCTCGCGCCCACGCAGAAGTTCCAGGTCACGGCCGACAAGTAAGAACTTCAAGCACCCGGCAACGACAGAAGGCGGCGCGCTCTCGAACGTGAGCGCGCCGCCTTCTTCTTTTCAGTCAGACGCACCGGCATGGCGGTCAGTACCGCCCGGCCGTGGTATGCTCGGCGGGCTCCGCGCCAACGCTTCTAACAGGAGAGCGCACATGAACCCCCGCCTGAAGGCCGTCGCCTGCTGTCTCGCCTCCGCCGTCCTCCTGCTCCTCCCGGCCCTCTTGCCGCCCCGCGGCGGCGCGCAGGAGCGCAAAGCCGCCGTCACGCGCCAGGCTTGGACGCTCGACGAGGCCGCCGCCGCGCTCGCGCTCCAGCCGCGCGACGCGTACCTGCAATACGTCGTGCTCCAGCTCGCGCGCCGCGCCGGTCGCTTCGAAGAGTTCGAGCCGCGCGTGCGGCAGTTCGTCATGACCGACGCGGACTTCCACGTCGAGCGGCGCCGCGGCGCAGACCTCTTCGGCCTCTTCACCGGCGCGCTCGCCGTGCAGGAGAGCTTGCAGCTCGACGCCATGCGCACGGTGACGCCCGCGCGCGCCCGCCCGCCCGCGCCCGCGCCGACGCGGGTCACCAACCGTAACGCGGCTAACGCGAACAGGAGCGTGACGCCTCCGCGGACGCGGCGTCAGCCCCGGAGACGCGGCCAAACGCGCGCGCCGCGCCCGCCCGCCAACCTCAACGCTAACGGCAACCTCGGCGCGCCGGCCGAGCAACCCCTCACCACGCTCGAAGACGGCGACCCCGCGCCGGCACAGCCGCCGCGCGCGCAAGGCCCCGTGCAGGTCTCTTCACTCACGGGCCCGACCATCAAGAGCCACCCGTGGGAGAAGATGCTCGCCGGCCGCAAACCCGACATCTCCGCGCTCGCGCGCAGCGTCCCCGAAGATTTCTACCTCGCGGAGTTCCGCACGCTCAACCGTCTGCTCGACGCCTTCGAGGCGGGCGACCTCTGGGGCTCGCACCTCTCCCACCAGGCGTTCCGCGACACGGCCACGCTCGAAGTGGGCGACCGCATCCGCCGGCAGCTCGCCGTCGAGACCGACCCGCGCACGCGCCCCTTCTACGACCTCGTCGTCGAAGAGGTCGCCGTCGCGGGCAGCGACCCCTTCATCCGCGAGGGCAGCGACGTGACGCTCCTCTTCCGCGTCAAGCAGCCCCTCTTCTTCCGCGAACGCATGGACAAGTTCATCGAAGACGCGGCCCAGGCAAGACCCGACGCGCGCCGCGAGACGGGCGAACACCTCGGCGCCGAGTACGTCCACCTCCACACGCCCGAGCGCGACATCAGCGTCGTCTCCGGCTACCCCGAGCCCAACCTCCACGTCCGCAGTAATTCTCTGACCGCTTTCAAACGAATCGTCGAAGCCGTCAAGGGGAAGGACGCTTCGGGTCGCGCCGTCCGCCGCCTCGGCGACACCTCCGAGTTCGCCTACATCCGCACGCTCATGCCGCGCGGCGACGTACGCGAGGACGGCTTCGTCTACCTCTCCGACCCGTTCATACGCCGCCTGATGGGCCCCGTCGTGAAGCTCACCGAACGTCGCCGCCTGCTCTGCTACAACCACCTGCGCATGACGGGGCACGCCGCGCTCCTCTTCCGCACGGAGCGCGGGCGCGCGGCCTCGTCACTACAAGAACTGAAAGACTCGGGCGCCGCGCCCGGCCTCTTCGGCGAAGGCGCGCTCTCGTGCCCGGACGGCGGGCGCTACTCGCTCTCGACGGACGCGACCGCGGGCGTCTGCTCGCGCCACGGGCACGCGCTGCGCCTGACGCCGAACATCGAGAACCCCTTGACGGAAGTCTCGGGCGAGGAGGCCGACGAGTACCGCGCCTTCCTCGAAGAGTACAACCGCTACTGGCGCACCTTCTTCGACCCCATCGCCTTCCGCCTCAAGGTCGCGCCCGAGGAGCTGCGCGTCGAGACCATCATCCTGCCGCTCATCGACAACACGGCCTACACCGCGCTCGCCTCCGCGCTCGGCGGCCGGCCCGAGCCGCTCGACGCGCTCCCCGTCCCGCGCCGCAACATCTTCAGCGCGAACTTCAGACTCAACAAGGAGCAGCACGTCAAAGGGCTGCGCGCCGAGATCGCGCGGACGCCGAAGGAGCCCGAAGACTTCTACGACTTCCCCTTCCCCGGCGGGCGCGGGGCGCGCGAGAAGACTCTCGCGCTCGTCTCCGAGGGGCTCGGCAACCAGATGGGGCTGCACGTCTACGACTCGCGCCCGCCCTTCGAGATGAACGTGCCCTCGCTGCTCGGGTCGTTGCTGGCGGGCGGGGCGGGGCGCGGGATGGGCGGCGGCGGGTTCGTCGGCGGCCTCGAACCCTACATCGCGCTCGCGATGGTCTCGCTCAACGCGCCGGTCTACGCCTCCTTCCCCGTCGAAGACGAGAAGGTCGTTGACGACTTCCTCGACTGGTCGGACGCCTCGCTCTCCCACGCCGCGCGCAACGAGCGGCGCGGGCGCTGGTTCTCGTTCGAGTACGACTTCTACAAGTACAAGCTCTCGACGGGCCAGACGGCGCGCGCCTTCGGCCTGCGCTTCGACCCCGCGCGCTTCCGCTTCTTCTGGGCGCGCATCGGCCGCGGCGTCTATGTCGCCACCAAGCCCTTCATCCTCGAAGACCTCGCCGCGCTCCACGCGCAGGGTCAGCCGGCGGCCGTCTCGACCGCGGTCGGCGAAGACCTGACCGGCCACGCACTGGCGCGCGTGCGCGCCGGCAACTGGGACGAGGTGCTGCCCGACTACAACCTCGCGTGGGCCGAGAACGAGCGCGAGGCTTGTCTCAACAACCTCGGGCCGCTCGCTTCGGCGGCGCGCGCCGTCACGGCCGCGGTTCCCGCGAACGAGGCCGCGCAGGCACCCTCGGGCGAAGCGCTCGACCGCGCGACCGTCGAGCTGGCCGCACGGCTCGCGGGCGCGCGCTTCGTCTGCCCCGAGGGCGGGGCGTACCGCGTCGCCGCCGACGGCCGCCAGGTCTCTTGCAGCGTCCACGGCACGGCCGCCGAGCCGCGCCAGGCGACCGCGCCCTCAGACCAGAGCGCGGCCGGGCGCACGATGCGCCGTCTGACCGATCTGACGGCCACGCTCAGCTTCATGGACGACGGACTCCACGCAGTCCTCGTCGTCAAACGAAAGTAACGCTCAGACTCAAACACGGACTGCGGCGCAAGGCGGCAAGCATGAAAGACGGCCGCGAAAACTCCTCCACCCGCCGGCGCGGCGCACGGCCGAGGCTGTTCATCAGCTACCGCCGCCGCACGGACTCCGCCTCGGCGCGCCTGCTCAAAGACGAACTCACACGCGCCTTCGGGGAGGGCGCGGTCTTCCGCGACGTGGACGATATAGAGGCCGGCGAAGCGTTCCCCGAAACCATCCGCGAGGCCGTCGAAGACTGCGACGCGCTCCTCCTGCTCGTCAGCCCCGGCTGGGTCGAGTCCGTCCCGAGGCTGCGCAACCCCGACGACTTCGTGCGCCGCGAGGTAGCCGCGGCGCTCGCCCGGCGCGTCCCGCTCATCCCCGTCCTGCTCGGCGACGCGCGGATGCCGAAGGCCGACGAACTGCCCGAAGACGTTCGTGACCTCGCCTTCCGTCAGGCCATCGAGCTGAGCGACGACCGCTGGGACTACGACGTTGCGCGCCTCGTCAAACTCGTCCGCGCGCGCGCCGCGCCCCACGGGCCCGCTACATTCTTCGGCCGTGCGGCCGCCGCCGCGCGCCGACTCCTGCGGACGTGGCCGGGCAGGGTGGCCGTCGTCGCCGCGGGCGTCGCTGCCGCCGTACTCGCGTTCTACGCCGCGGCGGGTTTCGCAATCTGGTACGAACACTTCGGGCGCGACTTCGAGGGCTGCGTGCGGCTTTACACGCCGGACGTGCTCGGCGGGGTGGCGAACATCAGGTCGGGCACCCACGACTCCCCCGTCATCAGCGCCGACGGATACGATGCCGTCCGAAGGCGCCGGGATGAGCCGGACGGCATCCCCATCATGCTGAGGCTGTCGGACTCGGGGCACGAGATCGGCGTGGTCTTCTTCAGGTTCTTCAAGGCTGCCGGGGACGAGGACGGGGAGTTCAGGGTCGAAAGGGTCATCGAGCCGAAGCCCGCCGACGTACGGAAGTGCGCCGACGTGCAGAAGTATTTCAACGCCAACCGGCCCGCCGCCGACAAGCACGTCCTGAAAAATTGGGACAGGCTCGGCGTGCACCTCGGCGGGCGCGACTACCTCCTGCGCCTCGGCGACCACGGCGACTACATGGTCGCGACGCTGCTGCCCGCGCCCGCGGGCATGCAGACGCCGTGGAGGTAACGCGCGGTGTCGTTTGACAGCCGTGCCGCCTTCGTGGAGGATGGCGGCCTGCCCGTACGTCGGGCGCTCCCGTTTCAAAACTCTACAGCCACCCGAAGAGGTCACACGACTGATGCGTCAAACACGCGCCCGCCTAGCGCTGCTCCTGCTCGCGCTCCTCATCTTCTCCAACGTTACTCCCGCGCAGACGCTCGAAGAACGTCTGAAGGAGGTAGACGAGTACGCCGCCCGGGCCGGCCGGGAGTGGAAGGTGCCGGGCTTCTCCGTGGCGATTGTGAAGGATGACAGGGTCGTCTTCGTCAAGGGCTACGGCGTGCGGGAGCTGGGCAAGGCGGAGCCCGTGGACAAGGACACGCTCTTCGCCGTCGCGTCGAACACGAAGGCTTTCACGTCGGCCGCGCTCGCCACGCTCGTGGACGAGGGCAAGTTGAAGTGGGACGACCCCGTCACGAAGTACCTGCCGTGGTTCCAGCTCTACGACCCCTACGTCACGCGCGAGCTGACGGTGCGCGACCTCCTCAGCCACCGCAGCGGGCTCGCCACCTTCGGCGGCGACCTGCTCTGGTACGAGACGACCTACTCGCGCGAGGAGATCATCCGCCGCGTCCGCCACCTCAAGCCCGTCCACGGCTTCCGCAGCCGCTACGGCTACCAGAACATCATGTTCCTCGCCGCGGGCGAGATCGTCCCCGCGGTGACGGGCCAGTCCTGGGACGACTACGTGCGGGAGAAGTTCTTCGCCCCGCTCGGCATGGCGCGCACCCACACGACCCTGAAGCAGTTGCAGAGTGCGGGGAACGTCGCGACGCCGCACAACGAGACCGACGGGCGCGTGAAGGTCGTTAAGTACTCGAACGTGGACTCGGCGGGCGGCGCGGCGGCCATCAACTCGACGGCCGCCGAGATGGCCGAGTGGGTGCGCCTCCAACTCGGGCGCGGGACTTACCAGGGCCGGAAGATTTTCTCGGCCGCCGCGTCGCGCGAGATGTGGACGCCGCACACCATCGTCTCCGGCGTCAGCGAGTCGGCCGAGCGCTTCAACCCGACGACGCACTTCAACCTCTACGGGCTCGGCTGGGCCTTGAGCGACTACCGCGGCCGCAAGGTCGTCACGCACAGCGGCGGCCTCGACGGCATGACCTCGCGCGTGGCCCTGCTGCCCGAAGAGAACCTCGGCGTCGTCATCCTCACCAACAGCGAGACGCCGCTGCAAGCCTTCCTTTACTACAGGGTCTTCGACGCCTTTCTGGGCGCGCCCGCGCGCGACTGGAGCGCCGACTACATGGCGCGCGTGCGGGCCGCGCGCGAGCGCGACGAGGCCGAGGCGAAGCGGATCGAGGCCGCGCGCGTGCCCGACACCCGGCCCTCGCTCCCGCTCAGCTCTTACGCCGGCACCTACGGCGGCCAGATGTACGGCGACGCGAAGGTGACGGAGGAGCAGGGCCGCCTCGTCGTGCGCCTCGTGCCCTCGCCCGCCTACGTCGGCGACCTCGAACACTGGCACTTCGACACCTTCCGCATCAAGTGGCGCGAG
>DAIRFV010000425.1:0-3769 GCA_036794905.1 Pyrinomonadaceae bacterium | reverse complement strand
GGCGCAAGTTCCCGTCGGCCCGCGCGTTCACACGTCGGAACCGAGAAAGCGGCGACCCGGCTGTCGGCCCCGGAACGGCCGCGCGCGCGCCCCGAGACGTTTCAACACAGACCAGACTTTTGAGGAGGCAAACGATGACTCTCATTCCGGGTTCGAGAACTGTGGCGGCGGCGCTCGCCGCGTGCGCGCTGCTGCTGGGCGTGCTCATGCTGCCCGCGGGGCCGCAGGTCGCGCGCGCGAAGGGGCACGGGCCCGGGCACGGGCCCAAGCCCAATCAGGAGTTGCAGGTGCTCGCGCCAATCTCGTACAAGAATTTGTCGATCTTCCCCGTCCGCGGCCCTGACCGCGCGGGCTCCGACGCCTACATCACGCTCGACGAGGGGACGAAGGCCGGCACGGTCGTCATCACCGAGCGCGGCGGCGGCGGGCAGGCGGCGCAGGCCCCGCGCCGGCACCCGCGCTCGGCGAACGCGCGGCAACAGAACGTCGTCTACGGCGGCGGCGGCGCGTCCGTCAACGAGCTGGCGCTCGTCAACCGCTCGGGCAAGAAGCTGCTGCTGCTGGCGGGCGAGGTCATCGTCGGCGGCAAGCAGGACAGGATCGTGCAGGAGGATCGCCTCATCCCGCCCGTGAGCATCCCCGTCGCGCTGAACGTCTTCTGCGTCGAGCACGGGCGCTGGTCGGCGCGCAACGTCGGCCACAACTCCGGCGGCGGGTCGGCGGCGCGCGCGCAGGCGCCGGTGACGGCGGCGGAGTCCGACGGCGGGAACTTCTCCAGCCTCGGCGCGGTCGCGCACCCGAAGCTGCGCGCCGCGGCGCAGGACAAGAAGGTGCAGGGCGAGGTCTGGAAGGAGGTCAGCGCCAACAACGCGAAGCTCGGCACGGCCAACTCGACGGACACGTACCAGGAGGTCTACGCGAGCAAGCGCGTCGGCGCGCAGATGGACGACTACCTGCGCGCGTTGGAGCGCGAGGTGTCGCAGCCGGGCGTCGTCGGCGTCATCGTCGCGCGCAACGGCAAGGTGGTCTGGTCGGACGTCTTCGCCAGCCAGCGCCTCTTCGCCTCGTACTGGCCGAAGCTGCTGAAGTCCTACGTCGTGGACGCGCTCGGCGACGACACGAGCGAGGAGCGGGCGAGCACGGACGCGGCCCGGCGCTACCTGGGCGACCGCGTCGGCAACGTCTCGACGACCACGCAGGAGGGCGTCTACCAGCTCGTCAAGATCGAGCAGCCCTCCTACGCCATCTTCGACCTGCGCGACGCCTCGCTCACCGTCCCGCTGAGCGTGCACTGGAACAAGATGAGCAGGTGAGAGGGGGTGTTGGGTGTTGGGTGTTGGGTGTTAGGTAAGAACCTTATTCTTAACCCCGGCACCCAACACCCAACACCCAACACCCTTCCTCTCATCCCTCGCGGTCGTAAACGTCGCGGGCGCGTTCGAGGAGTTCGCGGCGGTCGGTGATGAAGTGGAGGCGCGCGGGCGCGTCGCCGCCGGTGAGGTGTTCGACGAGCTGTTCGAGCACGTCGAAGCGGTCGCGGTCGGTGATGCCCTGCGCGTCGAGGTGGCCGCCGCGGCGCATGCGGCCGACGAGGTCGGGCAAGGTCAGACGCCCCTCGAAGGTGCGCCCGCCGTGGCGGTGCGAGCGGCTGACGAGGTACTGGACGAGCAGCACGTCGTTGTAGAGCGCGGGCGCGAGGAAGAGGCGCGCGCCGTCGCGCTCCCAGCCCTCTTCGATTCTTTGCGAGCGCCGCACGGCGCGCGCGCCGTCGAAGGCCGCCGCCCAGTCGGCCTTCGGCTCGCGCCGCTCAAGGTAAGAGCGCGCGGCCTCAAGCATCCACGCCGCGTCCGTCTCGAAGTCGAGCCCCTGACCCAAACGTTCGAGCCACTCGAAGAAGACCTGCCGCGCCGTCTTCTTCTCTTCGCTGAAGAGGAACTGTTCGTCCTTCGTCGGCAGGCGCTTCAAGAGCGCGCGGCGCGCGGCGTCCGAAGCCTTGCCGCCCTCGACGCGGTAGACGCCGAGCCGCGCGTGCCAGCGCTTCGCCGCTTCGCAGTAGGGGCAGCGCGGACTCTTCTCTTCCGCGGGCTTGAAGAACGGCCGCGCGGGCGCGCGCGCCGTCAGCTCTTCAATTGTCGGCGCGTACCGGCGTATCTCGTTGTAGGCCGTCCGCGGCGCGAGCCCCATCTGGTTGGTGAAGAGCTTGAAGATGCAGGACAGGCACAGAGTCACCTCGTGGCGCGTCACCGCCCCCGCCGGGAACGCGCCGAAGTCCAGCACGTCCTGCGGCGCTTTACCTTTCGCGGCCTTCGACGCCCTTGACGCTTTCGACGTTTGAGCTTTAGCCCCGGCCTGCGCGGCAGCCTTCGGCTTCGGCGCGGCCTTCGCCTTCGACGGCGCGGACTTCTTCGACGCTCCGCCCTTCTTCGCCTTCGACCTGGCGGGGCTCTTGCTCGACGCGGCGGGCTTCTTGCTCGACGCGGCGGGCTGGGCCTTCTTCGAGGCGGTCTGGCGTGTGCTCCTGGTGGCGGCCATCACTTAACCGATGGAGACGAGCGCGGGCGAGTCCTCGGCGTCGGCGTGGCCGAGCGCGGCGTCGAGTTCGGCCTCGACGTTGCCGGTGGCGGCGCGCAGGGTGCGGAAGTCGAAGAGAGACGGGTCGAGCAGGTGCGAGGGCACGGCGTTGGTGAGCGCCGTCAGCATCGAGGCGCGCACGTGCGGAATCTCGCGCTCCAACTCTTCGACGAGCGCACGGACGCGCGCGCGCTTGAGGTTCGTCTGCGAGCCGCAGAGGTCGCAGGGGATGATGGGGAAGCCCTTCTGCGCGGCGTACTCCGCGATGTCCGACTCGCGGCAGTAGGCGAGCGGGCGGATGACCGTGTTGCGGCCGTCGTCCGAGCGCAGGACGGGCGGCATCGCCTTGAGCTGGCCGACGTAGAGGAGGTTGAGGAGGAACGTCGCCGTGATGTCGTCGGCGTGGTGGCCGAGCGCGACCTTGGTGCAGCCCTCCTCGACCGCCGTGTTGTAGATGATGCCGCGGCGCAGGCGCGAGCAGACCGAGCAGAAGGTCTTGCCCTCGGGCACCAGCCGCTTGACGACCGAGTACGTGTCGCGCTCGACGATGCGGTAGGGCACGCCGCGCCCCTTCAGGTAGTTCGGCAGCACGTCCGCGGGGAAGTTCGGCTGCTTCTGGTCGAGGTTGACGGCGAGGAGGTCGAACCGGACGGGCGCGCGCTTCTGCACGTCGAGCAGCAGGTCGAGCATGGTGTAGCTGTCCTTGCCGCCCGACAGGCAGACCATCACGCGGTCGCCGTCCTCGATCATCCCGAAGTCCTTGATGGCCTCGCCCATCTGGCGCAGCAGCTTTGTCTTGACCTTGCTTTCGACGAACATCCTCTACCCTAACCTCTTCATCAACCCTTCGAGCCTCGTGACCATCTCGCCCGCCTCCTGCGCGCCCCAGCCCGTCCGCTCGCGCACGAGCCGGACGGCCTCGACCTTGCGCCCCTCTTCGAGCAGGTGCGCGATCTCGCGCCCCAGCGCCACGTCCACGCGGCGCCCGACGGCCGAGGCGTCGAGCGAACTCTTCACCCCGGGCAGAGGCCGCGGCTGCCCGAGCATCGGCCCGCCGCGCCGCCTCGACCGCCACAGCGCGAAGGCGAGCAGCAACGCCGCCGCCGCCACGCACGCAAACAGAAGGAGTCTCGCGCCCGGCACGTCCAAATGTTTTAAGCCATGACCGCGCCCGATGCAACTGGTGTGGGGCAGGGAG
>DAIRFV010000424.1:0-3788 GCA_036794905.1 Pyrinomonadaceae bacterium | reverse complement strand
GCGGTGAAGATGACGTCCGCGCCCTTGCCGATCTGCGCGAGCGCCAGCTCCTTCCCCTTGCCCGGGTTGTTCCACGCGCCGTCGGTGACGCCGACGTAGTTGACGATGACGCGCGCGTCGGGGCGCGCCGCCTTCGCGCCCTCCTCGTAGCCCTTGGCGAAGCGGTGGATGAGCCCGATGTCCATCCCGCCGATGAAGCCGAGCACGCCCGTCTTCGACTCCTGCGCGGCGATCATGCCGACGAGGTACGAGCCCTCGTGCTCCTTGAAGACGAGCGAGGCGACGTTGGGCATCTGGCTCGCGCCGTCCACGATGGCGAAGTTGATGTTGGGGTAGTCCTTCGCCACCAGCTCCAGGATGGGCGCCTGCGCGAAGCCGACGCCGATGATGAGGTCGTAGCCGCGCTCGGCGAAGGCGCGGATGGCCGGCTCGATGGAGGTCGGGTTGCCCGGCTCCACGTCGCGCAGCATGATGCCTAAGCTCGGCTTGTCGCACGGAGTCCCGTCGGGCTTGCGCCCCGTCTCGGCGCACTTGACGCCCTCGTAGGCGGCGGCGTTGAAGGAGCGGTCGTCCTTGCCGCCGATGTCGAAGACGATGCCGACGCGGACTTTGCCCTTCTCCTCGGCGAGCAGCTCCTGGCGGCACGCGGCGCCCGCGAGCAGCGGCGCGCACACGAGGACGACGACCAGCAACATTCTCAACTTCATTGCGCGATGACTTCCTTGATGAGTTCCGGGACGTGAACGGGTGCCGCGTCGCCGACCGTGTACGCGGCGCGGATGCGCGCGGCGGCCGTCTCCGCGTGCGGGCCCGTGCGGCAGTAGAGCAGGCCCAGCGGCTCGCCCGCGCTCACCTGCTGCCCCGTGCGCGCGCGCGCGAGGTAGCCGACCGCGAAGTCTATCTCGTCCTCGACGCGCATGCGGCCCCCGCCGATGGCGGCCACCGCGCGGCCGATTTCCGCCGCGTCAATCGCCTCGACGTAGCCCGCGTGCTCGGATTCTACCCTGACTTCGCGAACCGTCAAGTCCGAGAGTTGGCCCGGCTCGTCGCACACGCGCGGGTCGCCGCCCTGCTCCTCGACGTTGCGGCGGAAGCGTTCGAGCGCCGCGCCCGAATCCAGCGCGCGCCCGACCTTGGCGCGCGCCTCTTCGAGCGACGCCGCGGCGCCCGAGAGCGCGACCATCCGCGCCGCCAGCTCCAGCGACAGGTCGCGCACGTCGCGCGACTCGTCGCCCGCCTCGCCGCGCATGATCGCGATGCACTCCTGCACCTCGTTGGCGTTGCCGACGGCCGCCCCGAGCGGCTGGCTCATGTCGGTCAGCAGCGCCTCCGTGTGCACGCCGCACGAGTGTCCCGTCCGCACGAGCGCGCGCGCCAGGGCCTTCGCGCGCCCCTCGTCGCGCATGAAGGCGCCGCTGCCCGTCTTCACGTCGAGCACGAGCGCGCCGAGGCCCGCGGCGAGTTTCTTCGACATGATCGAGGCGACGATGAGCGGGATGGACTCGACCGTCTCGGTCGCGTCGCGCAGCGCGTAGAGCTTCTTGTCGGCGGGCGCGATCTCGGCGGTCTGCCCCATCATCGCGTAGCCGACGCGGCCCAAAATTTTTCTGAACTCGGCCAGGTCGAGGTGGACGCGGTAGCCCGGGATGGCTTCGAGCTTGTCGAGCGTGCCGCCCGTGTGGCCGAGGCCCCGCCCCGAGATCATCGGCACGGCCACGCCGCACGCGGCGGCGAGCGGCGCGATGACGAGCGAGGTCTTGTCGCCGACGCCGCCCGTCGAGTGCTTGTCGGCCTTCGGCAGCTCGATGTCCGAGAAGTCGAGCACCTCGCCCGACCCGAGCATGGCCTGCGTCAGCGCCTCCATCTCCACGGTCGTCATCCCCGACAGGTAGACGGCCATCAGGAGCGCCGACGCCTGATAGTCGGCCCACGTCCCTTCGACGACGCCCCGCACGAACGACGTGATCTCCTCGCGCGACAACTCGCCGCCGTCGCGCTTATGCCTGATGATGTCTTGTGGTCTCATTAAGAAGTAGTCAGTAATCAGTAGTCAGTAGTCAGTAGGAATACATTCCCATTACGAACCTTGCGGTTCTCATCGTCAGCGGCCGCGGCGCGGAGCGCTACTGTCTACTGTCTACTGACTACTTTTTTCCAACAGGACGACGGCCTGCACCGTGACGGCGCGCCACTCGCCGACGGCGTCGAGCCCCTCGCCCGACTTGGCCTTGACGCTGACGCACTCGACGCCGACGCCGAGCACCTCCGAGAGCCGCTCGCGCATCTCGCGGACGTGCGGGCGCAGCCGGGGCTTCTCAATCAAAACGGTCGCGTCGGCGTTGACGACGCGGTAGCCGCGCTCGGTCGCCAGCCACATCACGCGCGCGAGCAGTTGCAGACTGTCGGCGCCGGCCCAGCGCGGGTCGTTGTCGGGGAAGTGCTGGCCGATGTCGCCCTCGCACATCGCCCCGAGCACCGCGTCGGTCAGCGCGTGCGCCAGCGCGTCCGCGTCCGAGTGCCCTTCGGCGCCGCGCTCCGACTCGACCGCCACCCCGCCGAGGACGAGCGGGCGCCCCTCCGCCAGCCTGTGCGTGTCGTGCCCGATGCCGATTCTGAACATGGCTCAAAGTTGCGAGTGCGGGGTTCTCAGTCGGGCGTCGGCCCTTAACTTCCGAACCTGAACTTGTGAACCAGAACTTCCGCGATGGCGAAGTCGCGCGGGGTCGTGATCTTGATGTTGTCGGCGCTGCCCTCGACGAGGCGGACGGTCTCGCCAAGGCGCTCGACCAGCGCGCTACAGTCCGTGACGTCGGCGCCGAGCGCGCCGGGCTGCTCGTAGGCGCGGCGCAGAAGCTCGTAGCGGAAGCACTGCGGCGTCTGCGCGTGCCAGAGCCGCGCGCGTTCGAGCGTGCGCACGACGCGGCCCTCCGCGGCCTCCTTGATGGTCTCGACGGCCGGGGCGGCGAGGACGGCGGCGCCGTGCGCCTCGGCCTCGCGCACCGTGCGGTCTATCTCGGCGGGCGTGACGAAGGGGCGCACGCCGTCGTGCACGGCGACCACGCCCCCGACCTCGGCGCCTTCGAGCGATTGCAGGCCGCGCCAGACGGACTCGGCGCGCGTCTCGCCCCCGGGCACCGCGCGCCAGACCCGGCGCAGGCCGTGCTCGACGGCGAGCGACAGGAACTCGTCGCGCGCGTCGCCGGGCAGGACGACGACCGCCGACTCTATCGTCTCGCACAGCTCGAAGCGCGAGAGCGTGTGAATGATGATTGGGATGCCGGAGATTTCCCGGAATTGCTTGGCCCGCACGCCGCCCGCCCGGCTCCCCCGCCCGGCGGCGACGATGATCGCTATATTCATACTTGGGTGCTGGGTGTTAGGTGTTGGGTGTTGGGGAAGAACCGGGTTTTCACCCAACACCCAACACCCAACACCCAACACCTACGATTGTTCCGGCTCCGCGCTGCGGACGGGGGCGTGCTGCTGGCGCGGCTCGCGCTGCTGGAAGGAGCGGCGCGGCTGTTGGGTGGTGTGTATGCCGCGCGACTCGTCCCGGTGGCCGCCGTTCTCCGCGTCCTCCCAGAGGCGGCCGAAGATCATCTTGCCGGCGGTCGTCTGCAAGACGCTGGTGACGGCGATGTCGGCGTTCTTGCCGATCATCCGCCGCGCGTTGTCCACCACGACCATCGTCCCGTCGTCGAGGTAGGCGACGCCCTGGTTGTACTCCTTGCCCTCCTTCAGGATGAAGACGCGCATCGCCTCGCCGGGCAGCACGACGGGCTTGAGGG
>DAIRFV010000148.1:0-13806 GCA_036794905.1 Pyrinomonadaceae bacterium | reverse complement strand
CAGCCCGCCGAACGGGGTCGCCGTGACGACCACCACCAACGGGCAGGTCTCCCTCGGCGGGACCCTGACCGCCACCGCCGGCTGCACGCAACCCACGAACACGAGCGCACCACTCACGTTCGAGGAGACCGGCGCCGCTAACGAGCAGGCGGATGCCGGGCGCACCGAGACGAACCAACCCGAAGTCGCCACGGCGCCCGTCGCGTCAGAGGCCGCGCAGGCGGCCGGCGCACCCGCGGCCGCGCGCGTGTGGAGTGACATGCCTGTCACCGACAGCACGCGTTCCACGGCGTCGGCGCAGGGCGACGACGAGAACACGTCGGTTGAGAAACAGGCAGCCGGGCAGAGCCGGCGGCAGACGCCCGAGCGCATGGAAACCAGGGACGCCGCGTACTTCGGGCCGCTCGGCTCAGCGCCCGCGCGCGCGCCGCGCTTCGCACGCGCCTCCTACGGGGCCGGCGACGCGGTTCGCGTCTCCCGCGCCAAGGCGGCAGCCGCGCCGCCCACACGCGTCCTGCCCACGAATCCCTCTTTGAAGGCGGCGCCCGCACGCGCCGCCTCCCCGGCGCCGGCGGCCTTCTCGGGTGAGACGGTCAACGTCAACATCGGCACACTTCCGGCCGGCAAGTCGGTCAAGGTCCGCTTCCAGGTGACGGTCAACAACCCGTTCCCGGGGGCGGCGACCCAGGTCTCGAACCAGGGCACGGTGACGGCCGACGGCGGCATCAGCGTCCTGACCGACGACCCGAGCGAGCCGGGCGGGGCCGACCCGACCGTGACGCTCGTCTCGAACCCGCCCGGCCTCAGGATCAACGACGCGAAGGTGGTCGAGCCGTCCTCCGGCACGGCAAACGCACTGTTCACGCTGGCGCTCACGCACGCGTTCGGTTCCGACGTCTCCGTTAACTTCTCGACGGCCGACGCCGCGGGCCCGAACAACGCCACGGCCGGCAGTGATTACACGACGACCAACGTCACGGTCACGTTCGCCGCGGGCGAGACGTTTAAGACCGTCTCCGTGCCCGTCCTCGCCGACGGCAGCGGCGAGCCGGACGAGACCTTCCTCGTCAACCTCTCCAGCCCGAACGGCGTCGAGATTAGCGACGCACAGGCGGTCGGCACCATCACCGAGACGAGGGCTCCGGGCGCGGTTCTCATCAGCGAGCTGCGCACCTCCGGCCCCGCCGGCATGGGCGACGACTTCGTCGAGCTGTACAACAACAGCGACAGCCCCGTTGACATCAGCGGCTGGTCGCTCGTCAAGTCGGCGGTGGTCTGCGACGGCGTCCCCGTCGTCATCGCCACCATCCCTTCGAGCACTTCGATCCCGGCCCGCGGTAACTACCTGCTCACCGGCTCGGCCTACAGCCTGGCTAACTACGGCGGCGCCAACGCCGCGACCGGCGACCAGCCGTTGGCGTCGGACATCGAGGCCGACCGCAACGTCGCCCTCTTCAGCACCTCCGACCCGTCCAGCTTCGGCTCGACGACGGTCGTGGACGCCGTCGGCTTCGACACCAACGTCGGCGGCAACTGCGACCTGCTGCGCGAGGGCGCGAACCTCGCCGGCGCCGCCGACAGCCTCTCGGAGTACAGCTTCGTGAGGCAGGTCGAGAAGGGCCGCACGGAGGACGCCGGCGACAACGCTTCGGACTTCGTCGTCGTCTCCACCACGCCGGCCACCCCGGTCGGCAACAACGCCGCGCCCGTGCTCGGCGCGCCCGGGCCGGAGAAGTCCACCAGCCCGGTCGGGCCGAAGCCCTGCGGGCCGAGCGCCGTCTACCAGATCGGGCGCGCGCTGCTCGACACCAACGCGGGGGCCGGCGCCCCGCCCAACCAGGTGCGCGACCTGACGCCCGGCCCGGCGGCGACCAGCTTGCTGGGCACGGTGGACTTCCGCCGCGCCTTCACCAACAACACGGGCGGCAACCTGACGCGGCTCCGCTTCCGCGTCGTAGAGCTGACCACCTTCCCGTCCCCGTCGGGGACGGCCGACCTGCGCCCGCTGACCTCGGCGACGATACCGGCGACGGTGGAGGGGACGACGGTCGAAGTCCCGCCCGCGCAGCCCAACGGCGGCGGCGTCAACTCGACCTTCAGCGCCGCCCTCGGCTCCCCGCTCGCCCCGGGGGCGAGCATCAACCTGCGGTTCCTCTTCGGCGTCCAGCAGGAGGGCAGCTACCGCATCGCCTTCGTCATCGAGACGCTGTCGAGCACGGGGGCCATCGGCCAGGACGTTTGGATCCTGACCGGCTCCAGCACGAGCGGCAACGACTCGGACGGCGCCTGCAACGCCTCGCCGGTGGTGGACGCCGGCGCCGACCAGTCCGCCGAGTGCAGCGGCGGCTCCGCGTCGTTCACGCTGTCGGGCTCGGCCGACGACGCCCCGGAGAACGACACGCCGTTCACCTACGAGTGGTTCGAGGGCAACACCTCGCTCGGCACGGGCCAGACCCTGTCGAACGTCGTGTTCAACTTCGGCCAGCACACCGTCACCCTCAAGGTCACCGACTCGCAGGGCAGCGTCGGCACCGACGAGGTGTTGGTGAACGTGGTGGACACGACCGCGCCCGACACCAACATCACGAGCAACCCGTCAGACCCCAGCGGCGCCAGCGTCAGCTTCAGCTTCACGGGGGATGACGGGTCAGGTTGCAGCGGCGTGGCCAGCTTCGAGTGCAAGCTCGACGGCGGCAGCTTCGCGGCCTGCACGAGCCCGCAGAACTACACGGGGCTGTCGGGTGGTAGCCACACCTTCCAGGTGCGTGCGATTGACGGCGCGGGTAACGCGGACGCCAGCCCGGCCTCCTACACGTGGACGGTGGATACGGCCGAGCCGAACACGACCATCGACACCAGCCCGTCGAACCCGTCCAACAGCTCCAGCGCGAGCTTCACCTTCAGCAGCAACAAACCGGGCGGCACCTTCGAGTGTCAGTTGGACGGCGGCGGCTTCGCGCTCTGCACGAGCCCGCAGAACTACAGCGGCCTGGCCGACGGCAGCCACACCTTCCAGGTGCGGGCCATCGACGGCTTCGGCAACGTGGACTCGTCGCCCGCTTCCTACACCTGGACGGTGGACACGACCGCGCCGGACACGACCATTGACACCAGCCCGTCGAATCCGAGCGGCGCCACCGTCTCGTTCGCCTTCAGCGGGACGGACGCAGGCACGGGCGTGGCCAGCTTCGAGTGTCAGTTGGACGGCGGCGGCTTCGCGCTCTGCACGAGCCCGCAGAACTACAGCGGCCTGGCCGACGGCAGCCACACCTTCCAGGTGCGGGCGAAAGACGGCGCGGGCAACGTGGACGCCACGCCGGCCTCGTACACCTGGACGGTGGACGGGTCCGCGCCGGACACAACGATTACCGCCAACCCGTCGAACCCGACCAGCAGCACCTCGGCGAGCTTCAGCTTCAACAGCAGCGAGGCGTCCAGCACCTTCGAGTGCAAGCTCGACGGCGGCGGCTTCGCGGCCTGCACGAGCCCGCAGAACTACACGGGGTTGGCCGACGGCAGCCACACCTTCCAGGTGCGGGCGACTGACAGCATCGGTAACGTTGACCCGACCCCGGCGAGCTTCACCTGGCTGGTGGACACGACCGCGCCGGACACGACGATCACCGGCAACCCGCCGGCCGTCACCGGCCCCAACGCCAGCTTCACTTTCACCGGGAGCGACGCCGGCAGCGGCGTGGCCAGCTTCGAGTGCAAGCTCGACGGCGGCAGCTTCGCGGCCTGCACCAGCCCGCAGAGCTACAGCGGCCTGAGCGCGGGCGGCCACACCTTCCAGGTGCGTGCGATTGACGCCGTGGGCAACGTGGACGCGACGCCGGCCTCGCACACCTGGACGGTGGTCCTGAACAGCCCGCCGACCGTCTCGGTGGCGCGCGGCGGCCAGTGCAACGTCAGCGGCTCGACCGGGACGATGAACCTTTCCGTCAATGACCTTGACGGGGACGCCCTGACCATCACGGGCACTTCGTCGAACACGGCGGTCGTGCCGCTTGCCAACATCGTCTTCGGCGGGAGCGGCACAGACCGGACGGTGACGATCACGGCCGTGGACAAGAAGAGCGGCTTCTCGGACGTCACCATCAGCGTGAGCGACGGGAAGGCGCCGCCGGTGCAGATCGTCATCAGGGTCATCGTCGGCACGAACAAGAATGACACGATCAACGGCACCCCGGGGGCCGACATGGTCTTCGGCGGCAACGGCGACGACACCGTCAACGCTGGCGGGGGCAACGACCTCGTCTGCGGCGGGAACGGCGTCGGCGTGGTCAACGGCGGGGCCGGTGACGACACCATCGACGGCTCCAACGGCAACGACATCCTGCGCGGAGAGGACGGCGACGACATCCTCCTCGGCGGGGGAGGGAACGACCGTCTCGAAGGCGGGAACAACAACGACACGATGACCGGCGGGATGGGGGCGGACGCTTTCATCGGCGGGGCCGGTAGCGACACGGCGCTCGACTTCACCCTGTCACAGGGCGACACCAAGGACGGCACCACGGAGGTCTCCGCCGCCTTCCCACTGTTCCGGGGGGACGAGGCGTACGGCTATCTCGCCTCTTGGAGCCTGTGGGGTGTTGACCCGTACGCGGGTGCCGGGACGCCGCTCGACTACTTCTTGACCGGGCGCGGCCCCGTCATCGTGCCCAAACAATGACCGCCGGCAGGGCCGATGGTGGCCCTGCGCGCGGGAGAAACAATGGCCGCCCGGGGCTTCTGCTCCGGGCGGCCATTCACTTTCAAGCGGGGTTCAGTTTAGTGCCCGAACATCCGCTTCAAGACGGCCGCCGAATCCGCGCCGCGAAGAGCGGCCACTCGCCGGGGAGGTCGGCTAACACCCGCGCGCCGCGCGGCTCGAAACTTACCCCGGAGCCCGCCACGAGGTCTTTCACCGTGCTCGAAAGCAGTGTCTCCCCGGGAGGCGCGCACGAGGCGACCGCCTCGCCGAGTCGCACCGTGGCTCCGCCCACCTTCTCTCCCAGCACGTCGCACTCGCCCGTGTGCAGCCCGGCCCGCGCGCGCAGCCCGAGGCGCGCCGCCGCGTCCACCAGGTTGAGGGCGCACCGGATGGCGCGCGCGGGGCCGTCGAAGGTGGCGAAGAGCCGCGCCTCCGACAGTTGAACCTCCCTTCCGCGGAAGAGCGCCAGCTCGCGTCGCACGTGACTTTGCAGCGGCCTCGCCTCCGTCGCTCGCGGCGCGGCGTCCTCCTCGAAGAGCACGAACAGGACGGTCGTCAGGACGCGGTCGATGCGGTGCTCCGGCCGCGCGCCGGTCAGGAACTCTTCGACCTCGTCGAGGATCGCATCCTGGTCGCCGACGAACGGCAGGTGGTCGCGGCCCGGCAACTCGACGAAACGCGCGCCGGGTATCCGCGAGGCCACGTAGCGCCCCTCCTCGACCTTCAGGCATTCGTCGCCCGCGCGGTGGATGACGAGCGCCGGGACCAGGATCGAAGGCAGGACGCGCCGCACGTCTATCTCCGCGTTCATCCGCGTCAGGGCGAGGGCGGCCGCCGGGCTCGCGCCCATGCGTAGGTAGGTGGCCCACCACTCGCGGAACTGCGGGTCGTCGGCCGCGCTCGGCGCGCGCTCGTTGATGCCGACGGGCTCGCCCCAGTCGCGCCTGATCTCTTCGAGGAACTCTGCGCGCTCTGCTTCCGTCGGCGCCCAAGGGTATTCCTCCGACCACACGCGCCTCGCGTAAGTCCCGACCATCGTCAGCGCGACGGTGCGCGCGGGGTGCGTGGCCGCGAAGAGGCTGCACATGGGGCCGCCCTCCGAGACGCCCAGCAGCGCCGCGCGCTCACTCCCGACCGCGTCCATCACCGCCTGCACGTCCGTCATGCGTTGTTCGAGCGTGGGCAGTTCGCTCACCGGCACGCGGTCGGAGAGTCCCGTCCCGCGCTTGTCGAAGAGGATGAGGCGCGAGAAGGAGGCCAGCCGCATGAGGAAGCGCGCGAAGCTCGGCTCGCGCCAGATGTATTCCACGTGCGAGACCCAACCCATCACGAAGACCAGGTCGAGGGGGCCGTCCCCCACGACCTGATAGGCGATGTTCACGTCGCCCGTGCTCAACGCGTAGTGCGTCTTCGGGATGAAGGGTCTGGTCGGACTCCCGGCGTCGAACGCGGTGGGCTCTGCGCGGGCGGAGGGCGGCGCCGTCTGGTGGCCGGCGGCGGCCGCGGCGGGCTCGGGCGTGGTCGGCGCCTCCAGCACCTCGACCTCCGCGGCGAAGCGGTAGCCGCGCTTCGGGATCGTCTCGACGTACTTCACGTCGTCGGCGCCGTCGCCGAGCGCACGGCGCACGGCGTAGATGTTCTGCGCGAGGTTGTTCTCCTCGACGAACTGCTCGGGCCAGACGCGGCGCATCAATTCATCCTTGCTGAGGACGGCGCCGCGGCTCTCGACTAGGGCGAGGAGCGTGTCGAAGGCTTTCGGCGTCAGGCCGACGACCTCTTCGTCGGCGAAGAGCAGACGCTTGCCCGCATCGAGCCGGAACCGCCCGAAGGCGTAAACGCTCTGTCCCAGTTCGCTCATACCGGCTTAAATAAAAAATTCATAACTCCCTAAAGACTTAAAGTGAGGGGTTGCCTTAATGTCTGGGGCTTCGGCGGGGCGGCCAAGTGATTCTGAGCTAACGGGCGGCCGATTGTAACTCATAAACACCCCGCCGGAAAAATTTTAGCCGCAGAGAAAAGGCAGGGACATAATTCGTGACGAACTCATAAACGGCCCTTTGCCCCGGGCTCGCGTGTACGCCGGCAGGCTCTTCTTCAAAACCCCCTTCACCGGCCTGAACGGTTAGCACACTCACATCACCTGACATAGACGAACGACGCGCGCGCCGCGGGCGCCGAGGCGTCGGGGTGCTTCGAAGCGACCCCGCCGGCCGTGGCGCCGACGCTCTGGGCGTAACGCCGAACCTCCGTCCGAGGGCGGGGGAGGGCAAAGCCGCGCGCGAAGTGTAGGAGGGAGAGACAGGTAAGGATGAAATTCGCACTCATTGTACGTCGAACGCTCGCGACCGCGGCGGCGCTCGCCGCGTTCATATTTAACGGCCCTGCGGTCGCTCAACACGCGGGAGCCGAAGCGGCCAACGTCACCACCATCGAGGCCATTCACGCCGCCGTCGTAATCGAGCGTGACTTTCACGGCGTGCCGCACGTCCGCGCGGAGAACGAAAGTGACGCGCACTTCGGCCTCGGATTCGCGCACGCGCAGGATCGACTCTGGCAGATGGAGTTCCAGCGGCGAGTCGGCTCCGGCCGGCTCGCGGAAATCCTCGGCGCGAAGGGGCTCCCGACCGACAGGCTCTTCCGCACGCTGGGGCTGCGCCGCACGGCGGAGGCGGCCTGGGCGCGGCTCGGCGCCGCAGAGCGCCTGCCCTTCGAGGCGTACGTCGCGGGCGTCAACGCATGCCTCGCGCGAATCGAGTCCGGCGGGCTCCCGCCGGAGTTCCGACTCCTCGGCTTCGAGCCCGAGCCCTGGCGGCCGGAGGACGTGCTGGTCTGGGGCAAGGTGGTGAACTGGGGCGTCAGCGGCAACTGGGACAAGGAGCTTCTGCGCGCGCGCATCACGGCGAAGCTCGGCCCCGAGAAAGCGGCGCAGTTGATGCCCGCTTACACGCCGGACGGGCCGACGGTTCTTCCGTCCGCACGACGGGCGACGGAAGACGCACGACCCGCGGCGGACGCGAACCTTCAAACGATGACGCCCGACCTCGACCCCGCGACCGTGGACGGCCTGCTCGAACTCAGCCGCCGGGTGAAGGAGTTGACCGGGCTCGGCGCCGAAGGCTTCGGGAGCAACAACTGGGTGCTCTCGGGGGCGCGCACGACGACGGGACGGCCCTTGCTGGCGGGCGACCCGCACCTCAGCGGACAGACGCCGGCCCTCTGGTACCTCGCGCGCGTGAGCGGCGGGCCGCTCGACGTGACCGGCGCGACCATCCCCGGCAGCCCCGGCGTCTACGTCGGCTCCAACGGCCACATCGCCTGGGCGCCGACCACCATCAACGTCGATTCGCAAGACCTCTACGTCGAGCACGTCAACGAGCGCGGCGAGGTCGAGTTCATGGGCGAGTGGGAGCCGCTCGCGGTCGTGCCCGAGACGATTAAGGTGAAGGGCGGGGCGGAGGTCAACCTTCAGGTCCGCATCACGCGCCACGGCCCGCTCATCTCCGACGTGGTCAACCCCGCGGGCCAGCCGCTCGCCCTGCGCTGGACGGCGAACGACCCGGTTGACTCGGGAACGCTCGCGGCGCTCGGCTACAACCGCGCGAAGAACTTCAAGCAGTTCACCGCGGCCTCGCGCGCGCACCGCCCCGCGGACATGAACTACGTCTACGCCGACCGCAAGGGTCACATCGGCTACATCGCGGCGGCGACCGTTCCCGTCCGCCCCGCGGGCGCCGACGGACGGCTCCCCATGCCCGGCTGGACGGGGAGCCACGAGTGGGCCGGCTACGTCGCCTTCGAAGAGTTGCCGCGCGCCTTCGACCCGCCGCAGGGCTTCATCGCGTCGGCCAACAACCGGGTCGCGGGCGACGACTACCCGCACCTCCTCGGGACCAACTTCGCCGCCCCCTACCGCGCCGCGCGCATCGTCGAGATGATCGAGGGCAAGGACCGTCACTCGGCGGACGACATGGCGCGGATGCAGGGGGACGTGCTGGCCCCGCACGCGCGCGCTCTGCTGCCCTTCATGCTGGCGGTAGAACCCGTTGACGAGCGCGGGCGGGTCGCCGTCGAGATGCTCCGCGGCTGGGACCTGCGCGTCACGGGCGAGAGCGCGCCGGCCGCCGTCTTCGAGTCCTGGTACCTCCGGCTGGGCCAGCGCCTCTTCGCCGACGAACTCTCCGACCCCGCCTCGGGCGACGCGCTGTGGCGCGCCTACTCGGAGCACATCTACATGGTCGGCATGGCCCTCGAAGCCGCGCTCGTAGAGAACCCGGCGTGGTGCGACGACGTGCGGACGCAGGGAGCCGAGACCTGCTCGGACCTGCTCGCCTCGTCACTCTCCGAAGGCTTGGCGCGGATGGCCGCGACCCAGGGCACCGACGATCTCGCGACCTGGCGCTGGGACCGCGCGCACCGCGCCCTCTTCCCGCACGCGCCGTTCGACGCCGACCCGCAGCTCCGGCCTCTCTTCAGCCGCAGCGTCCCCAACGGCGGCGACAAGTTCACGGTCAACGTCGGCTCGATCTTCGTCTGGGAGTCTTACGACCAACTTCATGCGGCGCAGTACCGGCAGGTCGTGGACTTCGGCGATTCGCGGAACTCGCGCTTCGTCGTCACGCCGGGCCAGTCCGGCGACCCCGCAAGCCCGCACTACGACGACCTGCTCGGGCTCTGGCAGGGCGTCGGCTACCTGCCGATGCCCGTCGCCCGCAAGGCGCGCGGCGGCGTGAATCAATAAAGAAAGGAAACATCTGATGTCATCTACCAGTCATCTTCGCATGATTTTCTGCGCGCTAATCCTCGCGGCCTGCGCGCTCGCTGCCGCCCCGCCTGCGCGGGCGCAGGTCAGACACGCGGCCGTCTCCGCGAACGGCGCAGACAACCGCGTCTGCGACCGCGCCAACCCGTGCCGCACGTTGGAGGCGGCGGTCGCGGCCGTCGAGGCGGGCGGCCAGGTCTCAGTGCTGACCTCGGGCGTCTACGAGCCCTTCGTCGTCAACAAGTCCGTGCAGGTCGTCGCCCCCGAGGGCGTCCACGCCGTCGTCACGGCGGCCTCGGGCTATGCGATCACGGTCAACACCGGCGCGTCGGACGTGGTCGTCCTGCGCGGGCTCAACCTCGACGGCCAGAGCACGGCGTCCGCGGGCATCAGCGTGAACGCCCCCGCAGCCGCCGGGCCGCTGCACGTCGCGGGCTGCGTGATTAGCAACTTCAAGGGGCCGGGCCTCTACTTCTACGCGCTGGGCGGCGGCCAGCTCTACGTCAAGGACACGACCTCGCGGAACAACCTCCACGGGCTCCACATCACGAGTAACGTCCGCGCCGCCATCGACCACTGCCGCTTCGAGCAGAACATGTTCGACGGCCTCACCGTCAGGAACGGGGCGCGCGCCACGGTGCGCGACTCGCTCGCCGCGGGCAACTCCACCGACGGCGACGCCGAGACGGGCGGCTTCCACACCATCGACGGCCACCTGACCCTTGAGAACTGCGTCACGGTCGATAACTACAACGGCATCCGCGCCGAGGGCGGCGTCGTGCAGGTCTCGAACACGATGGTGGCCGACAACAAGTACGGGCTGGTGAACGCGGCGGGCTGGGGACAGCTCATCTCGTTCGGCAACAACCGCCTGCGCGGCAATGTCGTTAACGGCAGCTTCACCCTCAACGCGGGGCAGAAGTGAGCGGAGGAGGTCTGACACGATGATAAGTTGTAGATCGATCAAGCTGCTCACGGCCGCGGCCGCGCTCACGCTGGCCGCGGCGGCGGGAGTCTCCTCCGGCCTCGCCCGCCGCGACGCGGGCGACGAGGGGCGCGAAAGTGTGGGCCACCGGCGCGACGGCAAGCGCCTCTTCGAGCGCGAGACTTTCGGCGGCAACGGGCGCACGTGCGCGACCTGCCACGGCGCCGCGACCGGAACCGTCTCGCCCGCGGACGCGCAACTGCGTTTCAGTCTGAACCCGCAGGACCCGCTCTTCCTCCACGACGGCAGCGACGACGGCCGGGGCCACGGCGTCACGCGCATGCTGGGCGACGCGACGGTACTCGTCGAACTAACCTTGCCGCCGAACGTGCGCCTCGCCGACGACCCCGCGGCGCGCACCGTGGTCGTGCGCCGCGGCGTCCCTTCCACGCTCAACACCCCGGCGCTCGACCCCGTCCTCATGTGGGACGGCCGCGAGCCCGACTTGCAGACGCAGGCGCAGCACGCCATCCGCGGCCACGCGCAGGCAGGGGAGGAGCCGGGCGCCGACGACCTTCAACGCATCGCCGAGTTCGAGCGGTCGAAAGACTTTTTCAGCTCGGAGGCGTTGAGGCGTTTCGCCGACGGCGGCCCCGCGCCCGAGCTGCCCGAGGGGCAGACCGAGGCGGAGCGGCGCGGCCGCCGCTTCTTCGTGGACGCGGCCGACCCCGCCGACCCGAAGGTCGGCTCCTGCGCCGCCTGCCACAGCGGCCCGATGCTCAACCAGACGAACCGTTTCCTGCCGCTGCCCGTCCCGCCGGGCACGCGGTTCCAGACCGTCCTCGTCTCCGAACTCAACACGGCCGCGAACCCCGTCCGCACCTTCATCTTCACGGGCCCCGACGGGGCGGAGACCGTCGTCAACTCGCCCGACCCGGGGCGCGCGCTCGTCACGGGCGACCCGCGCCTCTTCCCCTTCGACAGCCTGAACGCCTTCAAGATTCCCACGCTCTGGGGCGCCGCCCGCACCGCGCCCTACTTCCACGACAACTCGGCGAAGACGCTCGAAGAGTTGATGGCGCACTACGCCAAGTTCTTCGCGGTGGTGACGACGCCGCCCGGCGGGGGGCCGCCGAGGCTCGTGCTGACCGAGCAGGATCAGGCCGATGTCGTGGCCTACCTGAAGCTCCTCGAATGAACTTTGTTGACGGATAACAGATATAGAAAGGCATTCATGATGTACAGATTCGGTTTCATCTACGCCGGGCTGACGGCGTTGCTTTCGGTCACGACCCTCGCGCCCGCGCCGCTCGCACGCGCGCAGTCGCAGGCGCCGCCCGCCGCACCAGTCCGCGAGGTGACTGACGATTACTTCGGCGTGAAGGTTCAAGACCCTTACCGCTGGATGGAGGACGCGGGCAGCGCGGAGCTGCGCGGGTGGATGAAGGCGCAGGCCGAGCACGCCCGCGCCTCGCTCGAACGTCTCCCGGCCCGCCGGCTTTTGCTGGAGCGGGTCATCGCGCTCGGCGGCTCGGCCTCGGCGCGTGTCGGAGACGTGCGGCGGCTGCCCGGCGGGCGCCACTTCTACCTGAAGACGCTGGCCGGGGAGAACACGGCCAAGCTCTACACGCGCGTTGGCGCGGGCGGGGCCGAGACGCTGCTGGTAGACCCCGAGAAGACGGGAGGGGGCCGCAACGTCTCGATCAGCTACTTCGAGCCTTCGTGGGACGGCGCGCTCGTCGCGGTCGGCCTCGCGGCCGGCGGCTCGGAGAACACAGTCATCCGCGTCTTCGAGACCGCCAGCGGGCGCGACACCGGCGAGGCCATTGACCGCGCCCGCTACGGTTACGTGAACTGGCGCCCGGACAACCGCTCGTTCTTCTACACGCGGCTCCAGAAACTGGAGCCCGGCGCCCCCGCCGTCGAGCGCCAGCGGAACGCGCGCGTCTACCTGCACACGGTCGGCGCCGACCCCGAGCGGGACAAGGTCGTCTTCGGCAGCGGAGTCTTCCCCCGGATCGAGGTCGCGCCGGAACTCCACTCCCACATGCTCACGTCCCCGGCCTCGCGCTTCGCGCTGGCGGTCGTCGCGACGGGCGTCGGCGGCGCCTCGACTTACTACGCCGCCCCGCTCGACTCAATCGGCGAGGCCGACACGCCCTGGCGAAAGGTCTGCGGCCCCGAGGACGAGGTGACCGAGGCAGTCGCGCACGGCGACGAGTTGTACGCGGTGACTTCCAGGGGCGCGCCGCGTTACAAGGTGGTGCGGACGAGCGCGGTCAACCCCGACTTGGCCCGCGCCGCGACGGTCGTGCCGCCGGGCGAGGCGGTCGTCGGCGGCCTGTTCGCAGGTGGCGAGGCGTTGCGTGCGGCCTCGGACGCGCTCTACATCCAACTGCTCGACGGCGGCCTCGGCCGCCTCGTGCGCGTGCCGTTCGGCGGCAGGGCGCGGCCCGACCTCGTCTCGCAGCCCTTCGAAGGGACGATCAGGAGCGTCAGCTCAGACCCGCGCGTGCCGGGCGTCCTCGCGCAGATGACTTCGTGGGTGAAGGCGCCCGCCGTCTACGCCTACGACCCGCGCGCGGGGCGGTTCAGTAACACGGGGCTGCAACCAACGGGGCCGCTCGACGAGCCGGCGGAGGTCGAGGCCCGCGAGGTGAAAGTGAGGGCGGCCGACGGGACGCTCGTCCCGCTCTCCATCATTCACAAGCGCGGGCTCCGGCTCGACGGCAACAACCCGACGCTGCTTCACGGCTACGGCAGCTACGGCATCTCGCAGCTCCCCTTCTACAACCCGCAGCTCCTGGCCTGGTACGAGCGGGGCGGCGTCTACGCCGTGCCCCACGTGCGCGGCGGCGGCGAGTACGGCGAGGAGTGGCACCGGGCCGGGCAGAAGCGTTCGAAGCCGAACACGTGGCGTGACCTTATCGCCTGCGCCGAGTATCTCGTCGAGAAGAAGTACACGAGCCCGGCGCGGCTCGCGGGGATGGGGATGAGCGCGGGCGGCATCCTCGTCGGCCGCGCCATCACCGAGCGCCCCGAGCTGTTCGGCGCCGCGATCATCGGGGTCGGGCTGACCGACATGCTGCGCTACGAGACGACGGCCAACGGCGTGCCCAACGTCGCCGAGTTCGGGTCGGTCAAGACGCGGGAAGGGTTCGAGGCCCTCAGGGAGATGAGCGCTTACCACCACGTCCGCGACGGGGCGGCCTACCCGGCCGTGCTCCTCACCACGGGCATCAACGACCCGCGCGTCGAGCCCTGGCTCCCGGCGAAGATGGCGGCGCGCTTGCAGGCGGCGACATCGAGCGGGAGGCCGGTGCTGCTCCGGGTGGACTACGAGGGTGGGCACGGCGTCGGCGTGACGCGCCGGCAGTTCGCCGAGGAGATCACCGACTTCATGACTTTCCTGCTCTGGCAGTTCGG
>DAIRFV010000147.1:0-13827 GCA_036794905.1 Pyrinomonadaceae bacterium | reverse complement strand
TCTTTATAGTCTTCCACCAACCTAATGGTCTTGACTGCGCTCTTCGTAAAGCCCTGCCGCTGCAAGCGTCCTCGATAGTCGTGCCCACCTTGATCTTCATCAATCAACTTTTTCCACGGAGTAGTACTTCAGGTATTCGGGGCCGCTGCCGATCGCTTTCGCCACGTAGGCGGGGAGACCGCCCTCGGCCGGCACCTCCAAGGTGTAGGTCACCGTGTCACCTGCCGCATCCCGGCGCGCCTTACCCGTGTCGATGACATCCCCGTAGCGGACGGGTTGCCCGCCCTCCTTCGCCACGGCGGTGACGAAGCGGACGCCCTTGTACTCCTTGTCATAAGAGACTATCAGGTGCGAGTAGCTGGGGTGGTCCCGCAGCGCCCAGACCTCCTGCTGCTTGCGCTCCTCGCGCTCGAGACGCCCGATCTCGCCGAGGCGCGCGTGCGCCGCGTCCCTGCCCGCGCCGAGGCGGACTCCGAGGATCTCGGGCACCAGCCCCCTGCCCCCGGCCTGTGAACACGCCGGGGTAATGATCAGTAGACAGAGTATCGTGCCGGCTAGTCTCATTACGCCTCCTTCCGGGCCAGCTGTTGGTGAAGAGTCGGACGCGACTCTACCGCGAGGACAGGGAGAGTATAAACGAGGAGGGGGCCGGGTTCCTGTTTGAACCGCGGCCCCTCCTCGCAAGCGGGACGTCCTCTGGCGGCGGCAGCGTGTGGCGCGGAGTCCTACGCCGCGCGCTGCGCATTAGGCAGCCCCTCCGGTCAAACCCCTTGCGCCACGCGACTACTTAGTGCGCACGCTGGCGACGTTGGAGTATCCGGACCGCGTTGTACCTTTGGCGGCGCGGACGCGGTAGTAGTAGGTCACCCTCCTCTGCACTGACGTGTCGGTGTAGTTGGTCGCCCCGGCGCGTGCCGTCGCGATCTGCTCGAAGCCGCCGTCGACGGACGTCGAGCGCTCGATCAGGAACGAGTCCTCATCCGGCGAGTTGTCTGCCCAGCTCAGGTTGATCACGCCCTTGACCGGGCTCTGGGCCGCCAGCGCCGTCGGCGCGGCGGGCGGGAGCAGGCAGGAGTTGTTGCCAACCAGCTCGTAGTTGCCGCCGGCGGCGAAGTCGTTGGCGACGGTCTGGCTGATCGGCAGCAGTGAGTCGTTGCGCCCGACGAAGGTGCGAACTTCGAGGCTGAGCAGGCTCTGCCCGGGCGCCGGGTTTTCGACCTTGCTGCCGTCGATTACGATCCTGAGCGTGCCCGTCGCCGGGTCGTAGCTCCCCGAGTCGGCGTCCCCGAACTTGGTCGGAATGTTGCCGTGGTTGCCGTCAAGGTGTTCTGGGCCAGGCGGGAGCGGGAGCGGCTTGTTGACACGCCCGTACTCGAAGCTTTGCGCTCCCATCAGATTAGTCTTCATCGCGACGTAATTACGGTCGTGGTAGTCGTCCGGCACAGGCCTATTCCAGATGACGAAGAGCTGCGAGTTGGGCGGGAAGGCGCCGGCGCCCAGCTTGACGGTGAAGACGAGCTTGGTCGCGCCGCCGGAGTAGGGCTCCGCAATGTGCAGCGACTTGACGTCGACCGCCGGGACGGGCGGGACATTGGGCGCGGAGTCGGACGCGTCCGTCAGGACCGTGACGCCGGGCAGCTTGCATGGCGACTCCGTCACCACCGGCGTGGCAGGCGTCGAGCGCGCGCCCTCGCCGTTAGCGTTGACGGCGCTCACCTGGTAGTAGTTCGAGCCGGCGGCCGAGTCGGCGTAAGTGTGCACGTCTCCCCCGACCGTCGCAATAAGAGTGGCCGGTCCGCCTTGCGGTCCGCGGTAGACCTTGTAGCCCGTGATCTCGTAGCCGCCGTTGTCGGGCGTCGACCAGGAGACGCTGACCCCGTATTCCCCCTTCGAGGCGACGACGCGCGGCGCGGCCGGCGCGGTACTCAACGGGCCGTCGTACTGCGCGAACAGCCCCCTCCCGCCCGACTGGCGTATGATCGCCCCCCTCTGCGTCTGGTCGTTGTCGTGCCCATTAACCCTGCCGTCGCCGTTCTTATCTACGCCCTGGATGCACGCCGCGGTGATGCAGCCGTCGGCGAAGGCCGCCAAGACGCGCCCCTGTTTGTCGACGGTGGCGTCGTTGAAGTCGAGCAACTCGCGCGAGCCGTCCGCGCACAAAGTGCCCTGCCCGCAGATCGGCCCAAGCTGCACCGGGTCGTTCGGCGTGGCGAGCACCGTCACCCACGTGTTGCCGCGGTCATAGGTCGTGGCGATGTAGCCGTACCAGGCGCCGTCGAACGCGCCGAGGTCTTCGCCCACCCCTTCCGCCCCCCCGCTCAGAGAGCCGAGGAAGAACATCGCGGCGCGGTCGCCGTCGCCCGCCACGACGGCCGGGAAGGCGACGTTCTTGATGCCGACCGAGGCGCCGACATCCTTGGAGTAGAGCCAGGTCGCGCCGCGGTCGGTCGAGACGGCGACCTTGGGCGTTGAGTCGTTGGCGTCGGCGTAGCCGTAGTAGAGCGTGCCGTCAGTGCCGATGCCGACCGACGGGTCGGAGGCGCTGGAGGAGCTGCCCGGGATGGTGCGCACCACCCACGACATGCCGTTGTCCGTCGAGACCGCGAGGCCCTGCTGGCCGTTGCAGTTCGGGACGGGGATGTAGACGGTGCCGTCGCCCGCGACCTTGATCTGGCCGTGCAGCCCGCTGCACTGCGTCAGGTTGTACATCGGGACGGCGACGCCGAAGGTGAAGCCGCCGTCGTCGCTGCGCGCGATCTGCGCGAGGCCGATGTCCTGCGAGGCATAGTAGATGGCGTGCGGGTAGAGCTTGCCGTCGGGGCCGGGGCGCCGGACGGCGTTGCCCTTGAGCGAGCCGTCCTCGTTCTTCGCGTAGGGGCCGCCGCCGATCGTCTGGTGGTCGACGCCGGAATTGATGCCGGAGCCCTGCGAAGGCGTCCACGTCTCGCCGTCGTCGTCCGTGAAGGCCATGGCGCTCGCCTTGCCGAGCAGTTGTGAGGCGAAGGTCCGGTTCGTCCTCGTCGGGCCGATGTCGCCGTCGGTGAAAAGGATCGGGTCGAGGCTCCTCACGGTCGTGTGGATGGCCGGTTTGTTGACCCACGTGGCCCTGGCCGGGGACGAGGAGTCGTCGAAGGTCACCTGAAGCGTCTCGAGGAAGGCGATGAACATCACCTTGCCCGTGTTCCAGTTCACGCCGATCGTGGGCTCGCCGGCCGTCGCGCCGAGGCCGCTCGGCGGCGTGTAAGTGAAGTACCGCGGGCTGCTCGGCGGCAACGCCGGAGTCGGCGTCGGCCTCGGCTCCGCGCTCCTCTGCGTCAGCGTGATGGTGCCGCTGAAGGGCACGCTGGGCGACACGTCGTAGGGCACGACGTAGATGGTGTACGAGCCGGCTACCGCGTCGAAGGTGGCCGACTCGGGGTTGTCGCCCCCGCCCCCTTGGGCGACCGTGAAGACGCCCGTCACGTCCGGCTTGTAGACGTAGAGGTCGTAGTCGGTGTTGGTGCTCTGCTGCGTGGTCGTACCGCTGTTAGTCCAGCCGACCCGGACGTTGACCTTATAAGAGGTGTCATTGGCCGGGACGTCGACGGTGAGAGCGAACTGGCCGCAGATGTCGGGCGTGCAGACCGGGGGGTTCTCCCCCACCGGGCTCGAAGGGTTCGAGACGGCGAACGGCCCCCCCGTGAAGTTAAGCACCGGGTTGGCGGGCGAGATCGTGCCTGACGAAGGACCCGCGGCCGCGGCGCTAAGCGTGAACCGCGCCATAGCACCCGCCAAAGTCAGAAGGAGACACGTGGCGAGTAGTGGAAACAGGTTTTTACGGGCGCGTTTGATCTGTGGCATTTTCGAACTCCTTTTCGATTTTGCCTAAGGCCATAGCCTCGCCGGAGGGCTTTCGCCTAAGCTCTTCGATAGGGCCACAGAATACTTACGACACTTGAGGAATCCTTGAGGTGAACTTCAGGGATGATTTTGTGATGATTTCTCAAGGAAGTCGTCATTGGGTGGGTGTTCTAGAGAAGGCTAGTTCGGTCGCGGGGGAGGGCCGGCTCATACCGGAACTCGAAATGGACGGGGCGCACATGCGCGCTTTCGCCGAGCTGCCCTTGCATATCAGCTTCCGCGCGGGCGAGCTCTTGTCGCGCCGCTACGGGCACATCAGCGTCGGGGACGCCTCCGTCCTCATCGACCAGACGAAGACGGGGCGGGATCGTCGCGTGCCGCTGAACTCCCGCGCCCTGGCAATCCTTAAAGACCGGCGCCATGGAGCGGGGTATGAGGAGCTGATCTTCGATCCGCAGCGGATGGGCCGGAGCCGGCGCAGATGCTCTACCGCTTCAAGGCGGCGACGGAGAGGGCCAGGCTCGCGGACGCCCCCCTTGGGGTGGAGAAGTCAGCGAAAAAGAGAGGAGCGGGGTGTCAGCCCCGTCCTCCCCGCCTCTCACAATCCTGTCGGCGTCTGTGCGGCGTGTGACCGCCGTTCACGCTTCGGCGGAGCTGGGGCGGGCGCGGACGCCTACGTGCTGAAGCCGGAGATAGGCAGACTGCTGGCGGCCGTGCGGCATCTGTTACAGCATAGCCGCGCAGTTAAGAACGAATTATAAGGAGCGTGTAGAGGTGGGGTGGCCGTTGGAGGGTCCCTGCCGCCTGCCGGCGTCAATCGGTTAGAATGTCCGCCGTGGCTCAGAACTACAGGAGGACGCCCCGCGTCCTCGTCTCCATCCCCGTGCACCTCGACCTGACGAGGCGTTACGCCTTCGCGGGGACGATTGTCAGCCTGACCACGCGCGGGTGCCTCATCGAGACGGGGGTGGCGGAGCAGCTAGAGGGCAGGGCTATCTTCGTTCGCTTGCAGCTGCCAGAACGTCGGCTTATGCCGTTGCAGGGCAGAGTCATCTACCGGATCGGCAACAAGTGCGGGGTCGAGTTCACGGAACTGGCCAGTACGGACAAGCGGCTGCTCATGGAACTGGTGCGGGACTGCCGGAAGAATGCCGATGCCGACAAAGGTCGCGCTTGATTCAGCCCTCAGGCCGCCATACCTGGCGGCCTGATACTTCACGCGCCGCGCAGCCGGTGTTCGGCGTCCGTGGCATGGCGGCTTGCTACTCTGACTCCCCTTACCCGGCAACGCTGTTACATAGCAGGGGCCTCGAGGGTAGGCTGTTATCATTAAAGTCGCGGAGACGGTCTTGAAGCTAAAGCGGATTATATAAAGCGCTCCTGCTCCGACAACTCGGGGCGCTTCCCTGAGCGAGCGCGCAGAGCGGTCCCACCGGTGCGCGGTCGTGACCGGATTGCGATTCGGGTAATTGACACGCCCGCCGGGAATTGTGTAGCCTCTCGGGCGGACGGACGAGGCCCGAAACTCCCCGGCCGGCCCGCCCTCACGCGACAGAAACCAGACGGGCAGGAGGCACCTTGCCTTGACCCGCGCGGGGCCCGCGACACCAAGTGCCACGGTGAAATTCACGTCGGCCGCCGCAGCGAGGCACCGCCATGCCCGGCCGCATCCGCGTTCCCTTCTCTTCCCGACAAACTCCGACATACGTCTCAGGGCCGGCGTGCGAGAGCCCGCGCCGGCCCGCTTGCGTCTTTGGCAAACACCCGGACAGGAAGGACAGTGACCGATGAAACTGACCGCACACATGATCAGCGCGGCGCTCGCACTCTGCGCGCTCACGGCGCCGGCCGCCGCGCGCCAGGCGCCCCCGCCCGACGTCGTCAAGCGCGTCGAGGGTTTCGTCCGCCTCGTCAACATCGGCGACCGGAAGGCGGCGCGCGCCTATGTCGAGCAGCATTTCACGCCCGCCGCGCTCCAGCGCGTGCCCGTCGCGCAGCGCCTCAACACCATCTGGCGGATACAGGACGAGACGCGCGGGATGGAGCTGCACTCCGTCCGCGAGTCCAAGCCGCAGGAGTCGGCGGCGCTCTTCCGTAACAAGCTCACGGGCAATTGGGAGGAGCTGATCTTCATCTTCGAGAAGGACCCGCCGCACCGCATCGAGCGGTTCGGGGTGCGCGGCGCCAAGGCCCCGCAGGGCGCGGCCGCGGCGCCGCGCAAGCTGACGGAGGAGGAGGCCGCGCGCGAGCTCGACGCCTACCTCAAGCGGCTCGCCGACGCCGACGTCTTCTCCGGCGCGGTGCTGCTGGCGCGCGACGGCAAGGTCATCTTCGCCCGAGCCTACGGCGAGGCCAACAAAGACTTCCGCGCGCCGAACGGCCTCGACACGAAGTTCAACCTCGGCTCGATGAACAAGATGTTCACGGCCGTCGCCGTCGCGCAGCTGGCCGAAGCCGGCAAACTCTCCTTCGATGACCCGCTGTCGAAGTTCCTGCCCGACTTCCCCGATAATGACGCGGCGCAGAAGATCAAAATCAAGCACCTCCTTACGCACAGCTCCGGCCTCGGCAGCTACTTCAACGAGCAGTTCTGGCGGGGCTCGCGCGACCGCTTCCGCACCGTGGACGAGTTCATGGAGCTGGCCAAGGGCGAGACCTTGCAGTTCGAGCCGGGCGCGAAGACGGCCTACAGCAACACGGGCTTCCTCGTGCTCGGCAAGGTGATCGAGAAGGCTTCGGGCCAGAACTACTTCGACTACGTCCGCGAGCACATCTACAAGCGCGCGGGGATGACCGGCTCCGACTCCTACGACCTCGACCGCGTCAACCCGAACCTCGCCGTGGGCTACGAGAAGGAGTACACCGACGGCGGCATCACGTTCAGAAACAACGTCTTCGCGCACGTCATCCGCGGCGGGCCGGCCGGCGGCGGCTACTCGACGGCCGAAGACCTGCTCCGCTTCGATCAGGCGTTGCGCGCGGGCCGGCTCGTCGGCGCCGAGTACGTCAAGCAACTGCTCGCGCCGAGGCCGGAGTTGAACTCGCCCGAATACGGCTACGGGTTCGGCCTCGACCCCGCGGCGCGCATCGCCGGGCACAGCGGCGGGTTCGCCGGCATCAACTCGAACCTCGACATGTTCCTCGGGAGCGGTCACACGGCCGTCGTGCTCTCGAACTACGGCAACGCCGCCGGCCCCGTCGCCGACAAGCTGCGGGCGGTCGTCGCGGCGCTCACCAAATAAGTTCTCAGACACTGGCGGACCTCTGCCTGGCCTGCTGCTTGGCGGCTTCGGACCTAGCCGTGCGCGACGGCCTGTGCGGGACCTGCGGGAACGCGCCTGCTTGGAGTCACGCGTGGCGGTGGGCGCAATCTATAACCAGCAGCACCCGCGACCCACTTACTAACTCAGGTTATGTTCGTACGTGATTCTTTCGCCCGTAAGCCGATGGGTGCACGATTCTGAAATCGTGCACCCATCGGCTGGCTGCGGTTTAATAACGCTCCTAGCGGACTCGCTCCGTCGTACGCGGTCCGGTATTTGACATCTTCGTCTCGACGCGATTTTGTAACGGTGCTTTCCCGTCCGCGGTTTCGCGCTTCTCTCCTACTGCGCCGTCGTAAAACTTGACTGGAAGAAGTTGATGTCCTGGCCGGCTAGGTCGGTTACGCCAAACACCTGCACGACGTAGGAGGTCGAGGCCGCCAAGCCACCGTTGGGCGAGAAGCTGGCGCTGCGGCCGTCAGTACCGCCCTCGGTAGCGGGTAGGTCTTGCGCCGAAGGCCCACCCGTCACCGAGGGGTAGGTCATCACGTTACGCGTAGTCAACACGGTGGTCGCCCGCGGGCACGCGGTCGTCACCGCAGGCACGAACGCGCGACACTGTCTTCGACGTCGAGGGGCGCGGGATGCTCGGGCAGGCCGGGAAGCTCGCGGTGCGCGTGGACAGCGTGAAGACGGTGGACGGCCGTCCCCGATTCCCACCGACTGCCCTCTACGTGAGGCAGCGAGGGGAGGCGCCGGTGCGGGTCTACCTGCTGGGGCTATCGGCGGGGCGCCGGAAGGTGGTCAGAGGGCTGATGCCGCGTGACCCGACGGGCGTCTATGAGCTGCTGCGGGTACTACTACTCACGCCCGACGCCTCATGCCACGCCTACGCCTACACGCGCCATTTGTCTGACCTGTATTTGATCGAGGGGCTTAGGTGAAGTCAATGCTCAGCCTTTTGGTCAGGATGCCTACAGAAATGGGGGGTTCACTCACTCCGTTTTAACTGTGCGTTAGCGACCCTTCCTCACCACGGGAAGTGCAGATAGTGGTGCCCGACGGCGAAGCTCAGAGCGCCCCCGACGATCGCGCAACACGCCGCCAGCGACAGCCGTCGCCACGCGCCCTCGTACAGCGAGGTGACGGCGAGCAGCCCCGCCGCGAAGCCCCACAGGTAGCACTGCGGGCTGGCGCCCACTTGCCTGATCCACCAAATGTTAGCCACGTTGCCGCAGACGCAGTGCGGCGCCAGCGGGACGAAGAGCATGGCCGTCAGGGCCAGGAGGATCGCGCCCCGGCCGGTCACGTGATAGAGCAGGGCGGCGGCCGCCAGCAGCGGCACCCAGGCCACCTTGACGAAGGTGCAGAAGGAAGTGCAGCCGCGGGCGGCGAGCCCCGTGCAGTCCAGCGACGAGGCGAGGTAGCCGAGCGGGACCGAGAGCAGCAGCGCGGCCTCCAGCCTGCCGCCGGGTCGGCCGATGAGGCCGCCCTTCAAGGCGGCGGCCGTGTTGAGGGCGAGTGCGCCGGCGGCCGTGATGACCAGCAGCCAGAGCGGCAGGGCGAGGGCGGCCGATCCGCCGGAGAAGTCCCAGGCGAATTTCAGCAGCAGGGCGGAGGCCAGGGCGGACCCTACGCAGAGCAGAAGGCGGTGCGTTCTAACGACGTCCATTACTGGCTATGACACCCTTGGGCGCGTGCCTCACCTCGCGCCTAAGAAGAAGCTCGGCACGGGGACATGCGTGTAGCCCTGCACGACGAGTCCCACCTCGCGCCGGTAGAGCGGGTCCTGCATCAGCGTGACCCGGCGGTCGGCGGCCGGGATCGTCGTCCCATAGATTCGCACCTCGCCCTCGGCGAAGGTGACGATCTCCTCGCGCCAGTCGCCGGAGATGTCACCCCAGAGCATGTGACGACCCCGGATGCCCTCGGTCAGCACCGCCCCCTTCCACTTGGAGACCGTGCCGCTGGGCACGAAGTCGGGGCGGGTGCCCGCCGAACCGGCGCCTTGTTGACGTGCGGGGGCGGTAGCTCCGCCCGCGGGAGGGGCGCCGCCCGCGGGGCCGGGGCCGCCGCGCACGAAGGTATGTAACTCCCGCAAGGGGTCTGCGTCCCACCAGACGAGCCCCTGCTGCGGCGGGACGGGGCCGGGGATGCGCTCTCCCTTCGAGGTGTAGAAGAACCGCTCGGCCCAGACCTCCATGCCGGGGTGGGCGGGGTCGATGTCGGCGACGAGTCCGCTGCCGACCTGGTTGTCGGCCGTCTCCACGTCGGTGCCGAAGATGAGGTCGCCGGTGCGTGCGTCCCACAGTCCGACGCCGTTTCGGGGGTGCGGGTCTTCGTAGGTATAGAAGATTTCGAGCCCCGGCCGCCCGGGGTCGATGTCGCTGACGTAGAACCTGTCGCCGTGCCCGTTCCCCGTGCTCCACATCGTCCGGCCGTCGCCGTCGATGGCGATCGAACCGTTCAGAACTTCGTCGGCGCCGTCGCCGTCGAGGTCGGCGACGTGGACGGCGTGCTGCCCCTGCCCCTGATAGCGCCACCCGGCCCGCTCGTTCGTCCAGCTCCAGACCTTGTGCAGCTTCCTGTCGCGCAGGAAGTACGCATCGGCCTTCATCAGCCCGTAGGTGCCGCGGAAGATGACGACGCTGGGCGTCTTCCCGTCCAGGTAGGCGACGGCCATCATGTGGCGGTTCGAGCGGTTGCCAGAGTAGTCGCCCCAGTCCGAGAGCTTGCCGCGCGGTATCCAGTCCACGCGGTCGATGTCTTTGCCGGTCAGGCCGTCCCAGACCGAGAGGTATTCGGGGCCGGTCAGTACCTGGCCGTTGGGGTCGCGCGGGTCGCCCTCACCGGTCTTGATGGCGACCTCGGCGCGGCCGTCGCCGTCGAGGTCGGCGACCTGGAAGGGCGAGAACCAGATGCCGAGCTGTATCGACCAGCCCAGGTCGCGGCGCCAGAGGAATGTGCCGTCGCTCTTGTAGGCCTCGATCTTGAAGGTGTCGGGACTCTTGCGCGTGAGGAAGCTCGGGTCTATCACGCCGCCGGGGCGCTTGAGGATGAAGTCGTACTCGCCGTCGCCGTCGAGGTCTCCGACGGCGATCTTGTCGATGGAGGCGGCGGGGATGTCGTCGCGAACCTTGAAGGCGCGGTACTGCCTGACGGGCGAGTTCGCCGCGAGCGTCGCGCGGACCGAGGGCTCCTGCTCCCGGTCCGCGACGACCGGCCGCACCCACCACGAGTTCTCGCGGTCGGGCGGCGCCTTCGCATCGAGGAAGTCGGTCGTCTGCCGGATCGGCTCGGCATTGAGTCGCACAGCTTCGCCGCCGGCTGTCGAGCGGTAAACGTTGAAGGCAACCGCCGCCGGGTCGCCCTTGAGCAGGCGCCAGCCGAGGTAAACGCCCTCGCCCGTCCGCAGCGCGGAGACGCCGCGGCCGAGCTTCTCTTCCACGCGCTCCTTCGCCCAACCAAGAGTAGTCGGCCGCGGATTCGGGTTGAGCGTGTAATGGCTGAAGTTCGGCGGTATTGAAGACGCTGGCGCCTCCGGCGTCGGCTGTTGAGTCGACTGCTGCGCGAAGGCCGTCAGGACCGGTACGCCAGACAAAAGCACCAACAACGTAATTGATCTAATCATCAAGTTAGCTCCCCCCTGGTTTTGTTCAGGCGCCCGGGGCGGCTCTGCCCCTCTTCAGTAGTGCGTGTGGTTGGCGACACGCTTCAGGTAGTCCACGCTTCGTCTGACGCCGGTCTTCGGCCTTATTCGCTTAAACCCGTAGACCTGTAAGGTCGTGCCGCCGCACAGAGTAAGAGCACCGCCGCCAGGGCTACGGATGAACGCCCCAGGTCTCTGTTCCGCAACATCGCTTTAACTTCTTGCCCCTCGGCTTTACAGAAACCGCGGCCGGCGCTGGTCAGGAATGACCACTCGCTAACGGCCGCCGGAGCCTGTCCCGGCCCTCGTGCTCCGGTGTTTTGGCCGCAGTGTACGAGTGATCGCAGCTCACGTTTACGGCGATTCAATTCTCTCGGATCTGTTTTAGCGCGCGGCGGACTTCAGCGCTCTTAGGCCGAGTGCGATAGTAGCGAAGCAGCGCCTCGTAGAGCCGAGAGGTAACGGACCAGTTCCCCACCCCAGCTCCAATTCCGCGCGCCCAAATCTCAATGTCCCCATACGAGTTCATATCGTCGGTCAGAAATTCTCGTAGAAGATTCGCGCTCCGCTTCCCCCGTCTCACCGTCCACTTGCGGTCCTTAAATCCCAAGTCCAGAATCTCGAAAGCAATACTTTTCGTTTGGCTGGGCACCTGCTCAACCCACAGGTCCATGCAGATCGAGGGGGTTTTCCCGCCCGAGGCGAAGACTATTTCCCCATTGACCTCTTGGAATTTCGCCACAAGTTTCGGGGCAGAGGCGCGTGCCCGTGCGGCTGCCCGTGATTGTGCCGAAAGCCCCTCCAATACCGCCGCTGCGGCCTTCCGCGCGCTTGTATATTCCACGACCTGAAATTGCCGTATCGGGCTCGGGACTGACACCTCCCCGACGCGGACCGCGACGACAGGGACTTCCGCCCCTGTCGCGAAGGCATATTCGTAGGTGACCCATTCCGAAGAGGCGCTCATCGCCGTGACGAGAACAACCACCCCACGCGACCCGCGGATACCTTGCTCGATGGAGGCCGACCATCGCGTGCCTGCCTTAATGCTTCGCACGTCTCGCCAGACGTGCGCGTAAAGTTTCAGTAAGGCACCCTCAAGGGCATCCGCGAGCGCCTTGTCCCCCCGGCTATACGACAGAAACACGGCGGGTTTCTTCTTCATAAGATATACAAACTGATTGGTCGCGCCCTTGTCCCTTGAGTTTACGGGATCGCCTGTGTGAGGAAACTCCCTTCAACTTCTACGCACGATCGTACCATCCAAATCAACTATCGTCCTTGTCGCTCCCAGCCTCCAGAATCTCAGCCGAATCGGAAATGGGCGATGCACTGCCTTGGCGGGTTGCGATTGCCGTCATAATGTGTTCGCCCCAATCCTCGACTTTCTCATCCTGTCGCACCACTAAAGTAAAAATAAATCTTCCGGGATCGAACAGAGTTAGGTCGAAGTGACAAGCAACAGAATACCCCCATCCGCGGACTCTTTACCTAAGATTTTGCGGCTTGCTCGGGGCGGCGGCTCGCTCCACTCCCAGCGCGTAAGGTGCGGCAAACTGAATTGCAGGTGCGCGCGGGGGCAACTACACGAAGGCTATTACTACCTCTTCCTGTTGACGCCCGCCGGGGTGTCGAAGCTCTACGTGAGGCGCGCCGACGTGCCCATCGTCCGCGCCGTCATCGCCGAGAGGCGTCGCCGCCGGAGCGCGTGGCGCGCCGAACTCAATGAGGCGCTGGCCCTCCTGCGCCGGATGATGTCCGCAGACGTGAGGATAACACTATGAGCACGAAACTGAAGGCAGTCGAGAAGACGAATGAAATGCCGGAGGAGGGGCCGGGACTCCCCGAGTTCACCGAAGAGTTGCCGCCTCTCAGCGTCAACCCGACCTCGTTCGACGCAAGGGTCGCCGGCATCGAGCCGTGCTCGGTGATCCGCGAGCTGTCGAAGCACCACGCCGGCGTCGCCGCCTACAAGGTCGAGCAGGCGAAGCTGCGCGGCGAGGTGGAGACGCCCGAGGACGCGGAGCGGGTGCACCGCGAGGCGTGGGAGGGCCAGTGGAAGAAGCGGCCGGAAGACTTCGACGGGTACGTCGAGTTCATCAAGAGCAAGGCGATGAGCCGCATCAACTGGGGCGACCTGGGGCAGGTGTGGAACTCCTCGCCGCGCGACGCCATCGAACTGTGGAGGGCGATCCGGCTGGAGGCGCGCGACGAGTTTTTCTCCGGCCACTACGGGGCGCGGGCCTTCGAGGCGATAGAGTCGCAGCACGAACTCTTCCGGCGCGCGCAGTACCTGGCCGTGCGCGACGGGCTGGTCGAGGAGTGGCGGCCGCGGGGCGCCTCGGAGTTCATCCTCATCGACCAGATGACGCAGGCCTACGTCATGCAGAATTATTGGGCGGAGGTGGCGATGCGGCGGTCGGCCGGCGAGCCGCGCGCGGAGTCTTACCTGTTCCGGAAGTGGGCGCGGCAAGAGGAGGAGCGGGCTAAGGTGAACCGGTGGGAGAAGGGCGACTGGGACGTCCCCTACCAGCGGGAGGCGGAGGCCGTCGAGCAGGCCTACCGGATTGTGGACATGTGCCAGAAGAGTTTCCAGCGGGCGGCGAGGCAGTTGGCGAACATCCGGCTGGTGCGGGCCAAGACGGCGCGCACGAGGCGGCGCGAGCGCGTGAAGACGTTGAAGGCGGTAAAGGTGTCGTGAGGGCGACCGCACAGGTGACGTGGCACGCTAACCTGCCGGCGCGCCCCCGCGACATCTGACGCCGGGAGTTACAGGGCCGCGGCCGCCAGCGACGGCTCCGCGGCGGCCGGGCGGCACTCAGCCTCCGGGAGGACGAACCAGTGTTCTACCTCCGGGTACCTGCGCCCCCTCGTCAGGAGCACGCTCGAGGATGTGGCGATGACCCGCTCCCCCTCGTAGAAGACGTAGGTGACGGGGCGCGAGGACATCTCCCCGCTCGGCGGCACCGCGAGTACGGGCCGGACGGACAGCCTCCCGCCGGCGGCCCTGCCCGAGAGGGCGCGGACGACGCCCTTCTGGTGGTGGATGACGATTCCTCTCATTGACCCTCCTGC
>DAIRFV010000146.1:10666-13874 GCA_036794905.1 Pyrinomonadaceae bacterium | reverse complement strand
TTCACGCTCGACGCGACGGCGCGCGTGCGGCCGGGCGGCGGCTGGACGCAGCCCGGCGGCGACAACCTGCCGCAGCAGTGCGTCCCCGGCGTCTCCATCCCGACGCAGACCTGCCCGGCCACGCCGCGCGGGCTCGAAGCCAGCGACTCCTTCATCCGCTCGAACGCCGTCTTCCGTAACGGGCTCGTCTACTACCCGCAGGCCATCGCGCTCCCGGCGGGGGGCTTGACGGTCGCCTCGCGCTTCGCCGCGCAGTGGACGGCCTTGAACCCCGACGGCACCTTCAACACGGGCGGGCGCGTCGAAGACGCGACGGCGCAGATCTTCAACGGCGGCAAGCACTACTCCTACCCCTCGCTCTCGGTCAACAAGAACAACGACATCCTGCTCGGCTTCTCCGAGTTCGAGTCGGACGACTACGTGGACGCGGGCTACACCCTCCGCCTCGGCACCGACGCCGCGGGCACGATGCGCGACCCCGTCATCTACAAGGAGGGCGAGGACTACTACCAGAAGACGTTCTCGGGGACGAGGAACAGGTGGGGCGACTACAGCCACACGGTCGTCGATCCCGTGAACGACCGCGACCTGTGGACGATTGAGGAGTACGCGCAGCCGCGCGTCGGCACGACGGGGCAGGGCTCGAACGATTCGCGCTGGGGCACCTGGTGGGCGAAGGTCACGGCGCCGGCCGGCTCGGGCGACCTGCTCATCTCGGAATTCCGCACGCACGGCCCCAACGGCCCGGCGGGCGCGCCCGCCCCCGAGCCGAACAACGACGAGTTCATCGAGATTTACAACAACAACGACTCGCCGCTGACCGTGACGACGGCCGACGGCTCGGCGGGCTACGCCGTCGCGGCCTCGGACGGCGTCATCCGCTGCACCATCCCCGCGGGGACGACCATCCCGGCGCGCGGCCACTACCTCTGCGTCAACTCGGCCGGCTACTCGCTCGCGTCGTACCCGGCGGGCAACGGCACGACCGCCACCGGCGACGCGACCTACACGACCAACATCCCGAACAACACGGGCATCGCGCTCTTCAACACGGCGACCGCGGCCAACTTCTCGCTCGCGACGCGGCTCGACGCGGTCGGCTCCACGTCCGAGGCCAACACGCTCTACAAGGAGGGCGGGGGCTACCCGGCGACCGTGCAGTTCCTGATCAACCACAGCTTCTACCGCGACCTCTGCGGCAAGGGCGGTTCGATCACGACGCTCGGCCCGTGCCCGACCGGCGGCTTCCCGAGGGACACCGGCGACAACGCGACGGACTTCGTCTTCGTGGACACGAACGGCACGAGCGCGGGCGCCGGCCAGCGGCTCGGCGCGCCGGGGCCGGAGAACCTTTCGAGCCCCGTCCAGCGCAACACGCAGTTCCCGGGCGGCAACATCGACCCCGCGGCCGGCACTTCCAGCCCGCCGAACCGCGTGCGCAACTTCACGTCCGACCCGGCGAACAACTCGACCTTCGGCACGCTCCTGATCCGCAAGACGATCACGAACAACACGGGGGCGCCCGTCACGCGCCTGCGCTTCCGCGTCATCGACCAGACGACGTTCCCGGCCCCGTCGGGCTTCGCCGACCTGCGCGCGCGCTCGTCGAGCACCACCCCGCTCGTCCCCGACCTCGTGACGATCTCGGGGGGCAACGCGGCCTGCCCGGCCGGCACCTGCCCGGTGCAGCAGACGGCGCTCGAACAGCCGCCCGCGCAGCCCAACGGCGGCGGCTTCAACTCGTCGCTCTCGGTGGGCACGGTGACGCTGGCGACGCCGCTCGCCAACGGCGGCCAGATCAACGTCCAGTTCCTGCTGGGCATCCAGCAGACGGGCACGTTCAAGTTCTTCGTCAACGTCGAGGCGCTGCCGTAAGGCGCGCCCGCCGGCGGCGGGGACTTACACGAAGGGCTCGCGGGCTTAACTCCCCGCGAGCCCTTTCACTTTTGCGCCGGATGATGCGCCGCCAGTCCTCAGCCCTCGCCGGCCTCGGCCTCGGGCGCGAGCGCTTCGGGGGCGACCGGCGAGGCTTTCGGCGCGCGGCGCAGCACGACGAGCGCGACGCCCGTCATGATGACGGCGCCGCCCGCCACCGTCCTCCAAGACACCTCCTCGCCGAGCGCGATGACGCCGAGCAGCACCGCCGCCAGCGGCGTCACCAGCGCGATCAGCATCGTCTTCGTCACGTCCACGTGGCGCACCAGCCAGTAGAAGAGCAGGAACGCCGCCACCGACCCGACCAGCGTCAGGTACAGCAGGCACGTCAAAGCCAGCGGCGTCCAACGCAACCCCCGCGGGTCGCCTTCGAGCACCAGCGCCGCCGACGCCAGCGCCACGAAGCCGCACGCCATCTGCCCCGCCGACAGCACCGACGCGTCCAGCCCCGTGCCCCTCGCCTTCACCAAAACGTTCGCCCACGCCACGAACATCGCGCCCGACACCACGGCCGCGCTCCCCCACAAAGCCATCGAGCCCTCCGAGCCCAACTGGTGCGAGAAGATGACGCCGACGCCCACGACGCCCAACAGCGCGCCCGCCAGTTTGCGCGCGTTCAGGCGCTCGCCCGGCAGGTAGGGGTGGGCCAGCAGCATGCCGAAGACGGGGATGGTCGCCTGGAGCAGCGCGGCGAGCCCCGAAGAGATGTGCTGCTCGCCCCAGAAGAGCAGCCCGTAGTTGAGCCCGAAGGCCAGCACGCCCGTCTGGGCGAGGAGCATCCACTCGCGCCCGCGCGGCAGGCGCGCACGACGCGCGGCGACGACGAGGGACAGGATGGCGGTGGCTAAGAGGAAGCGCGCGGCGGCGAAACTCAACGGCGGGAGGTCGCGCAGACCGAGCTTGATGAACATCCAGGTCGAGCCCCAGATGCAGCACAGAAGCAGGAAGACGACGCGAACCTTCATCCGCGTTTCTATACGCGAATCGGAGTCGAAAGGCAAAACGGGGAGGGCAGAAGGCGGAAAGAAGTAGGCCGTCGGCAGATGGCAGTCGGCAGTTGAAAGGCGAGAGGTCTTTTCCGGAGCATCCTCCCGAAGACGGTGCGTCCGACATAAATAGTCGGAGGCGGCGAGATTCGTTACTCGCCGCCTCCGAGTTCTTTCGGGACTTCCCCTGTCTTAACTGCCGACTGCCATCTGCCGACGGCCTACTCCCCTCCTACTCCTCGCGGTAGAGGCCGACGACGTTGCCGGTGGTGGCGGGGGTGGCGTGC
>DAIRFV010000146.1:0-10566 GCA_036794905.1 Pyrinomonadaceae bacterium | reverse complement strand
CTACTCCTCGCGGTAGAGGCCGACGACGTTGCCGGTGGTGGCGGGGGTGGCGTGCGGCTGGATGCGGTAGCGCTTGATCTTGGCGTTGAGGGTGGTGACCTTGAGGTTGAGCATGCGCGCGGCGCGGCGCTGGTGGCCGCCCGTGCGCATCAGCGCCCAGCGGATGAGGTCGGTCTCGAAGCGGCGCACCTCTTCCGAGAAGTCGACGCTCGGCTTCGCTTCGAGCGAGCCGCTGCCCTTGATCGAATCGACCTCCTGGAGGAGCGCGAGCGCCAGCTCCCTCAGCGTCTTGAGTCTCACGGCCGCGCCCTGCTCGGGCGGGGCGGCGGCGGCGGCGGGCTCGGGCTGCTCGGCCGGCCGGTTGAACGCGTAATGTCTCTGTTCCAGCATGTTCGGTAGAACTCCCTTCGGGTAAGGTCGGGCGGGGCCGGGACTCCACCCATTCAAGGCGCCGGGCGCCCAAGGCGCAGGCCGCCGCGGGGCTGCCGTGTCGAGGGGGATTCTAAAGAGCTGTTCGCCGTTCGCGAAGGCTTTTGTGATGAACTGGACTCGCCGCGTGATGAACTGGACTCGCCGCCCGCTCGTCCGTTTCCGACCACGTCACAGACTGTTGCCGAGCGCGGCCTGGAGCTTCTCGCGGTAGCTGCGCGAGAGGGTCAACTGCGTCCCGTCGTGGAGGATGACGTGGTACTCGCCGTGCGACCAGGGCTGAAGCTCCTTGATGCGGTTGATGTTGGCAATCGCCGAGCGGTGGATGCGGACGAAGTCCTTCGGGTCGAGCTGCGTCTCGAGGCTTGAGATGGTCTCGCGCAAAAGGTACGACTTCTTGCCCGTGTGGATGGAGACGTAGTTGCCCTCGGCCTCGATCCAGTCGATCTCGTCGGTGTTGAGGAAGAAGACGCGCCCGCCGGTCTTGACCACCAGCCGCTCGCTGTAGCGCTGCTGCCCGCGCATCTGTTCGAGGAGCGCGATGATGCGCTCGTCTAAGGCGCCCCCGTTGTCGCGCCGGATGTGGCGTTTGGCGCGCTCCATCGCGGCGCGGAAGCGCTCGCGGTCGAAGGGCTTGAGCAGGTAGTCGAGCGCGTGGAACTCGAAGGCGCGGACGGCGTAGTGGTCGTAGGCCGTGATGAAGATGACGGGGGGCAGCCCCTCGTCCTTCAGGGCTTCGAGCACGGCGAAGCCGCCGACCTCGGGCATCTGCACGTCGAGCAGGAGCAGGTCGGGCTTCAAGGTCTGGACGGCCTCGATGGCCTCGGCGCCGTTCGTGCACTCGCCGACGACGCGCAGGTCGGGGTCGTCGGCCGCCATGCCGCGAATCTTCTCACGCGCGAGCGGCTCGTCGTCCACGACGAGCACGCGGATGGGCGCCTGTGCGGCTTCCGTCATAAATTTTTTTGTGAACAGTGAATCGTAAACCGTGAAGCGGCGTGCCGGCGTGCCGGAAGTAAAGCGCGGGCCGCTGAAAAGCGGGGACGGCCTGCGACCTACGATTCACGATTTACCGAACAGAAAACACCGCACTGAACCTGTTTGTGACAAAAAACGCCTTCAGGTTTCAGTTAAGTTTACGCGGGGACGTGGGAAGTGTTCCAAAAATCAGGCGGGGGCGCCCTCGGCGGCCGGTATCTCCATCGTGACGAGGAGGCCGCCGCCGGGCGCGTTTTCGAGATCGAAGCGGTGCGCGTCGCCGTAGAGCTGCTCCAACCGCGCGCGCGTGTTCGAGAGCCCGACACCCTCCTTCAACCCGTCGTCCGTCCTTGTGATGGCCGCGAGCCCCGGCCCGTTGTCCCGCACGCGTATACGCAGGGAGCCGTTCGCGCGTTTCGCGGAAATCTCGACGCGGCCGGGCCCGCGCGTCTGCGCGATGCCGTGGCGGAGGGCGTTCTCGACGATGGGCTGAAGGATGAGGTTGGGGACGGGCGCGTCGAGCGCCGCCGGCTCGACCTCGACGCTCGTCGTCAGTCGATCCTGGAAGCGCACGCGCTCGATTTCGAGGTAGCAGGTCAGGAACTCCAGCTCCTTCTGGAGCGAGACCACCTGCGCGCCGGAGTTCTCCAGGGTCAGGCGCAGGAAGTCGCCGAGGCGGGCGATCATGCGGTCGGCCGCGTCCGGGTGGTGGTGGACGAGGGCCGAGATGGAGTGGAGCGTGTTGAAGAGGAAGTGCGGGTGGAGCTGCATCTTGAGGGCTTCGAGCTGCGCGCGCGTCAACTGCGTCTGGAGGCGCGAGGTGCGCAGCTCGCCCTCGCGGAAGCGGCGGTAGTAGCGGAAGAGCTGGTTGAGCAGGAGCAGCAGGCCGTAGATGCCGTAGTTCTCGGACGAGTTGTAGATGATCCACTGGAGCGTCGTCGAGAAGAGGTAGGGCTTGTCGGGGGCGTGGACGAAGAGGAGGTGGTAGATGGCCTGGAAGACGCCCGAGATGACGCAGACGAAGCCGGTGGCGAAGAGCAGGTGGAGCAGGAGGTGGCGCCGCCAGCGCGCGCCCTCGACCGGGTAGCGGTCGGCGAGCCACAGCGCGAGGATGCTGCCGAAGGCCCAAAGGTACGGGGCGATGAACTGCTGCGCGGCGGCGGAACCCCACGTCATCGGGCGCTCGCCCAGCAGGCGCGTGTAGTAGAGCTGCCCCGTGAAGAAGAAGCCGAGCACCGTCCAGACGGCGAAGATGAGCCCCCAGCGCGCCGCGCGCCCGCGCCACGGGCGTGCGACGACGGCAGCCCACTCGTCCGCGGGGAGACGGACGCTGTCGAGTGTCTCCGCTTCGGTCATCTAAGGGAAAATCCCTGCCTTTTTACTCTGCACACCCGCGCTCCCGTCCGCCCCCTCGCGGGGGCGCTTTCGGTCGCGCGGGGATGTCGGGTTGACGCTTTCGGCGCGGGGTGGCGCGCGGTCGGGCGCAAAACGGGAGGATAAACGCCCGCGGCCGGGTTGTGAAGTGTTGTGTGACCAACCGGACTCCGGCCGTGACGAACGGGCGCGGGTGCGGACGGCCTCGCGGGGCGTCCTGTGGCAAAATCAGCGCATGGGGCGTGACTTGAGATTCGTCGTGCAGGAGCACCACGCGAGCCGTTTGCACTGGGACTTTCGTCTGGAGATCGGGGGGACGCTGAAATCCTGGGCGGTGCCGAAGGGGCCTTCGCTCGACCCGGCGGCGAAGCGTTTGGCCGTCGAGGTGCCCGACCACGCGCTCGCCTACATGAACTTCGAGGGGGTTCTGCCCGAGGGGACGTACGGCGCCGGGCGCGTCTACCGCTGGGACGCGGGGGCGTTCCTGCCCGAAGGCGACCCGGCCGCGGCGTGGCGCGCGGGCTCGCTCCGCTTCCGCCTCGAAGGCGGGCGCCTGCGCGGCGCGTGGCGCCTCTTCAAGATGCAGGGGCGCGAGGAGCGGGGCCGCCCGCTCTGGCTCCTCCAGAAACTCCCCGACGAGTTCGCCGTCCGCGGCCACGAGGCCGACACCATCGGCGAGCGCGACCGCCCGAAGCCGACGACGAAGAAGAGGGCAACGAAGAAGAAGCGCTGAGTAGTTGGGCCGCTCGACGCCGAGCTTGCGGGCGAGGCCGTCGGCGCCCCAGTCCATTACGCGCCCGCGCGCGGCGTCGGTTTTGATGAGGGGGGAGGGGAGTTGAGTCCCGACAAACGGCGGCACAGGGGCGCGCACCCGGAGGACGCGCGGCTGTTCGAGGCGGCGCGGCTCGCGTCGCTGCGCGTCGCGGTGTCGGAGTTGTCCTGGCTTCTGAGCCGCGGCTACCAGACGAAGTCTGCGCTGAAGCTGGTGGGCGACCGGCACAACCTGAGGGAGCGGCAGCGCCTCGCCGTCTCGCGCGCCGCGTGCCCCGACGAGAGCCGCGCGCGGCGGCTGGCGAGCCGCGTGGGCGAAGCGGGGGTGGCGGGCGAGGGGTTGATTATCGACGGCTTCAACCTCGTCATACTGCTGGAGGCGGCGCTCTCGGGCGGCCTTCTCATCGTGGGGCGCGACGGGTGCGTACGCGACCTCTCGTCGGTGCACGGCTCTTACCGCTCGGTCGAGGAGACGGAGCGCGCCATCCTGCTCGCGGGCGAGGCGCTCGGCGCCCTCGCGCCGTCGTCGGTGCTGTGGGTGCTCGACAGCCCCGTCTCGAACAGCGGCCGCCTCGCCGCGCGCGTGCGCGCAGTCGCGGAGGCGCGCGGCTGGCCCTGGGAGGTGCGCGTGGAGTTCAACCCCGACCGCGAGCTCGTCAACTCAGACCGCGTCGCCGTCACCTCCGACTCGAACGTCCTCGACGGCGTCGTGCGCTGGCTCAATCTCGGGCGGGTGATCGTCGAAAGGTATGTCGAACGGGCGTGGGTGATTGACCTCTCGGGGTAGAAACCCGGCCGGGCTCAGCGGTGCATCTGTTTATACAATCTCTTCAGCCGCGCGAGGTCGTCGGCCTCGCGGGTGCTCTTGTCGGCGCGGACGCGTTTGAAGCGCGGGATGCGCAGGGCGTAGCCGGCGCGGTAGCGCGCGGTCTTCTGTATGTCCTGAAAGTCCACCTCGATGACGACCCCGGGCTCGATCTCCACGTCGCGGCCTCGGGTCGAGATGACGTTCGGCTCAAGCCGCGCGGTCAGCTCGCGCAGCGCCGCTTCTGAAAAACCCGTGCCGACCTTGCCGACGGTCTTGAACTCTTCGCGGTCGCGCACGGCGACGATGAGACTCGACAGCAAACCCTTCCTCCGACCCGAGCCCCAGATGCCGCCCGTGATGACCACGTCGAGCGTCTCGAACGCGGGCTTGAGCTTCATCCAGTTCTCGGCGCGGCGACCGGGCACGTAAACGGCGTCCGGGTCTTTCGCCATCAGCCCCTCGTGCCCCTCTTCGAGGGCGCGGCGGAAGAAGGCGGCCTGCTCCTCGAACGAATCGGTCACGACGCTCTCGGTCATCTTCACGCGGGCGGTCTCGCGGAAGAGTTTCGCGAGCCGCGCGCGCCTCTCCGACTGCGGGACGTTCATCAGGTCTTCGCCGTCGTGGTAGACCATCTCGAAGAGGTGCAGGACGAGCGGAATCTCGCGCGCCTTCTCCGCAACCCCGTGGACGCGACCCAGGCGCATGAGCACGGCCTGGAACGGCTGCTTCTCCTTGAGCGCCGGGTCGAAGGCGACGGCCTCGCCTTCGAGGACGGCGTCGCCGCCCTTCCAGGCTTGCGCGAGCGCGGCCGCAACGTCGGGCATGGCGGCCGTGTCGTCGTTGAGGCGGCGCGAGTAGGCGCGTATCTCGGGCGGGCGCCCCTGCTTCAGATGAATCTGCAAGCGCGCGCCGTCGTACTTCACCTCGAAGATGATCTTCTTGCCTTTCAGCTTCTCGAAAATCTCCTCGGGCCGCTCGACCTTCTGCGCGTTCATGAACTGGTACGGGCGGAAGAGCGTGAGCCCCGCGCGCGCCAACGCCTTCGTTCCTTTGCGCGCCTGCGCGGCCGCGTGGCCGATGTCGTTCGTCATCGCGTAGAGGTGTTCCACGTCCGGCGCGGCAACGTCGAAGGCCGCGGCCAGCGCGCGCGCGATGGTGCCGAGTCCCGCGCCGATGCGCATCTGGTTGAGCGCCATGCGCGTGAAGTACTTCGCGCCGAGCGCCGTCGTGTTGCGGAAGACGTGCTCGACCAGGGCTTCCCGGCTCTCGTCCTGCTCCACCGCGCGCGCCGCGCGCCGCCAGAGCTTATCCACCTCCAACGTGTCCGAGCCGCGGACGTGCGCGGCGACGACCTCGCTCATGTCGCCGGTGCGCTTGACCTCGTCGTCTATCGCGGCCGGGTCGAGGTCGAAGAGGCGCGCGAGGACGCTGCGCACGGTGCCGGGGCCGACGCCGAGGCGGTCGGAGAGTCGCGGGTCAACGACCTCGCCCAGAGTGAAGTGGGCGGCCGCCGAGAGCGTGCGCGGGTCTGCGCCGCGGAAGAGTTCCGCGAGCGCCCGGACGCGCTCGGGGTCGCGCGCGGCGCGGCCCACGCGCTCGTAGGTGTCGGCGAGTTCTGAAAATCTCACGTCGGTCTGCTGCCGGACAAAGGAGTTAGAGAGAGCTTCGGCGTTTGAGCATGCAAGTTGCAAGCCTCTTACTGCGAATTACTGCGAAACTGGTTCCATCGAGGGGGCGGGCGTAGAAGAGTTCGGAACTGCGCGGGGTTGGGCGTCACGCGCCGCGCGGGCGGCGAGTAGAACGCGGGTGTGTGCGTGAACGGGTCGCGTACACAGGTGTACCGACAGGCGGCAAAGGGTTGAACGTTGATGGGGCTTGAGACCTACCAGAAGATGCGCGACTTCAGGCGGACGCCGGAGCCGAAGGGGAGCGTGTCGAAGTCGAACCGGCGCCGCTTCGTCGTGCAGGAGCACCACGCGTCGAAGCTGCACTTCGACTTCCGTCTGGAGGTCGGCGGCGTGCTCAAATCCTGGTCGGTGCCGCGCGGGCCTTCGCTCGACCCTTCGGAGAAGCGTCTGGCCGTCGAGACCGAAGACCACCCGGTCGAGTACCTGAAGTTCGAGGGGCTCATCCCCGAGGGCGAGTACGGCGCGGGCGAGCACATGAAGTGGGACGGCGGCACGTACGAGGTGCTGGGCGAGGGGACGGCGGCCGGGCAGCTCGAAGCGGGGCGGCTCGACTTCGCCCTGAAGGGCGAGAAGCTGCGCGGCGCCTTCACGCTCCTGAAGATGAAGCGGCGCGAGGGCGAGTGGCTGCTCTTCAAACGTTCGGACGAGTTCGCCGAGGCGGGCTGGGAGCTGCGCCTGCGCAAGCCGGTAGAGGGGCAGGAGACGATCAGGGGCAAAAGTAAGAGGGCGAAGGGCAACGGCGACGGCGCGGGGCGTGTGCAGAGAATCGACACCGCGAAGAGGGCCGCGGGCGGGAAAGTCGCGCCCGTCGGTCGTGCGTTGAAGGCGAAGGCGCTCGGAGGCGATGTCAACGTGAAGGTCGGGCGCGAGGTCGTGCCGCTCACGCACCTTGAGCGCGTCTACTGGCCGGCCGAAGGGTACACGAAGGGCGACCTTGTGCGCTACTACTACGAGGTCGCCGACTACATCCTGCCCTATCTGAAAGACCGCCCGCTCATCATGAAGAGGTACCCGTCCGGGACGGGCGGCCCGTCCTTCCATCAGCACGACGTGAACGAGGCCCCTTCGTTCGTCCGCACCGTGCCGCTCCAGGTCGAGGACGGCGGCGGGCACGAGGTTGACTACATCGTCGGCGATAACGTGGCGACGCTGCTCTACATGGCGAACCTCGGGGCCATCGAGCGCCACGCGTGGCACTCGCGCGTCGCGCACCTCGAACACCCCGACTGGTTCGTCTTCGACCTCGACCCCGGCGAGGGCGTCGGGTTCGACACCATCTGCGACGTGGCGCTCACGACGCGCGACGTGCTGGCGCGCGCCGGGCTCGACTCGTACCCGAAGACCTCGGGCTCGCGCGGGCTTCACGTCTACGTCCCCGTCGAGCCGAAGTATGACTACGAATCGATCGCCGAGCTGGCCGAGCAGTTGGCGACCGTCGTCGCGCGCGAGCAGTCGGGGGTGGCGACCGTGGAGCGCTCGAAGCGCAAGCGCGGCGAGGGGATGATCTACGTCGATCACATGCAGAACGCGCGGGGCAAGTCGGTCGTCGCGCCCTACTCGGTGCGGCCGAAGCCGGGGGCGACCGTCTCCGCGCCGCTCGAATGGAAAGAGGTCGAGCGCAGGAAGATTAAGACCTCGGACTTTCACATCAGGAACATGCTGCGGCGCGTCGAGGGCAAGGGCGACCTCTTCGCCCCGGTGCTGAAAGGTAGGCAGCGGCTCGAAGAAGCCTTCGGGCGCGCGCGGGAGATGTTCGCAGAAGGCCCGAAGAAGGAGGCGCGGCGTGCGCCAGGCTGAAGCAGGATTTCTCCCCGAGGCCCCCGGGCCTCACGCCGAAGGGTTTTGTTTGGCGGCAGACGTTAAGTAAGGAGGTTGAGGATGTCATCACGATACGGCGAACGCGGCCACGGGCGCTACGGCGAACCCGAAGACGACCGCACGGAAGACAGGTATCAGGAGCGCGACGCGGAGAGGGGCTACGGCCCTCCGGGCGGGCGCCACGAGCGCGGCCCCGATTACGGCCTCTCCCGCCGCGGCGGTTATAACGCCATGCGCGGCGGCTACGGGCGCGAGTACGGGCAGGGGCGCGACTACGACGCGCGCGAGTACGGCTCGCGCCACGACGCGCGCGAGCAAGGCACGCGCGACTACGGCTCGCGCTACGGGCGCGAGGTGTTCGAGCGCGGCGGCTACGCGGGCTCCGCGCGCCGCCAGGAGGGCGATGACTACGGGCGCCCCTACGGCGTGCGCGTCTACGGGCGCAACTACGAGCGGCGCGACGAGCGCCCCTACCAGCGCGACGACGAACGTCCCTACAGACGCGACGCCGACGAGCGCGACGAGGTGCGCGACTACGACACGGACTACGGCCGCACGACGAGCCGCTTCTACGGCCGCAGCGGCTACGAGTACGGGCGCGACGACTACGAGGACGACCGCGGCGACGAGCGCGACCGGCGCGTCGTGGCGCGCGGGCGCGGTGAAGACGACCGCGAGGGCGGCAGTTGGCTCGACCGCGCGGCCGACGAGGTGCGCTCGTGGTTCGGCGGCGACGACGACGAACGCGGGCGCGGCGACGACGCGCGCAGGGCTTACGGCCGCGGCGAGGGCAAGTTCCGCGGGCGCGGCCCGAAGAACTACCGCCGCTCCGACGACCGCCTGCGCGAGGAGGTCTGCGACCGCCTGACCGACAACGAGTGGCTCGACGCCTCGGACGTTGAGGTCAACGTCGTCGCGGCCGAGGTCATCCTGACGGGGGTGGTGGACAGCCGCTACGCCAAGCGGCTGGCCGAGAGCATCGCCGAATCGGTCTCGGGCGTCTCGAACGTGCAGAACAACCTGCGCGTCCAGAACTACCAGGCCGGCATGGAAGCGCCGCGCGCCAGCCTTGAGGCGCCGCACGCGGGCCTGGACACCCCGCTGCCGGCGGCGACCCCGGCGACGACGAGCCCGGCGACGACGACGAGCCCCGCGGCCGACATCACGGCCACGACCGACACGACCGACGTCAACGACCTCGGCCGCCCGTCGTCGAGGGCGGCGGGGCAGAGCTGAAATACGGGTGTTGGGTGTTGGGTGTTAGGTGTTGGGTTTTAAGGGGCCGGATAAGAGTAAGGTTCTTACCCAAAACCCAGCACCCAACACCCAACACCCCTTCAGAGGTTATTATGGCTGAGGCGAAGACGGCGCGCGTGGCGGCGGAGGTCGTGCGCGGGGCGGCGCGCGCGCTCGAGGGCGCGCCCGAAGATTACGACGCGCTGCTGGGTTGGCTCGGCGAGTCGCGCTTCGCGCTGCTGGGCGAGGCTTCGCACGGCACGCAAGAGTTCTACAGGGAGCGCGCCGAGGTCACGAAGCGGCTCATCACGGAGCGCGGCTTCACGGCCGTCGCGGTCGAGGCCGACTGGCCGGACGCGTACCGCGTCAACCGTTACGTGCGCGGCGAGTCGGACGACCCGGGAGCGCGCGCGGCGCTCGGCGGCTTCCGGCGCTTCCCCACCTGGATGTGGCGCAACACGGTCGTCGTCGAGTTCGTCGAGTGGCTGCGCGCGCACAACGACGCGCTGCCCGCGGGCGCGACGAAAATCGGCTTCTACGGGCTCGACCTCTACAGTCTTTACACTTCCATCGAGGCCGTGCTCGGCTACCTCGACAAGGTTGACCCCGAGGCCGCGGGCCGCGCGCGCGGCCGCTACTCCTGCTTCGAGCACTTCGGCGAGGACACGACCTCGTACGCCTACGCCGCCGCCTACGGCGCGGCCGACTCGTGCGAGCCGGCCGTCGTCGAACAGCTTGTCGAGCTGCGCCGCCGCGCCGCCGACCTCGCCAACCGCGACGGCCGCGTCGCGCGCGACGAGTTCTTCTACGCCGAGCAGAACGCGCGGCTCGTCAAGAACGCGGAGGCGTATTACCGCTCGATGTTCGGCGGCCGCGTCAGCTCGTGGAACATGCGCGACCGGCACATGGCCGAGACGCTGGACGCACTGGTCGGGCACCTGAGTGCCGAAGGTCAAAACGCGAAGGTGGCCGTGTGGGAGCACAACTCGCACCTCGGCGACGCGCGCGCGACCGAGATGGGGCGGGGCGGCGAGTGGAACGTCGGGCAGCTCGTGCGCGAGCGCTACCCGCGCGACTGCTTCCTCGCCGGCTTCACGACGCACCGCGGCACGGTCACCGCATCAAGCGACTGGGACGAGCCCGGCCGCCGCAAGCGCGTGCGCCCCGCGCTCGAAGGCAGCTACGAGGCGCTCTTCCACGAAGTCGAGATCGACCGCTTCATGATTCACCTGCGCGAAGAGGGGCCGGCGCGCGAGCTGCTGCGTCTGCCCAGGTTAGAGCGCGCCATCGGCGTCATCTACCGACCCGAGACCGAGCGGCTGAGCCACTACTTCCACGCGCAGCTCGCCGAGCAGTTCGACGCCGTGCTCCACTTCGACGAGACGACGGCCGTCGAGCCTCTGGAGCCGGGGGCACACTGGGAGCCGGGCGACGAGCCGCCCGAGACGTACCCGTCGGGAATGT
>DAIRFV010000145.1:0-13883 GCA_036794905.1 Pyrinomonadaceae bacterium | reverse complement strand
CGCGGCCACGCCTACCACGGCGCGCACCCCTTCTACATGTGGTACTGGGCCGAGAACGGCCGCGCCCACGTCGGCCGCGTCATCGCCGCCGGCGCCGAGAACGCGCACGTCCCGGCCGCCATGGGCTGGGAGCGCGCCGATAATCTGACCGAAGCGATTGCGATGGCGCGCAGCTACATGGGCCGCTCCGCCCAGATCACGATGCTCCACCAGCCCGTGATCGCCATCTGCGACATGAGCTGAATTGTGAGAGAATGAGCGGCCGGAACGACCATCCTCGCTAGTGACTATGAAATTTTCGCCCACAGAGACTTTTAACGGCCGGAACGTCTTCATCATCGGCGCGACGGGTTTCGTCGGGAAGGTGGCGCTCTCCATGCTGCTCGACCGCTTCCCCGGCGTCGGGCGCGTCTACGTGACGGTGCGCGCGCGCTCGAAGGAGGAGTCCGAGACGCGCTTCTGGAACAACGTCATCACCGCGCCGCCCTTCGACCCCGTGCGCGAGCGCTACGGCGCGGCCTTCGAGGACTTCATCCGCGACAAGGTGAGGCTCGTCAACGGCGACATCAGCGAAGACAATTTAGGGTTCACGGAAGCAGAGGCCGAGGCGGTCGCCAAGGACATCGACGTGCTCGTCAACTCGGCGGGCAACGTCACCTTCAACCCGCCGCTGGAGAGCGCGCTCCGCACCAACGTCGTCGGCACGCAGAACGTCATCAGGTTCGTCAAAAGGATGCGGCGCCCCGCGCTCGTCCACATCTCGACCTGCTTCGTCGCGGGCAACCGTTCGGGGCCCGTCTGGGAGAGCGACCCCGTCCTCGGCTACTTCCCGCGCAAGGACGAGCTGCCGGGCGTCGAGTTCGACGCCGAGCAGGAGATACGCGACTGCGCGCGGCTGGCCGAGCGCGTCCGGGAGGAGGCGCGAGACGCCTTGCAGGTCGCGCGCTTCCGCGAGCTGGCGCGCAAGCGGCTCTACGAAGAGGGGCGCGACCCCGACGACCTCGACCAGATGGGGCTCGCCGTCGCCCGCGAGCGCAAGCTGTGGACGCGCGAGCGCCTGACGGAGCTGGGCACCGAGCGCGCCGTCTTCTGGGGCTGGCCCAACATCTACACCTACACGAAGAGCCTCGGCGAACAACTCGTCGCGGCCGAGTCGGACATCGTCCGGGCAATCGTCCGCCCCTCCATCGTCGAGTCGGCGAAGGACTTCCCCTTCCCCGGCTGGAACGAGGGCTTCACGACGACCGCGCCGCTCATCTTCATCGCGCTCAAAGGTCAGCAGCAGATACCGGTCAACGACAAGCTCGTCCTCGACATCACGCCCGTCGATCAGGTCGCCGCCGTCATGCTCGGCGTCGCGGCCGAAGCGATCGCGGGCGAGCCGCGCCTGGTCTACCAGGCCGCCACCGGCGACGCCAACCCGAACACGATGGAGCGCATCGTGAGCCTCGTCGGCCTCTACAAGCGCAAGCACTTTCAGGAGAAGGAGTCGGGCTTCCGCCTCCTCAACGAGCTGATGGCGCGGATGGAGAACAAGCCGGTCACGCCCGCGCGCTTCGACGCGATGTCCACGCCGATGGTCAACGCCGCGGCGAGGAGGGCGCAAGGCTTACTCGACCGCGTGCGCCCGCGCTGGGGCGGCGGCAAGCTCACCCACATCGTTGACCGCGCGAAGGCCACCGTCGAGCGCGTCGAGGAGGTCACGCGCGAGACGAAAGAGGCGTTCGACATGTTCCGCCCGTTCATGATCGAGAACGCCTACATCTTCCGCGCCGACAACGTGCGCTCGCTCTTCGCGGAGGTGCGCGAGGACGAGCGCCGCCTGCTGCGCTGGGACCCCGAGACGTTCGACTGGTACGACTACTGGATGAACGTCCACTTCCCCGGCCTCAAGAAGTGGGTCTTCCCGACGCTCGAAGAGGACATGCGCGCGCAGCCGAAGCGCGTCTACACCTACCGCGACCTGCTCGAACTCTTCGAGACCTCGGCCAAGCGCTACTCGACGCGCGTCGCCATGCGCATCGAGCGCGACGGCGAGCGCGAGCAGTACACCTACGCGGACATCCAGGAGCTGGCGACGCGCGCCGCCGCCTTCTTCGCCGCGCGGGGCGTGAAGCCCGCCGACCGCGTCCTGCTCGTCAGCCACAACGCGCCCGAGTGGGGCATCAGCTACTTCGGGGTGCTGAAGGCCGGCGCGACCTGCGTCCCCGTTGACCCCGAGAGCAAGACGGACGAACTCGTCAACTTCGTCCGCGCGAGCGGCGCGACCGGCCTCGTCCTCGGCGAGAAGGCCGACGAAGAGCACCGAGACCTTCAGGAGAAGTTGAGCGAGGCGGGGCTCGACGCGCGCCTGTGGCGCTACGGCGAAGTCTTCGAGCTGACCGACGAGCAGAGCGAGGACGAGCGCATCGCGCTGCTGCCCGCGAAGGTCTCGCCGAACACGGTCGCCTCCCTCATCTTCACTTCGGGCACGACGGGGCAGCCGAAGGGCGTCATGCTCTCGCACAAGAATCTGACGAACATGGTCTCGATGCTCTCGTCCGTCTTCGAGATGGACACGGGCGACGGCATCCTCTCCGTGCTCCCGCTCTACCACACGTTCGAGTTCTCGACCGGGTTCCTCACGCCGTTCAGCCGCGGCACGCAGATCACGTACCTCGCGGACTTGAACGGCGAGGAGCTGGCGCGCGCCATCAAGCACGGCCACGTCACGGGCATGGTCGGCGTCCCGGCCCTGTGGGAGCTGCTCCACCGCCGCATCATGTCGCGCCTGCGCGAGCGCGGCGAGTGGGTCGGCAACGCGGCCGAGGCGCTCATCAAGTTCAACAGCCGCCTGCGCGACCGGACGCCCCTCAACCTCGGCTCCGTCATCTTCCGCCCGATTCATACGGGGCTCGGCGGCAACATCCGCTACCTCATCAGCGGCGGCTCGGCCTTGAACGAGAAGATCAAGCGCGACATGCACGGGCTGGGCTTCACCATCCTCGAAGGCTACGGGCTGACGGAGGCTTCGCCGGTGCTGACCGTGACGCGCCCGCAGAACGCGCTGAACGCCTCGAGCGTCGGCAAGCCCCTGCCCGGCGTCGAGGTGCGCATCAGCGACCCGGACGCCGCCGGCATCGGCGAGGTCATCGCGCGCGGCCCCAACGTCATGCTCGGCTACTACCAGAACGAGCAGGCGACGCAGTCGGCCATCGTCTCGCGCTGGCTCCACACGGGCGACCTCGGCCGCATCGACGAGAACGGCAACCTCTACCTCGTCGGCCGCTCGAAGGAGATCATCGTCGACACCAACGGCAAGAACGTCTACCCCGACGAGATCGAGGAGCTGTACCAGGACTCGCCCTACGTCAAGGAGATCGGCGTGGTGGGCCTGCCCGACGGCATCGGCGAGAAGGTGGCGGCGCTCGTCTTCCCCGACTACGACCACGACATCTCGCTCCAGCGCGAGGAGGTGCAGCGCCGCGTCGAGAACCACTTCCGCGAGGTCTCCTCGACGCTCCCCTTCTACAAGCGCGTCAAGTCGCTCTACTTCGCCGAGGGCGAGCTGCCGCGCACGGCCACGCGCAAAATCAAGCGGCGCGAGGTGGTCAAGCTCATCCAACAGCTCGAAGAGTCGAAGCGCGCCGGCATCACCGAGAAGACCGCGCCGCGCGAGCAGCACCACGACGCCGACTGGCTGCTGGGTCTGGTCGCGCAGGTCTCCTCGCGGCCGCGCGCGCAGGTCTCTTTGGATTCGCGCCTCGCCGAACTCGGCTTCGACAGCCTCATGTTCGTCGAGCTGGCGTCGGCCATCGAGCAGGCGGGCGGAGCGCTCGTTTCGCCCGACACCCTGAACGAAGTGGTTGACGTGCGCGAGCTGTACTCGGTCGTCAAGCGGCGCGAGACGGCCGCCAACAAGCGCGCGGCCGAGGCGCGCGCCGAGGAGGACGCGCGCGAGTCGGAGAAGGAGATTTACGTCCCCACGCTCGTCCGCACCGTCGGCAACCGCGGCATCGACGTGGTGCAGCGCGCCCTCTACGAGAACGTTTTGAAGGCGCACGTCGAGGGGCAGTCGAACATCCCGACGCACACCAACTTCATCGCGGCGACGAACCACACGTCGCACCTCGACACCGGCCTCATCAAGTACGCGCTCGGCGAGTACGGCCGCGACATGGTGGCGCTCGCGGCGGCCGACTACTTCTTCGACAACCGCTACAAGCGGGCCTACATGAACAACTTCACGAACATCGTGCCCATCGAGCGTTCGGGGAGTTTGCGCCAGTCGCTCAGGCACGCGCGCTCGTTCCTTGAGCGCGGCTACACGGCGCTCATCTTCCCCGAGGGCACGCGCTCGATGACGGGGCAGATGGCGGAGTTCAAGTCGGGCTTCGCCTACCTCGCCTTAAACACGCGCACCGGCATCCTGCCCGCCTACCTGTGGGGCACCTACGAGGCGTTCCCGAAGGGCTCGACCTTCCTGAAGGGGCGCGAGGTCGGCGCGCGCATCGGCCGCTTCCTCTCGCCCGAGGAGCTGGACGAGCTGACGAAGGCCATGCCCCGCGCCGAAGCCTACCGCCTCGTCGCCGCGCTCGTCCGCCACGAGATCGAGAATTTGCGCGACGGCACGCGCCACGCCTTCGACGCCACGGCGCTGCGCCGCCGCTGGAAGGCCGAGCGCCGCCACGCCGCCGAAGAGACGCACAACGAGAACGAGATGGCGACCACCGGGGACTGAACTAAGGCGTGTGTGAGTCGCCGCGTCGGCGGCGGGGTCGCGCCCGACTCTGACTTAACTTTTATGGCGACGACGAAGAAGGCATCAACCAGGAAGGCCGCAACGAAGGCTAAGAAGTCAGAGGCCGACGCGCCGCGGACGACCACGACGCTCGCCAAGAGGGCGAAGCCGGTCACGCTCGTCACGGGCGGGACGGGGTTCCTGGGCTCGCACCTCGTCAGGCTCCTGGTCGAGGAGGGCGCGGGGACGCTGCGCGTGCTCTCGACCTCGGCCCCGGCGTGGCTCGAAGAGCTGGGCGTCGAGACGGTCGTCGGCTCCATCACGTCGCCCGAGGACGTGCGGCGCGCGTGCGACGGCGCGGCGGAGGTCTACCACCTCGCGGGTCGCGTCTCGCGCGAGCGCGAGGACGCGCACCTGATGTACGAGCTGCACGTGACGGGGACGCGCGTGCTGTGCGAGGCGGCGAGCGTGGCGGGCGTCAAGTCCATCGTGATGGCCTCGACGAGCGGGACGGTGGCGGTCACGGACGCGGGCGACGTGCTGCCGGACGAGGAGTGGCCGACGCCCCTGGACATCGTCTCGCGCTGGCCCTACTACGCGAGCAAGGTCTACCAGGAGCGCGTGGCGCTTGAGAACTTTTCGGGGAAGGGGCGGCGGCTCGTCATCATGAACCCTTCCCTGCTGCTCGGGCCCGGCGACGACCGCCTGAGTTCGACGAAGGTGGTGCTGGACTTCCTCGCGCGCAAAATCCCGACGGTGCCGAAGGGCGGCCTGAGCTTCGTGGACGCGCGCGACGCGGCCCGGGCCTTCCGCGCGGCGATGGAGCGCGGCGCGCACGGCGAGCGCTACCTGTTAGGCTCCGCCAACTGGACGTTCGACAAATTCTTCGGCCGGCTCGAACGCATCACGAAGGTGCCCGCGCCCTTCCTCTCGCTCCCCCCGAGGCTCACGCTCGCGGGCGCGCGCGGGCTCAACTCGCTCTACAAACACTGGAAGCTCGCCCCGCCCGTCGAGCCGACCGAGATCGAGATGGCCGGATACTTCTGGTACCTCGACGCGTCGAAGGCGCGCGCCGCACTCGGCTTCGACCCGCGCGACCCGCAGGAGACTCTGCTCGACACGGTCACCTACGTCCGCGAACACTTCCTCGGCAACGCCGCCTTCCGCACCGCACCCTAAACATACAACGCCCCGCGCGCAGACTTTTCGCACGCGCGCGTGCCGTGCGCACATCTGCGGAGAGTCTGCGCATGCGCGCGCATGCCGTGCGCACGCATGAGAATGGCATGCGCGCGTCTGCGCATGGCGTGCGCACGCGTGAGAATGGCGTGCGCAGGCGTGAGAATGGCGTGCGCAGGCGTGCGCACGGTATGCGCAGGCGTGCGCATGATGTTCGCATTTATGCGCACGCCATGCGCATAAATGCGAATTATGAGCGCGGAGGTGCGCACGCTCTTCGCGCGGCTGAAGGGTTCAGTGCGGGCAGCGGACGCGGAGGGCGCCGGGCAGGATTTCAAACTCGGCCGGGAGGCGACCGGTCAGCTCACCGTCAATTTCGAGCTTAACGACGGAGCCGTCGGCCGAGGAGGCTGAGACGCGGCGTGCGAGGGCGTGGCGCACCTCCTGCATGCCGAGGTGCGTGCCGAGGTAGAGGCGGTAGGAGTTGGCGAGCACCGTCAGCGCGGAAACGTCGCCGACGGCGACCACGTCGAAGCGGCCGTCGTCCACCAACGCGCTCGGCGCGATCTTCATCCCGCCGCCGAAGTAGCGCGCGTTGGCGACGCAGAAGTTGGCGACCACGATTTGTGCTTCGACCCCTCCGTCGAGCGCGACGCGCACGCGGGGCTTCTCGAAGGTGACGGCCGCCTGCAAGGCCGCGGCGGCGAAGGAGAGGCGGCCGCCGAGCAGACGCGACGCGCCCGCCGGCAGCCCCTCACGCGACTTCACGCGCTTAATCACGTCGCCGCCCATGCCGAACGAGGCGACGTTGACGAAGAACCTCGACTCCCTTGCGCCGCCCTCACGCGCGAACGTGACGCGCCCCGCGTCCATCACGCGCGCCTCGCCGTCGCGCAGCGCGCGGGCCGCGTCGGCTGTACGCGCGGGGACGCCGAGCGTGCGCCGGAAGTCGCCACCCGTCCCGCTCGGCAAAAGCCCCAGCTCCGTCCCCGACCCCGCGCGGAGTATCCCGTTCGCCACCTCAGAGATGGTGCCGTCGCCGCCGCACGCGATGACCAACGGGCGGCCGGCGCGCGCCTCGCGCTCGGCGATCTCGACGGCCTCGCCCGCCCTCTTCGTGAAGGCCACCTCGAACGCGCCGAAGTGGCTCCGCACCGTGCTGGCGACGCCCGGCCAGGCCGCGCCCGTCGCGCCGCCCGCCGACGCCGGATTCACGATGATGAGTGGGAGCGTGGACATTTCAAAAGGTGTGGAGGCCCGGCCGTCAGGGAGGGCTTCCCGTCAGACGTTAGCTTAATGAAGCGGAGTTATGAAGCCCTCCCTGACGGCCGGGCTTCCGCACCGGGCGTAGCCAGCGCGTCGCGTTTGGCTCCGAGGGCGCGCGCGGCGCGATCCTGCTCGCCCAGCTCAGCGATCTTCGACATGCAGAAGTCCGAAATCTCTTTGTAAGTTCGGACGGAGTCGCGCCGCCCGTAGAACTCGGAGAAGTCGATGGCGGGGCCGAAGTGGACGCGGACGGGCTCGCCGCCGCGCCAGTTCCCGAGGACTTGTTTCGGGAGGTCGTTGCCGAGGCCCGCGATGAAGACGGGGATGACCTGCGGGCGCGCGTCTTTGATGAGGCGGCCGACGCCGGGCTGCGGGCGGAGGTACGAGTAGGGGTCTGCGCCCTTGTTGCGCGTGCCCTCGGGGTGGAAGCCGATGACGTTGCCCGCGCCCTCGCGCGCGAGCGAGGCGAGCAGTCGCATCGAGAATTTGTCGAACTCGCGCTGCTCGGTCTTCGGGTTGTCGCCGCCCGCGAAGAAGGGCGGGAACATAGACCACCAGCCCATCACGAGGTTGACCAAGAGCCCGCCGACCGTGTCGTAGAAGAAGCGCCCGCGCACGGGGAAGAAGAGTTGCTTCCTCCAGCTCGTCCGGCGGAAGAGGACGGTCGAGACGACGTACATGTCGAAGAAGGAGCGGTGGTTGGCGACGAGCAGCACGGGGCGCTCGCGCGAAGCGGCCTCGACGTGTTCGAGCCCGCTGACGCTCATCAGGTTGTAGGTCGAGAAGTGAATCCAGCCCGCGCCGAGCGTCCGCTGGCAGAACGTCCAGAAGCGCTTCCACGCGCCCCGGTTCATCCGCCACGTCAGCCGGAACGCGAAGCGCTCGAACGGCGACAGCACGGCCCACTCCTCGCGCGTCGGCGCGGGGGCGGTCGTTACGGCGGGTTGATTTACGTCGTCGGTCGTCTCCATCAAAACCTTCTCGCGGAAGGCTCAAAGTTAATAGACCGGGCGGAGTCGCGCAAGCGGCGAGTGGCCGTCTCAGGCAGTTTTGAATCGAGTGACTATAGAAAGCATTAACCACAGAGACACAGAGGCACAGCTAATTGGAATTTGGCTGTGCCTCTGTGTCTCTGTGGTTAATCTCTTTTCGACCGCACTCAAAAAATAAAAGGCGCCGGGCTCGCGAGGTAGCCACAGCGCCTGCATCCCTCGAAGGGGACACTCGATGAAGCTTAACCGAAACGTCCCCGTGCTTCCGTTCGGCAGCGGACGTTGCGGCGGCCGTCAGTCAATCGAAAAATACTTCGCCTCCTCGTGGTGGACGATGATGGCCGAGGTGGACTGCTCGGGGACGAGCTGGAACTCCTCGCTCAACTCGACGCCGATGCGCTCGGGGCCGAGCAGCTCGAAGAGCTTCGTCTGGTCTTCGAGGTCGGGGCAGGCCGGGTAGCCGAAGCTGAAGCGCGAGCCCTGGTAGCCCTGGTGGAAGAGTTTCGCCAGCTCCGCCGCGTCGCGCCCGGCAATCCCCAGCTCCTCACGGACGTGCTTGTGCCACAGCTCGGCCAGCGCCTCGGCCGACTCGACCGAGAGCCCGTGGAAGTAGAGGTAGTCGGAGTAGTTGTCCGTGCGGAACAGCTCGTGCGCGTACGCGCTCGCGCGCCGGCCGACGGTGACGAGCTGGAAGGCGACCACGTCCACGCGCCCCGACTCCTTCGAGGTGAAGAAGTCCGCGAGGCACAGGCGGCGCCCGCCGGGCTGGCGCGGGAAGGTGAAGCGCGTGCGCTCGGTGCGCCCGTCGTCCTGGTAGACGACGAGGTCGTTGCCCTCGGACTGGCAGGGGAAGTAGCCGTAGACGACCTGCGGGACGAGCAGATTCTCGCGCTCCGAGTGGAGCTTCAGCTCGTCGTAGACGGGGCGCACCTTCTCCGCGACGAAGGCGCGGTACTCCTCCGCGGACTTGCGCCCCTGCTTGAACTGCCACTGCCCCTTGAAGAGCGCCGTCTCGTTGACGAAGCGGAAGACCCGCTCCAAAGGGACGTGCTCGACGAGGCGCGAGCCGTAGAAGGGCGCGCTCGGGATGGGCGCGCTCGGGTTCACGTCCGAGCGCTCGGTGTGCGAGGCGGCCTCGCGCGACTTGAGCACGCCGCGGGGGCGCGCGCGCGCGGCCCGCGCGCCGAGCTTCGCGTCCTCGCCGACCAAATCTTCGGCGTCGTCCGCGGACTCCGCATTTGCCGCGCCGTCCCCCGCCCCGGCCGACGCCCTGGCGGCCTTCGCCGCCTGGGCCTGCGCGGACGGCTCCGCGTGCGCGCCGGAGCCGGTCAGCAGGTCCATCGTGTGCAGGCCGTCGAAGGCGTCGCGCGCGTAGAAGAGGCGGCCCCGGTAGAGCGACTCCAAATCCTCCTCGACGTAACGGCGCGTCAGCGCCGCCCCGCCGAGCACGACGGGGACGTTGATGCCGCGCTCGTTCATCAGCTCCAGGTTCTCGCGCATGATGAGCGTGGACTTCACCAGCAGGCCGGACATGCCGACGGCGTCGGCCTTGTGCTCCTCGGACGAATGGAGGATGGCCTCGATCGGCTGCTTGATGCCGAGGTTGACGACCTTGTAGCCGTTGTTCGTCAGGATGATGTCCACGAGGTTCTTGCCGATGTCGTGCACGTCGCCCTTGACGGTCGCCAGCACCATCGTCCCCTTCGCCGTCGCGCCGCCCTTCTTCTCCATGAAGGGTTCGAGGAAGCGCACCGCCGCCTTCATCACCTCGGCCGACTGCAAGACGAAGGGCAACTGCATCTGGCCGCTGCCGAAGAGCTCGCCCACGGTCTTCATGCCGTCGAGCAGGATGTTGTTGATGATGTCGAGCGCGCTGTGGCTCCGGAGCGCGAGGTTCAGGTTGTCTTCGAGCCCGACCTTCTCGCCGTCGATGATGTGCTGCTTCAGGCGCTCCTCGACCGGCAGGTTGTCATCGACCTTGTGCTCCTTCTTCGCCTTCACGCCCTCGAAGAGCTTCGTGAACTCGCCGAGCGGGTCGTAGGTGCACACGTCGCCCTCGAACTTCCGCTCGTCGTAGATGAGCTGGCGCGCGACCTCGCGCTCGCGCTCGGGGATGCGGTTGAGCGGGACGATCTTCGAGGCGTTGACGATGGCCGCGTCCAACCCGGCCTCGACCGCCTCGTGCAGGAAGACGGAGTTCAAGACGACGCGCGAGGCGGCGTTGAGGCCGAACGAGATGTTCGAGACGCCGAGGATGGTGTAGCAGCCGGGCAGCTCCGCCTTGATGCGCCGCAGCGCCCCGATGGTCTCGGCGGCGTTGCGGCGGTCTTCCTCGATGCCGGTCGAGATGGGCAGCGCGAGCGGGTCGAAGAAGATGTCGTGCGCGGGGAAGCCGAGTTCCCGCGTCGCCTGCTCGTAGGCGCGCTTCGCGATCCGGAGCTTGTCGTCGGCCGCGCGCGCCATCCCCTCCTCGTCGATGGTGCCGACGACGACGGCCGCGCCGTACTCCTGCGCCAGGCCCAAGACCTTCTTGAAGCGCGGCTCGCCGTCCTCGTAGTTCGTCGAGTTGAGGATGGACTTGCCGCCCGCGTGCTCTAACCCGGCCTCCATCTTCTCCCACTCGGTCGAGTCGAACATGAGCGGGAGTTTGACGTTGGTCACCAGGCGCGAGGCCAGCTCGTGCATGTCGCTCACGCCGTCGCGGCCGACGAAGTCCACGTTCACGTCGAGGATGTGCGCGCCCTCGCGCTCCTGCTCGCGCGCGAGCGAGACGAGGCCGTCCCAGTTCTCGTCGTTGAGGAGGTCGCGCATCTTCTTCGAGCCCGAGGCGTTGACCCGCTCGCCGACGATGAGGAACGAGGCGTCCTGCACGTAGGGCTGCTGGATGAAGATGGAGGAGGCCGCGGGCAAAACCTTCGCCTCGCGCCGCTTCGGGGCGAGGTTCCCGACCCTTTCGACCAGGAGCTTGATGTGCGCGGGCGTCGTGCCGCAGCAGCCGCCGACGACGTTGGCGCCGAAGTCCTTGACGAAGTGCTCGACCTGCGCGGCGAAACTTTCGGGCGTCTCGTCGTAGTGCATCTTGCCGTCCTTGACCTCGGGCAGGCCGGCGTTCGGGAGCACGGAGACGGGCCGCGGCGTGTTCTCGCAGAGGTAACGCAAACTCTCGGTCATGTTGCGCGGGCCCGTGCCGCAGTTCATGCCGATGACATCGACGGGGAACGGTTCGAGCGCGGTGAGCGCCGCGCTGATCTCGGTGCCGTTGAGCATCGTGCCGAAGACTTCCACCGTCACCTGCGTGATGACGGGCACGCGCCGCCCCTCCCGCTTGAAGTCGGCGAAGATGGCGGCGAGCGCCGCCTTGGTCTGGAGCACGTCCTGGCACGTCTCGACGATGAGGATGTCGGCGCCGCCGTCGAGGAGGCCGCGCACCTGCTCGGCGTACGCCGCCTTGAGGTCTTTGAATTTGACCTGCCCGAGGGTCGGCAATTTCCGCCCCGGCCCCATCGAGCCGGCGACCCACCGCGGCCGCCCCTTCGACGAGTAGTCGGCGGCGATGCGCTTCGCCAGCCGGGCGGCGCGGACGTTCATGTCGTACGCGAGGTGGCCGATGCCGTACTCCTCGAAGTCGAACGGCGTGCCGTTGAAGGAGTTGGTCTCGATCACGTCGCAGCCGGCCTCCAGGAAGAGGCTGTGGACGCGCTCGACCGCGTCGGGGCGCGTGACGAGGAGGTTCTCGTTGCAGCCCTCGAACAGCGGCCCGCCGAAGTCGTCGAGCGTGAGGTGTTGCGCTTGCAGGCTGGTGCCCATCGCGCCGTCGAAGACGACGACGCGCTCTTTCAGTGTCTCAAGAAAATTGCTCATCGGGTTTGTCGCTCGAATCCTTCCGGCCCCAAAGAGAAGCCCCGCGCCAAACAACGCGGGGCTTAACTCTGATAAGCCTTCTTGTAACGGGTCTCTTCCGGGCGAGACGCGCCGAGCTGTTTAGCGGTTTATTTTACGTGGCCGCAAGTCGCCTTAACTCACCACGTTTGCACGGGTATTGAAACACCGAGGGGCACGCGTGTCAAGGAGGCCCTCGGCGGGCTGGCACGCTTCGACGGCGGCGGTTCACCCGACATGAGCTTCGGCGCAGCGCCTACTTCGTGGGCTTCCTGAAGTCGCGGCGCAGGGCCTCGGCCACCTCCTCGGCGCGGCGCTTGGTCGGCTCCTGAAGGCTGAGCGGGTTGACGCGGAAACGCTTGTGGCCGAAGTCCCGCGCCCAGAGCACCTGCCCGTCGCGGGAGGCGAGCCGGACGGAGACGCGCGCCTCCGACTTGTCGTCGTAGACGCGCACCGAGAGCGCGCCGGTCAGCACGGCGTCGGCGTCCTCTGACCGGAGCACCACGTCGAAGTTCCGCCTGAGGAGTTGTTCTTCGAGCAGGAAGCGGAAACGGTCGGCCTCGTCGTCATCGCCCATGTCGCCGATGTAAATCTTCTGCACGGACGGCAGCGTCTCCATCCTCCGGGGGCGGCTCTGGCCGGCGGCGGCCGCCGCGAGCAGCAGGCAGAGTGCGGCGGCGGCGGGTATTTTCAGGTGCGCGCGTTTCATCATCATTCTCCTTTCGTCCGCAAGGGCTTTGAGTCAAAACTTCACGGCGTGCGGGGCTCCGGGGCTTCCCCGGCGAAGTCTGGAAGTCGTTCAGCCCTTGGAAGACAGCGGCGCGGCCGCGCGTTGGCCGGAATGTTTGAGAACTTCTCGGCCGCACGCTTTTGTGTTACCTTCGCCGCTGACATCCCATCCTTCGCCCGCGGCAGACGCCTATGCGACGCGCCATCTACCCCGGCTCCTTCGACCCCTTGACGAACGGCCACCTCGACATCATCGAGCGCGGCTCGAAGCTCTTCGACGAGATCATCATCGCCGTCCTCGTCAACCCCGAGAAGCGCGCGCTCTTCACGGTCGAGGAGCGGTGCGAGATGCTGGAAGAGGTGCTGGCGCACGTCGAGAGCGGCGGGTGCCGGCTGCGCGTCGGCTCGTTCCAGGGCTTGCTGATGCGCTACGCCGTCGAGCAGCAGGCCGACGCCGTCGTGCGCGGCATCCGCGCCATCTCGGATTACGAGTACGAGCTTCAGATGGCCCTGATGAACCGTCGGCAGGAGCCCGCGATTGAGACCGTCTTCATGCTGGCGGCCGAGTCTTACTCCTACGTCAGCTCGCGGCTCGTCAAAGAGGTCTATTCGCTCGGCGGCACCATCGAGGGCTTGGTCCCCGCCACGGTCGAGGAGCGCATGCGCCTCAAGCTCGGCAAAAAGTGAAATCCGCCCGCCCGCCCCGGTGCTATACTCACGCCCGAACCTTCCCCCCCATCACATTCGACCAACACGGAGGAGAGCAGGATGCCGAGAGGTGACAAGGGCAAGTACACCGACAAGCAGAAGCGGCAGGCCGAGCACATCGAAGAGAGCTACGAGGAGCGTGGCCTGTCGGAGGAGGAGGCGGAGAGGCGCGCGTGGGCGACGGTCAACGCGGCGCACGGCGGCGGCGAGAAGCCGGGCGGCGGCGGCTACGGCAAACCGGAGAACAAGGCGCCGTACAAAAGAGGCGGCAAGAAGGGCGGCAAGGCTTCGAAGGGCGGCGCGAAGAAGGGCGCCGGTAAGAAAGGCGCCGCGAAGAAGGGCGGCGCGAAGAAGAGCGCCGCGAAGAAAGGCGCGAGTAAGAAGGGCGGCGCGAAGAAGCGTTAACGTCT
>DAIRFV010000423.1:0-3833 GCA_036794905.1 Pyrinomonadaceae bacterium | reverse complement strand
GCTCGGCCACGTCGCGGCTCAGGCGCCGGATGAAGCGGATGTCGTCGGGCGTGTCCACGTAGACCTTGATGTCCATCTCGCCGAGCAGCCGCGGCTCGGCGAAGATGAGGATGCCCTCGATGATGATGATCGGCTGCGGCTCGACGTGCAAGGTCTCCTCGCGGCGCGAGTGCGTCTTGAAGTCGTAGAGCGGCAGCTCGACCGACCGGCCCTGTTTGAGCGCGCGGAGGTGCTCGACGAGGAGGTCGTTGTCGATGGCGTCCGGGTGGTCGAAGTTGACGACGTTCCGGATGTCGAGCGGGAGCTGGTCGAGGTTGCGGTAGTAGGAGTCCTGCTGCAGGAAGACGACCTCGTCCTTGCTCACCGACTCAAGAATCCGGTTCGCAACCGTGGTCTTACCAGAACCCGTCCCGCCGCAAATTCCGATAATCATGTGCTCCGCTTCGCTCCGCCGTAAATCGTCAACCGTCAACCGTGACAGGTAAAAGCCGCGAACCGTGAGCCGTCAACCGTGACGAGTGAAAGTCTGTTTTATCTTGTCACGGCTGACGGCTGACGGTTCACGTCAATTTCGGTATTACCCGACGCAGCAGCTCCGCGAAGGTCTCGCGGACGCGCTCGCCGGTCTCGATGACCTCCTCGTGGTTGATGGGCTTGTCGAGGACGCCCGCGGCCATGTTGGTGATGCAGGAGAGGCCGAGCACGCGCAGCCCCATCTGGCGCGCGACGATGGCCTCGGGCACGGTGCTCATGCCGACGGCGTCGGCGCCTAAGAGGCGCAGCATCCTGATCTCGGCGGGCGTCTCGTAGGAAGGCCCGGTGAGCGCCGCGTAGATGCCGCGCCGCAGCTCAAGCCCCATCTCGCGCGCCTCGCAGATGGCCGCCTCCTGGTACTCGCGGTCGTAGACCTCGGTCATGTCCGGGAAGCGCGGGCCGAAGCGCGGGTCGTTGCGGCCGAGCAGGGGGTTCGTGCCCATCAGGTTCAGGTGGTCGCTGATGAGGACGAGCGCGCCCTGCTCGTAGGAGTTGTTCAGCCCCCCGGCCGCGTTCGTCAGCACGAGGCTCTTCGCGCCGAGCAGCCCCAGCACCCTGATGGGGAACGTCACCTCTTCGAGCGTGTAGCCCTCGTAGTAGTGGAAGCGCCCCTGCATCGCGGCCACCACGACGCCGCCGACGCCGCCGACGACGAGGCGCCCGCTGTGCCCCTCCACCGTCGGCTGCGCGAACCCGGGTATCTCCTTGTAGTCGATGGCTTCGGCGTCTTCCAGCTCGCCGGCGAAGGCGCCGAGCCCGCTGCCGAGGACGAGGGCCACGCGCACGTCCCCGCCCGCGCGCGAGCGTATGAGGCGCGCGGCGTGCTCCGCGCGCTCGTAAAGTGTCTCCGGGTGCTGGCTCTCCTGTGGCTGCATCGTCGTCCGCGCCTCTGTCGTCGTCAGGGCTTCTTCTCCTGGTCGCCCTTGTCCTTTTCGTCGAAGAACATGATGTTGAAAACTAACACGAGCGCGCCGAGGGCCGCCAGCATGAAGAAGATGATGGCGATGCCCGGGTAGCCCAGAATCGTCCAACTGGACTCGACCCGCATCATCAGCGCCGCCCCGACGATGAGCGCCGCCAGGAGCAGCCCGACCGTGATGCGGTTGGCGATCTTGTGGAGGCTCGCGAGCAGGCTGTGCTCGTCGATCACGTCGGCGTCGATGCGGATGCCGTTGGTCGTCAGCGTGTCCACGAGCTGGTTGACTCGACCCGGGAGCTTGTCCACGAACTCCTTCAGCTCCAGCACCGTCCCGTAGAGGTTGCCGGCCGAGAGGCTCTTCTTGAACCGGCGCTCCATAATCACGTCGGCGTAAGAGCGGATGGCGAAGTTCGGGTCGAACTTCGGGTCGAGCGTGTGGACGACCTGGTCGAGGTTGAGGAGCGCCTTGGCGATCATCGTGAACTCGGAGGGGAGGCGGAAGCCCGCCTCGCCGGCGATCTGCTGGATGCGCAGGACGACGCGGCCGGAGTCGAGGTTCTCCAACTGCGCGTTCTGGTTCTCCAGCACGAGGTCGGCGACGGCGCGGCGGAAGGTCTTCTCGTCGAAGCCGGCCTTGGCCTCGCCCATCTTGATGACGATGTCGGCCGCGTCGTCGCCCTTGCCCTCGCTGATGGCGAGGAGGAGCTGGATCAGATTCTCCTGCGGGCGCGGCGCGACGCGCGCGACCATGCCGAGGTCGATGAGGGCGATGCGCCGGTCGTCGGTCAGGAAGACGTTGCCCGGGTGCGGGTCGGCGTGGAAGAAGCCGTCGATGAGAATCTGGTGGAGGTACGCCTGGAAGAGGTGCTGCGCGAGCTGGTAGCCGTCGATGTCGATCTTGGCGAGCGGCGAGAGCTTCGTGATCTTCCTGCCGCTGATGTAGTCCATCGTCAGCACGCGCGAGGTCGTGTAGTCCTCGACGGGCTGCGGCACGATGATCCGGTCGAACTCGCGCAGGTTGTTGGCGAAGATGACGAGGTTGCGCGCCTCAAGGCGGTAGTCCAGCTCGCGCAGGAGGTTCTTGCGGAACTCTTCGAGCAGCGGCGTGAACTCGTACTTGCGGCCCGCCTCGGTGTGCGAGTCGAGGAAGGCGGACATGTCGGAGAGCACGTCCATGTCCTTCGACATCTCCTCGCGGATGCCGGGGCGCTGCACCTTGACGACGACCTCGCGGCCCTCGCGCAGGGCGGCGCGGTGCACCTGCCCGAGCGAGGCGGCGGCGATGGGGCTCGACTCGAAGTAGGAGAACGCCTTCGAGATGCGGACGCCCAGCTCGTTGGCGACGATCTGCTCGACCTCGGTGAACGGGAAGGGCTCGACCTTGTCCTGGAGGCGCGTGAGGGCTTCGATGTAGGGCTGGGGCAGCAGGTCGGCGCGCGTCGAGAGGAGCTGGGCGAGCTTGATGAAGGTCGGCCCCATCCGCTCCACGTCCGCCGCCAACTCCTCCAGCTTCGCGGGGTCAACCTGCACGTCGGGCTGCGAGCCCTCGATGGCCTCTTCGAGGCCGGCGCTGCGGACGAGGTCGGCGCGGCCGTAGCGCATCAGCAGCAGCGCCATGTCCCGGTAGCGCCGCAGGTGTTCGGGCTTGAGCGAGAGAGACATAAGTAACAGTAGCCAGTAGCCAGTAGTCAGCCGACAGTAGTCAGTAGAAAAGCCCTTCGCACGGTTAGTCTGATTAACGATGTAGGGAGTTGCTGCCCGGAACTAATTTACTACTGACTACTGTCCGCTGACTACCGCCTACTTCTCCTTCTGGTAGGGGATGCCGAGGGCGCGCGGGGCGCGCGAGGTGCCGATGAAGCCGGCGAGGACGACGATGGTCAGCACGTAGGGGATGATCTGGATGAACTGGTTCGGTATCTCCTCGCCGCCGAAGAGGCGGACGCCCTGGAGCTGGATGGCGACCGCCTCGGTGAAGCCGAAGAGGAGGCAGGCGAGCATCGTCTGGACGGGGCGCCACTTGCCGAAGATGAGCGCGGCGAGCGCGATGAAGCCGCGGCCGGCGCTCATGTTGCGCGTGAACAGCGACGACTGGCCGATGGAGAGGTAGGCGCCGCCGATGCCGGCGAGCGCGCCCGAGAGGAGCACCGCCGCGTAGCGCAGCCGCGTGACGCTCACGCCCGCCGCGTCGGCCGCCCCCGGGTTCTCGCCCACCGCGCGCAGGCGCAGCCCGAACGGCGTGTAGTAGAGCACGTAGTAGGTCAGCGGCACGAGCAGGCCGGCGATGCCGATGGGCGTCCAGGGGATCAACTGCTCCTTCGGAATCTGCGGCGTCGAGCCCGACGAGAGGAAGAACGCGCCCGAGAGGAGCGCCGGCACG
>DAIRFV010000422.1:412-3847 GCA_036794905.1 Pyrinomonadaceae bacterium | reverse complement strand
GCGAACTGAACCTCTTCCACGTGCTCGCGGCATTCGACTACCTGCTCGCGCGCCCGGAACTCGGCGTGCGCGTCGTCAACTGTAGCTTCTCGGCCGACTCACTCTACGACGAGAACGACCCCGTCAACGTCGCCACGCGGATGCTCTACGAGCGCGGCGTCAACGTCGTCTTCTCGGCCGGCAACTCGGGGCCGGGCCTGCACACCCTGAACCCTTACGCCGTCGCGCCGTGGGTCATCTCGGTCGGGGCGACCGACCACAGAGGACGCCTCGCATCCTTCTCCGCGCGCGGCCAGTTCGGCGGCCCCGCATCACGCCCGACGCTGGTCGCGCCCGGCGTGAACGTCGTCGGCCTGCGCAGTTCGGGCTTGAGTCTGTTGAGCACTTCGGGCCTCACCTCCGCCCGGCGCCTTTCGTTCGCCGAGACACTGTTCTACACGAGCGGCAGCGGGACGAGTTTCAGCGCGCCGCAGGCGGCCGGCGTCATCGCGCTGATGCTCGAAGCCAACCCCGCTCTGACGCCCGCCGAGGTGCGCGACATTCTACAGAGGACGGCGACGCCGCTCCCTCCATACTACCGGCACGAGGTCGGGGCCGGGATGCTCAACGCGCACGCGGCCGTGCTCGAAGCCGTCTTCCCCGAGCGTCTCATCGGAGTCTGGCGGGCCACGCTCGACCGCGGGCAGGTGCGCTTCGTTAAAGACACTCCGCGGCAGTTCGGCGGCACCACACCGCTCCTCGCGGGTTACGAAACTTTTCTGAGTGTTCCGGGGGGGGCGCTCCTCGCCTCCGTCCAAATCGCTTGGGGGCCGGTCTACAGCACGAACGACCTTGCGCTCGCGCTCTACGACGCGGGCGGCGTGCGGCGCGCCTCGGCGAACGAGCCCAATTTGCCCGGACTGACCGGCAGGCGTGAGCGCGTCTCCGTCAATTCACCCGCGCCCGGCAGTTGGCGGGTTAATGTGACGAACACCCTGGGCCTCGTGGGCACCCCGCAGCAGTTCTCCGGCGTGCTGGAAGTGACGCGCGCCGAGTACGCGCCTCTGGTGGACCTGGACGGCCTGAGTCCCACCGCGCGCGAAGAGGTCTATCAGAATTTACGCTCCTTCGTGATGTTGCCGCTCGGCGGCTCGTTCCGCCCGGGAGTCGGCGTGACGCGGGCTGAACTGGCGACGACGCTGGTGTTGGGCGCACGCGTCCCGCAGTACGCGCCGGGCCGTCCCACATACCCTGACGTGTTCGACCGTACGACCACGCTCTTCGTCGAAAGCGTTCAGGCCGCGCCGGGCGGCGCTCTCTTCGCTGACGCGACCCCGGGCGCGCCATTCAGGCCAGACGACATGGCCGGACGCCTCACGGCGGCGGTCGCGCTGGTACGCGCCGCGGGGCTGAGGGCCGAGGCAGAGGCGCGAACCGGTGCGCTCTTAACCGTGGCCGATGCCGGGGCGATACCCTCCGGGCTGCGCGGTTACGTGGCCGTCGCGCTGGAGCGCGGCCTGCTCACGGCGGAGGGGGGAACCTTCCGTCCGCAGAGCACTTTGACGAGGCTCGAACTCGCCCACGCGATGAGTGTCATCGCCAGACGGAACGCCGAGTAACAGCAGAACTCTCTGTAATCAGGAAAGATTAACCACAGAGACACAGAGACACTGCTAAGGCACGGCTAAAGATTTAAAGCTGTGTTCAAGCCGTGTCTCTGTGTCTCTGTGGTTATCTTTTCCCCCAACCTCTAACCCCCAAGCGCCAGCCAAGAATTAGCCAAGCCGCCGCAGCTAGATTACGTCGTCCGTTATCAAAATAGGTAGAGAGTCGGCAAGGTCGCCCGGCGCAACCCTGCCGGGAACCCCACGCCGCCAGAGGGAACATTCGGGATGAGCACATCGAGAACCCTGAGTTTACAGAGTGCTTTGAAAGCGCTCGGTGTGACCGCCGGCGCGGTCTTCGTTTTGTGGATGATTTTCGCCGCGCCGCAGATATTAACGGCGGACGCCGCCAGTCCGACCTCCAAGACGCTCAGCCCGACCGCTACAGCGCCCGTCACCTGGACGGGGACGGCCCTCGGCGGCGGCGCCCTCAACGCCGCGCCCGTCCTCGGCAGCGAGGCTCTGTGCCGTGAAGGGCTCACCTGCGACACCTTCACCCTGAACGTCGGCGGCACGGCCGCCGCCTGGGCGGGCAAACGCGTGCGCGTCAAGATCGAGTGGAACCTCCCCGCCACTGACTACGACCTCTACATCCACAAGGGCTCCAACTCCGGCCCGCTCGTCGCCAGCTCCGGGCGCGGCATCACTTCGCCGGGCGAAGTGCTGACGGCGGAGGACACGACGATTGACCCGTCCGCGTCGGGCACGGGCGTCTACACCGTCCGCGCCGTCTACTACGCGGCCACCACCCTCGACCAGTATCGTGGCAGCGCGACAGTCGAATTAAAGCCTGTCGCGCCGCCCTCGGCGTCGCCAACGCCCTCAACCGCGACGCCGCCGAGTTATCAGAACTTCGCCGCGCCCGCCGGCGTCGGCGAGGGCGCGGGCGAGCCGACCCTCGGCGCCAACTGGAACACGGGCGCCGTCATGTTCATCTCCGGCCTTGAGACGCTGCGCGTCAAGTTCGACGACTCGGCTTCGCCCGCGACCGCGACGTGGGAGGACGTGAGCACGACGCTCACCTCGCTCACCACGCTCGACCCCATCCTCTTCACCGACGGCGACGCCGGCGCGAGCCGCACCAACCGCACCTTCGTCTCGCAACTCGCGGGCAAGATAAGTCTCATGGCGTTCACCGACGACGACGGCGCGACCTGGACGCCGAGCCAGGGCGCCGGCATCAACTCGGGCGTTGACCACCAGAATCTCGGCGGCGGCCCCTACGCGCGCAACGCCGACGGCTCGCTCAAAGGCGCGGCCGTGCAACTGCCCGGGCTCGACCTTCAGCTCTACCCGAACGCCGTCTACTACGCCTCGCAGGACATCGGCCTCGCGCAGATAGCGCGCAGCGATAACGGCGGGCTGACCTTCGGCCTCGCCATCCCGATGTGGACGCTCGTGCAGTGCGGCGGCCTGCACGGTCACATCAAGGTCGCGCCCGACGGCACCGTCTACGTCCCGAACAAGTCGTGCGGCGGCCAGCAGGGCGTCGCCGTCTCCGAAGACAACGGACTGACGTGGAGCATCCGCACCGTGCCCGGCAGCACCCCCGGCGACACAGACCCGTCGGTCGGCCTCGGCGCGGACGGCACACTCTACCTGGCCTACGCCGACGGCGACGGGCGCTCGCGGGTCGCCGTCTCGCACGACCGCGGGCTCACCTGGGCGAACGTCTCGGACGTGGGCGCTGCGCACGGCATCAAGAACACAGTCTTCCCGGCCGCCGTCGGCGGCGACGCCAACCGCGCCGCCGTCTTCTTCCTCGGCTCATCGACCGAGGGCGCGAACGGCC
>DAIRFV010000422.1:0-402 GCA_036794905.1 Pyrinomonadaceae bacterium | reverse complement strand
GCCCTCTCGTCTGCAACCTAAGGCGCAAAGGTCCGCGGGAATGCTATGAGTTTCAACGGCACCTTGTTCGGCTACGTTTCCACGACCTACGACGGCGGCCAGACCTGGGTCACGGTCAACGCGACGCCGAACGACCCCGTGCAGCGCGGCGTGGTCTGCACCGCGGGCACGACCTGCCCCGGCACGACGCGCAACCTGCTCGACTTCAACGACGTGACGGTGGACAAGCGCGGGCGCGCGCTGGCGGCCTTTGCCGACGGCTGCGTCACGGCCGCGTGCGTCGGCGGCGCGGACAAAAACGGCGACGGCCTCCTCGACGGCAACGACAACGACGGCACGGCCCGCGCGACGATCATCCGCCAGTCGGGCGGCAGATCGCTGTTCGCCGCCTTCGATGAATTC
>DAIRFV010000011.1:13486-53523 GCA_036794905.1 Pyrinomonadaceae bacterium | reverse complement strand
GTGCGCGGCCTCGCCGTGGACTTGCAGAACGCGGGCGTGGACGTGCTGCTCGACCGGAAGGACAACGCCTGGATCGGCTCGAACGTCGGCCGCTTCATCAGCCGCGTCGAGGACGAGGAGATCGACTTCGTCGCCGTCGTCGGCACGCCCCTCTATCTTGAGAAGTACAGGAACGAACTCTCGCCCGAAGGCAGCGTCGTCGCCTCCGAGGTTGACCTCATCAACCTGCGCATGATGGGCACCGAGCAGCGCAAGAACACAGTCCTCCCCCTGCTCGTCCAGGGCGAAGGGCGGAAGGCGTTCCCGCCGCTGTTGCGCGGGCGTACCTACGCCGACTTCCGCGACGAGGCCGCCTACTTCGGCGCGCTCTACGACCTGATACTCACGCTCTACCGCATCCCCTTCGACCACCCGGCCGTCGCCGACCTCCGGGAGAAGCTGAGCGCGGGCGACGAGCGTCTGCGTTGAGCACGGCCCTTCGTGCGAAACCGTGGGGCGTGTTGTATCGTTTAGGCCGAAGATGAGTTTCGAGCCGCGCAACATTCTGGTGGTGGATTTCGGGCAGTTGGGGGACGTGATTTTGAGTCTGCCGGCGCTCGCGGCGATTCGGCGGAGGTTCCCGCGGGCGCGTGTGACGGTGGCGGTCGGCGGGGCGGCGGCGGCCGTCGTCGAGATGGCGGGCGTGGCCGACGAGGCGCTGGCCGTCGACCGCGTGGGCTTGCGCGACGGGCCGAAGCATCTGTCTGTGTGGCAGATCGGGAGGCTCGTGATGGACGTGCGGCGGCGGAAGTTCGACTTCGTCATAGACCTGCACAGCCTCTCGGAGACGAACCTGCTCGGGTTCCTGTCGGGCGCGGGGCAGAGGCTCTACGCGCGCCGCCCCGGCCGCTCGCTCGACTACCTCGCCAACTTCCGCCCACAGCCCCCCGTCGAAGACCGCTCGAAGCACGCCATCGACCGTTACCTCGACGTGGTGTCGCCGCTCGGCGTGGGCGAGGTCTCGCGCGTGCCGCGCCTGCCCGTGCGCGAGGAGGACGGGCGCGCCGTAGACGAGATGCTGCGCAAGGCCCTCGCGGGCGGGAAGACAAGGAGCAGGAAAGCTTCGGCCGGCGGCACGGGCGACGGCCCGCTCGTCGGCATCTTCCCCGGCGCGGGACACCCGAGCCGGCGCTGGCCCGTCGAGCGCTTCGCGGAGCTGGCCTGGATGCTGGTGCGCAACGACTCTGTGCGCTCCGTGCTCTTCGCAGGGCCAGAGGAGCGCAAGCTCGTGCGCGAGGCGCTCTCGAAGTTCCCGCCCTCCACAATCGTCTTAGACCGCCTGACCGTGCCGCAACTCGCGGCCGCCGCCGAGCGCATGTCCGTCTTCGTCTCGAACGACACGGGGCCGATGCACGTCGCGGCGGCGGTCGGCACGCCCGTCGTCATCCTCATGCAGCACCACCCGATGTTCAACTGCTACATCCCCCCCGGCGAGCGCCACCGCGTCGTCGCCGCCCGCCGAATCGAAGAGATCGGGACAGACCTCGCCTACACGGCCGCCCGCGCCGCCTTCACCACCGAGCGCGCCTCTTCGCTCTTCGAGGGCTGAAAACGCACGTTTAGCCAATTCCTTTGCACTTGCACTGTTTGGCAAATGTTTTGTATGGACAAACAGTGTTCAGTGTGTATAATTATTGTCGCTGCCCGGGCTCGTCTGCGGGCGGCGGGTGCAAGCCCCCCCGGAGGGGTTTCGCGTAAGGGCGGAGAAGGAGACTTAAACGTCGCCGCCTCTACTGTTTACGGATTGGCCTGACACTCCTGCCCCGAGTCTTCTAAAGGACGCCGCAAGCCTCAACACTGCTGCCGGAAATTCCGCAGACGGTGTCCGCCGCTGCAAACCTCGCACGTGTCCGCGCCCGTCCGGTTCGGCCCTCCAGACGCGAGTTTCGTCCCGCGCCGCCCGGCGCACCCCCGGACGAAAGCGAGGAACGTCACACCCGTCCGCCGAGGCCGCCCGACAATCTTTGCCCACGCATATCTTCAGGAGTACCGACATGTCGAAACGTTTGAACCTGACACTGCTGCTCGCCTTTCTCCCCCTCGGCGCTGTCAGCGCGGACGCGGGCGTCCCGCGCGACGCGCGCGCGACGTTGCGCCTCGGCGTGACGCACGCCGCGCTCGACACCGCCGCGAGCGAGCGCGAGCAGGACGGGCTTTCGGGCCCCGTGCGCCGCGTGAAGACCGAGACGGCGAAGATCACCGTCAAGGGCGGCCAGCCGGCCGAAGGACCGCGGCAGGTCCTGGAGACGACGACCTACGACCAGAAGGGCAACCGCGTCGACAACGCGTACTTCCTCGCCGCGGGCGGCTCGCTCACCGGCAAGGAGGTCTACAAGTACGACACGCGCGGCAACATCGTCGAGATGACTCTGCACGACGACGGCGGCACGCTCCTGGCGAAGGAGGTCTACACCTACGAGTTCGACGCCGTCGGGAACTGGGTGAAGATGACGACTTCCGTGGCGATGATGGAGGGCGGCAAGGTCACCTTCGAGCCTTCGGAGGTGACGTACCGAAGCATCTCCTACTTCCTCGACCAGAACGTCCTGGCGAAGATGTCGCAGCCGGCCGCACCGGCCGCCGCCGCCGCGCAGCCCCCCGCGCCTTCCAACAGCGCCCCGGCGTCCGCCGCGCCGAACGTCTCCGCCTCGACCGCCGCCGCCCCGCAGCCGCAGAACGTGTCGAAGCCGCAGACGCCCGCTAACAACACGACGGCCGCTAACAACACGACGGCCGCACAGCCCAAGCCTTCGAACGCCGACGCGGTCAAGTCCGCGCCCGCGCGCAACACAGCGGCGCCGCTCATGGTCGCTTCGCTCGACAAGGGCGTCATGGCGAGCACGCCCGCGCCCGGCGCCTCTTCAGTGAACGTGCACATGGCCGCGGGTCCCGCGGTGAAGGCCGACGGCGACGCGCCCGCCCCGGCCCCCGGCCGTAGCGGGCCGCTCAAGCCCGTCTCGGGCGGCGTCCTGAACGGCAAGGCCGTCAGCCTGCCCGCGCCCGCCTACCCCGACATGGCCCGCCGCGCCAGCGCCGCCGGCATGGTCGAGGTCGAGGTGGTCATCGACGTGACCGGCAAGATCATCTCCGCGAAGGCCACGAGCGGCCCGGCGCTGCTCCGTCAGGCCGCGGAGAATGCCGCGCGGCTCGCGCGCTTCGGACCGACGCTGCTCTCGGGTCAGCCCGTGAGGGTCTCGGGCGTCATCACCTACAACTTCACTTTGCAGCAGCGGTAAAGGCCGCGCGGTAAACGGCGCGCGCGCGGCGCGGACTAAAGAGCCGCGCCGCGCGCGCCACAAAGCCCCCTCTTGGAAATCCCCCTTCCGACCTCCGCCGCGAGCGCGGCCCCGACCGACCAAGCAGCTAGCCCCCACACCGAAACGAGGAATCATTCATGGCACTTACCGGACAGTTGAGCGACATGTCGCTGGCCGAGCTGATCGAGTTCTTCTGCAACCAGCGCAAGACGGGCCGGCTCAAGATCGACTACCAGCGCGGCCACAGCGTCTTCTTCATCAAGGAGGGCGAGCTGGTGGACGCCAAGGTCGGAGCGCTCTCCGGGGCCGAGGCCGTCTACTTCTCCCTGACGCTGCCGAACGCGGCCTTCGACTTCAGCCCCGACGTGCAGGCCACGCGCCGCACCATCCACAACGCGTGGACGCAGGTCGTGCTCGAAGGCTTGCGCCGCCTCGACGAAGGGCTCTCTCCGACCGAGGCCGACGCCTTCGGCAAGTGGGAGCCGAGCGAGACGGAGCTGGCGCAGATGCTCGACCAGGTGGAGCATCTGGACGCCCAAAACAAGCGCGACAAGGAGCGCGCGGCGCGCGCCGCGGCGCCCGACGCCGCGACGAAGGGCGAAGACTCTGTCGTCAAAGATTCGTCGTCCAAAGAGGGTTCGCCCGAGCCCTTCTCGATGATGGTCGAGAGCGCGGGCGCGGGCGGCGGGTCGAAGAAGAAGTTCGTGCTGGCCGGCGTCGCCGCGGCCGTCCTGCTCGCGGGCGCCGTCGCCGCCGTCCCGCTCATGAAGAGTGCGCCCGCGCAGCCCGAAGCGGCCGCGGCCGCCGCCCCCGCTCCGGCCGCCCCCGCCGAGCCCGCGCCCGCCGAAGCGGCCCCGGCCGAGCCTTCCGGCGACGCCGCCGCGGCGACGCCCGAATCCGCCGACCCCGCCGCGGCCGCCGACGCCGCGCGCCGCGAAGAGCGCGAGCGTAAGGAACGCGAGCGACGCCGCCGCGAAGAGGCCGCCAAAAAGGAGGCGGCGGCAGGCGCGCTCAACCCCGCCGACCCCGCCGCCGCGCCCAGGCCCGCGACCCCCTCGGGTCCGAAGTCAGTCCGCGTCACCGTCACCTACGACGAGGCCGGCCGCGTCACCGCGGCCTCGGTCGCCGGGGCCACTCCCGGCGCCGAAGCCTACGGCTCGACCGCCGTCCGCATGGCCCGCGGCAGACGCTTCCCCGCCGGCAAACCCGGCTCGACCGTCGTCACCATCCCTGTCAACTAATCGCGAGGCGATTTCCGCTGACGCACAGGCTACTCAGTCACACTGTTGTGACTGAGTAGCCTGTGCGTCAGCCCTCACTGGCATTCACCTTCTTTGCGCCTCACTTAAGCGCCTACCACCACACTTCGGAGACGAGCAAGATGTCCGTAGCTGGGTATATTTATGTCCTCATTAACCCTTCCATGGTCGGGTTAGTTAAAATTGGGAAGACCACACGTAACCCTGAGCACCGGGTCAGAGAACTGTCTAATCCGACAGGCGTACCGACCCCATTCGTGCTCGCCTACGACGCTTATTTTACGGACTGCTCCGAAGCGGAAGCGTACGTACACGCGTCCCTCGACCGGCTCGGATACAGAGTCACCAGCAACCGAGAGTTCTTCAATGCGCCGCTCAATGAAACAATCAAAGTCGTCCTTGAGGCACAAGAAACTTTAGGCGGCGGTGAAGAGTTAGAGTGGGGGGATGAGTTTCTAACCGACGGGGATCAGGATGACTTCTTGGACACGCTCCAGCTAAAGACCAAGGAACCTTGGGAAGACGTTTTCAGGGAAGCGCTGGATCACTACTACGGCATCGGGGATACCTTGCAGGATTACCCCGAAGCGATGAGACTTTTTAAGCAGGCCGCAAAAATGGGCGCCGGTCGGTCTTACTTGTACATGGGGCAGATGCTTTACAGAGGCGAGGGGCTCCCCCGCAACGCGGCGAAGGCGCTTGGGTGTTTCAAAGAGGGGGCGAGGAGCGGCGATGTCCGTTGCTACGCAGAGATGGGCAGCTTGTTCACGAATGCCAGGCATTTCGAGAACGCCCGGAAGTGCTGGAAGAAATTTTTCGAGGCCGTCAACGTCCTAAGCGATTTTGACGCCGGATGGTATGGGTGGGTCTATTTCGACGATTGTAAGATTAACAGGATTCAGCCGGAAAATATTGAAGCCATACGCGGTATTAAGAAACCCTTGCTCGACACGGCCTCGGAATTGGTTGAGGACTGTGTAAAGGACAATAACCCGGCGACATTAGAATATTACGTGCAATTGAAGACGGAGATAGAGTCCGTCCTGCACTCCTAATAATTCTTACACCGATACCTCCCGGAATTCGCTAAACGACGACGAGGCCGACGACGCCGAGGGCGACCAGCAGAGCGCGTTTGAGGCCGAGGTCTCGACCCGTGGGGTCGTACCACTCGTCGAGCGTGTGGGTATTGCCGGAGGCGCCGCCCGCGCCGATGGTGACGGCGGGCAGGCCGCGCGAGATGGCGATGTTCGAGTCGGTCGAGGAGCAGTCGAGGAAGGGTCGCGCGCCGAGCGCGCGCGTGGCCTCGGCGGCGAGGCGGACGAGCGGCTGCTCGGGCGGGGTCGAGCCCCCGGGGCGGTCGCCGATGAGGTTGATCTCTATTTCGAGCGCGGGCGCGCCCTGGCGGCGCGCGGCGTTCTCGTCCTCGGCCGACTCGCGCGCGGCGCGGCGGAAGAAGGCGTCGAGGCGTCCCAACTCGGCCGGCGACTCGGAACGCAGGTCAACGTCCATCCGCGCCTCGCGCGGGATGACGTTGACGCCCGAGCCGCCCTCGATGCGCCCGACGTTGAAGGTCGTCCGCGGCCTGCGGGGCGCGGGGTAGGCCGCGAGCCGCGCGACCGCGCGACCCAGGGCGTGGACGGGGTTCGGCACGCCGAAGTCGCCCCACGAATGTCCGCCCGCGCCGCGGCACGTCACGCGGTAGCGGCGCGACGCGAGCGCCGCGTGCGTGAGGCGCTCCAGCCCCGGCCCGTCGATGCTGATGAAGGCGTCGGCCGAGGCTCCCCACTCCGACGCGGTCAGCAGGTGGCGCACGCCGCGCAGGTCGCCCTCGCCCTCCTCGCCCACCGTGCCGACGAAGAGGACGGAGCCGCGCGTCTCAATCTCAAATTCATTCAACGCGCGCGCCAGCGCGACCAGCGCCGCCAGCCCGCAGCCGTCGTCGGCCACCCCCGGCGCGCGCATCAAACCCGAAGGCTCGCGCCGCACCTCGCAGTCCGTCCCCGCCGGGAAGACCGTGTCGAGGTGCGCGCTCAAAACGAGCAGCGGCCTCGACGCGCGCCCGCGCCTCAAGGCCACACAGTTCCCCTCGGCGTCCAGCGTCGCGCCTTCGAGCCCGCACGCCTCGAACCTCCGGCGCAGGTACTCCGCGCGCTCGCCCTCGCCGAACGGCGGCGCCGGCACGCGCACTATCGCCGCGTGCTCCTCGTCAATACTCCCCGACTGCTCCTCGAAAAAACGGAACGCCCTCCGCACGCGCTCCGCCTCAAGGAGCCCCCTCACGGTCTCCTCGGGCGTGGCCTGCGTTGCGGTCGGCGTAGACATAAGAGAAGCGTGAACCGTGAACCGTGAACCGTAACAAGAAAGAGCGGGCTCACCTCTCGTCACGGTTCACGGTTTAGGTTCACGGCTTTAAACCAACTGCCTCACCTCTTCCTCGCTCAGCACGCCGCGGGCGCTCTTGGCGCGGTCGTAGATGCGTTGGACGCGCTCGTCGGAGGCTTCGAGGCCGCGGGATTCGAGCCAGTAGACGACGTTCGACTTGCCGCTCATCGGGCCGACCTCGATCTGCTGGCGCATGCCGAACAGCCCGGCGGGCACGCCCGAGTAGATGAGGTCGGCGAGTTCGTTGTCGCCCTTGCGGAAGCTCTTGATGACGGCCGCCGCGTGGACGCCCGTGGCCGTGCGGAAGGCGTCGCGGCCGAAGACGGGGTAGTTGAGCGGAATCGTCCAGCCGCAACTCTCGGCCGCCTTCTCGCAGTAGTCGCGCAGGCTTGAGAGGTCGTTGTCGATCCAGCCCATCAGCTTGAGGTTGACGAGCAGTTGATCCATCGGCGTGTTGCCGACGCGCTCGCCGACGCCGAGCGCCGAGCCGTGCACCTGGTCGGCGCCGCCCTCGATGGCCGCGAGGGAGTTGATGACGCCGAGGCCCCGGTCCTGATGGCCGTGCCAGTCGAGACGCACCGGCTCGCCCTGCTCTTCAATAATCTTTTTGACGAAGCGGACGACGGCGCGCGCGCCGTCGGGCGTGGCGTGGCCGACGGTGTCGCAGACGCAGACGGCGCGCGCGCCTGCGCGGATGGCCGTCGTGTAGAGCGCGCGGATGGTGTCGGGGTCGGCGCGCGTCGTGTCCTCTGTGACGAACATGACGGGCAGACCCTCCGAGACGGCGTAGGTGACGGACTCCTCCGTCAGCTGCAAGAGCTTGTCGAGCGTCCACCCTTCGGCGAAGAAGCGTATGAAGGAGGAGCCGAGGAAGGTGCAGGCTTCGATGGCGATGCCGGCGCGCTGCGAGATTTCGGCGATGGGCCGGATGTCGTTCTGGTGCGTGCGCGCGGCACAGTTGGGCCTGATTCTTAACTTCTGCTCGGCGATCTCGCGGGCGAGTCGCTCGACGCCCTCGGCGTGCGTGCCGCCCGCGCCGGGCAGCCCGATGTCGGCGGTGTCGATGCCGAGTCCGTCCATCAGGTGGAGCAGCTCGATCTTGCGCTCGACCGACGGCTCGCAGACCGAGGGCGACTGCAGGCCGTCGCGCAGGGTCTCGTCGTCCAGGCTGATGCGGCGGCCGGGGGACGGATGCGTCGGCTCCACCCGGTTCCAGTCGTAGATTAACTCACTCGCGGGCACTTGCGTCTCCACCTCCGTTGTCTCGGTGCGATTTAAACCGCTTCGGCGTGTTTCGAGGAGAGTTCGATTACAGCAAGCGCCGCGCGCGCGTGTCAAGCGGGGCGCTACTTCGCCTGATACTTGTCGAAGGGAGTCCACGCGGAATCGTCCGTCACCTTGCAGCGCGCGAGCGTGGTGTACTTGCACACGTCCACGGCGTAGACCGGATGAATCTCCCAGACAGAGATGCGGACGGGGCTGCCCGGCGCGGGCTTGCCGCCCGTGCAGGGCTTGTGCTCGGCGTCGAAGGTGAGCGCGCCGGTGATGCGCAGCGGGTACTTGGCGAAGACCGCGTTGCTCGAAGGCGAGGCCAGTTTGTCCCAGGCCGCGGGGCGGAAGTGCGGGCTGACCTCGGCGCTGACAGCGTTGCAGCGCGGGTCGGGGAGCCCGGCGGGGCGCTTGAGGATGAGGCCGGGCGTCGTGCGCAGCGTCAGGTGGATGTCGTTGTTCTCGTCGCCGTTCAGGTTGCAGTTAACGTCCTCGCCGCCGTGCGTGTCCGCGAACTCGTAGGCCATCACGTAACCGGCGAAAGAGACTTTCGAGCCCTCGCCCACGGTCAGGCTCTGCCCGCCGCCGGTGATCTTCAGGTTCCGGAGCGGGGAGCGGTCGGCGGGCATCTTTTGGCCGGAGCCCCAGACGAGACCCGGCATGTTGTTGACCGCCGTCTGGAGTGAGACGAAGGCGTCGTAGCCGACGGGCGTGGCGGCGCCCGTCACACAGAAGTTGTTCTTGGCGAGGTTCTGAAGGATGTGCGGCTGGCTGCCCTTGATGAGCGCGGAGTGGCCGCCCGCCGGGCACGTCCCGTCGATGGCCTGCCGAACTTTGATGGCGTCGAAGGGCAACGTACAGCCCGGGTCGAAGGGTGTGTCCTGCGGCGGCGGCGGCGCGGGCCGGGCGTCCGTGCGCACGGCGCGCGGGGCGGGGGCGGACAGCATAAGGCAGAGAAGAGCGGCGGCGGACAGTACCTGAAGCTTCATCTCGTAAACCTCCATCGGAAGGGCGTGCGTGGGAAAACTTTGTAAGGCGCGGTAGCGCTCCGGGGCGCCGGTAAGCGGGGCAGATTACAGCAAGCAGCGCGCGCGCGTGTCAAGGTTACTTTTTTAAGGCGAACGCCGCCCGCGCGCAACCGACGCGCGCCTCTGCGTGAGCACGCCGGCCCACAGACTGCGACCTCTTCTCTGCTGCCGACGCCGAGGATGACGGCCGCACGGTTCGGGCGGCGAAGGTTTTTCTACTGACTCCTGATTACTGGCTACTGTCTACTCGCCTGTGCTAACGTCCGACGCACACCTATGAAGACCCTGAAGAAACTCTTCGAGCGGAACCGCGCGTGGGCGGAGGAGATTCGCGCGCGCGAGCCGGAGTTCTTCCGCGAGCTGGCGCGGAAGCAGACGCCGGAGTACCTGTGGATCGGGTGCTCTGACTCGCGCGTGCCTTCGACGCAGCTGGTGGACCTCTCGCCCGGCGAGATGTTCGTCCACCGCAACGTCGCCAACGTCGTCGTCCACACAGACCTCAACTGCCTCTCGGTCATGCAGTACGCGGTCGAGGTCTTGAAGGTCAGGCACATCATCGTCTGCGGCCACTACGGCTGCGGCGGCGTGCAGGCCGCGCTCGAAGGCGCGCGCTTCGGGCTCATCGACAACTGGCTGCGCCACGTGCAGGACGTGGTCGAGAAGCACGGGGCCGCGCTCGCGCGGGCGCCGGACGACGCGGCGCGCCTGCGCCTGCTGTGCGAGCTGAACGTGCGCGAGCAGGTCTTGAACGTCTGCCGGACGACGGTGGTGCAGGACGCCTGGGAGCGCGGGCAGGAGTTGTCGGTGCACGGCTGGGTCTACGCGCTCGAAGACGGGCTGCTGCGCGACCTCGGCCTGTGCGCCACGTGCCCGGAAGACCTCGCGGGCGCGGAAGAGAAAGTTGAAACGTTTTCGTGAACGCCAGAGCACGCGCGGCCGTGTATACTCGCGCCTGAACATCTCACCAGACCGGGGGAAGCAACGATGTCCGCGAACGGCATGAAGACGGTCGTCATCGACGGGGCCAACGTGGCCTACGAGGAGCGCGGCGCGGGCGGCAAGCCGAAGCTCTCGAACCTGCTCAAGGTGCGGCGCGAGCTGGAGGAGCGCGGGCAGGAGGCCGTCATCATCGTGGACGCCAGCCTCAAGTACGACATCGACGACCAGGAGCAGTTGGAGAAGCTCATCCGCTCGCAGCAGGTGCGGCAGGTGCCCGCCGGCACCGACGCCGACTACTTCATCATCCAGTTCGCCGACCAGCTCGACGCCCTCATCGTCACCAACGACCGCTACAAGGACTACGCCGAGCAGTACCCCTGGGTCACGGAACGCCGCCTCCCATACATGATCGTCAAGGGCGAGGTCGTCCTCTACGACGAGCAGCAGCCGTAAGGCCGCCCGTCACTTCGGCCGCTTCAGCCGAGAAAGTCTTCGCGGATCGGGGAGAAGATGTCTATCAGGACTACTTCTTCGTCGAGCATCGTCGCGCCGTGCCAGCTCCCCGAAGGGAAGTGCAGCACGTCGCCCGCCCCGGCGACGCGCTGCTCGTCGCCGACGGTGAAGAGGACGCGGCCGCGCTCGACCAGCGTGATCTGCTCGTGCGGGTGTTCGTGCGGGGGCGTGACGACGCCCGGCGCGAAACGCAGGCGGCAGACCATCACCCGCTCGCCGACGATCATCTGCCGCTCGGTGCCGTCGTCCAGCACCTCGACGGGGACGCGCGACCAGTCCGTGTGCTGCGGGTGCGGGCTGATGATTGACTTCGCTTCCATGTTCTACCGTGCCTCCCCTTCGACCTTCAGCGTGATGCGCCAGCGCGCGGCCTGTCCGGCCTTCAGTGGTACGTCACGCGCTTCGTAAACAAGGTGCAGCGGCACCCCGCCGCGTGCGCCGCGCCCGAGCGCCCCGCCCCCCGCGGCCTGCAGCGAGACCGCCAGCGGCCAGTCCGCCGTCGCCGAGACTTCGAGCGTTCCACCGTCCGAGACGAGACGGTCACGACGCCGGCCGCCGTCGAATATGACTTCGCTCCGCGCGGCGGTCGTCGGCACGGCCACGCGCCAACGCTTAACCGTCACGTCCGCCGCCGCCTTCAAACTCTCCTCGCGCGCGAGCGTCGTCCCGTCCAGCCGCCAGACGACCTCGCTCGTGATGCGCGGGTCTTCGGGCTGCGCGGACTTGCCGCCCGACACGACCCAGCGCCGCCAGACCGCGCGCAGGCTCTTGCCGTCCGCCGCGGGCTCTAGCTCGTCCGCGCCGTCCGCGGCGACGAGTGTGCGCCCGCCCGCGAGTTCGACGAAGGGGACGAGCGCCGGGTAGACCTGCTCGACCGGCGCGGCGAAGCCCGGCAGGCCGTGCGGCGCGGGCAGATAATCCGCCACGCCCGGCTTCGTGCCCGTCGTGATCGGAAGTGTGAAGTAGAGCGGGCCGCTTCGGACGAGCCAGACGCCCGCCGGACGTTCGCCGCGCCGGAAGAACTCGAAGCGCGCGAGGTCGGGACGTGCGACCGCGGCGGGGAACCGCTTCACGTTCTCCTTCGAGAGACCTTCGACGAAGAGCATGTGCGCGAGCGCGGCCTTGCCGAAGAAGCCGGCCGTCTGCTGCCACTCGCGCTCGGGCGAGATGTAGCCGTAGTTGCCGCGGCCGAAGGCGAAGACCGAGAGGCGGCGCCCCTTCGGGTCGTAGTCGTGCCGCAGCCAGCGCCACGCCTGATAGTACACGGCGGCGAGTTGCGCGAGCGGCGCCGGCCGGAACTCGGGGTGGCGCGCGAGGAAGGCGACGATCTCCAAAGTGTCGAGGTAAGAGACGACGCCGAGGCTGCGGCCCCACGCGTAGCCGTAGCCGTCGGGCTGCACCAGGTCCCACCACAGGCGCATCTGTACTTTCAGCGAGGGGCGCAGCGCGTCGAGGACGTCCCGGCGGCCCGCGTCCTCGGCCGCGTTCCAGACGAAGCGCGCGTACTCGTTCGAGTAGCGGTCGAAGCGACCCGTCGGCGGCGCGTCGTCGGCGTAGAGGTTGCCGCCGGCGAAGGGCCGCGCGGCGCGCGTGACGACGCCGTCGAGGAGCGCGCGGTCTTTCAGCAGCCCGAGCTGATGGCTGACGCTCGCGATGCGCGCCGCGACGCCGAGGTAGTTCTCGGGCAGGTTGATGACCTTCTGCGCCTGCGCGTCGTAGAAGGCCGACACGTCGAGGAGCTTGCGCCAGCGCGCGCGCTCGTCCTCGTTCAGGCTCTGCCAGACGGCGTTTGTGTCGAGGTCGCGCCCGAAGTGCCGGAGCGCCAGCACGCAGTAGAGCTGCGAGAAGCGCGTGCTGCCCAGACGGTGTTCGAGCAGCCCGATCTCGCCCACCTCGCGCGCGAGGTCGCGGCCCGCGAGCGCGCGCCGGCCCGACATCTCGGCGTAGGCCGCGAGCGCGCGCGCCCAGGTGCCCCACGTGTACTCGCCCGTCGAGCCCGCGCCGAGCACGCGCGGGGGCGGCGGGTCGAGCGACTTGATGTCCGCGAGGTGCGCGGCCAGCTCCGCGCCGAGGAAGTCCGTGACCTCCTCACCGAGAGCCGCGGCCTCGACCGTCGCGCCGTCATTTGAGCTTGGGGCGACCCTCCGCCGCCCGGCCGCCCCCGCGGGCGGCGCGAGCAGCGAGCAGGTCACAAGGAAGAGCAGCGAGGCTTTCAGCATTTCGTTCACTCTACAATTTCCGCGCCTAGAAAGTGAACTTCATGCCGAGTTGGATCGTGCGCGGGTTGCTCGCCGCGGTCAGCGTGCCGAAGCCGTTGCCGCTCGCCAGGTTAACATCCATGTCGCGGAAGTTAGTCCGGTTAAAGGCGTTGAAGATGTCGGCCTGAAGTTGCAGCCTCAGCTTCTCGGTCAGGCCGACGCGGCGGCGGAACGAGAAGTCCCAGACCTGCGAGCCCGGCCCTTCGATGATGCCGACGCCGGCCGTGCCGCGCCGCGTGTCGGGCGCGGACTGGAAGGCCGCGCGGTCGGCCCAGCCGCTCTGGCTGCGCTCGCCGTTCGGGAAGAGCACCGGCCCGCCGAGGTATTCGGCGCGGCGGCTCCCCGTCGAGGTGTTGCCGACGGGCGTGAAATACCCGCCCGACTGCAAGCGCGTGATGCCGCTAAGCTCGTATCCGCCGAAGACCGCGCGCAGGAATCCGTTCGAGTTGCGCAGGGTCGGCAGCGTGTAGGTGTAGGTCGCGGCGAAGATGTGACGGCGGTCGAAGGAGGCCGGGCCGTAGTTGTAGTCGCGGTTGAAGGCGTCCTCGGGGTTGTCGTTGAAGCCGCTGGCGTCGGTCAGCACCTTCGACCAGGTGTAGCTGAAGGTCGCGCGGTAGCGCCCCGTGCGCTTGGCGGCGAAGAGCTGCATGCCGTGGTAGTTCGAGGTCGAGTCGGACAGGCGCATGCGGATGGCCGAGTAGCCCTTGTAGGGGCGCAGGGCGTTCGTGTCCGCGCGCTGGGCGGTGGGCAGGGCGGCGTTGGCGACGAGCGCGGAGAAAGGCACCTGGTTGATGTCCGGCTGGCGGATGAGGTGGCGACCGAGGTTGCCGACGTAGGCCGCCTCGGCGAAGAAGCCCCACGGCAGCTCGCGCTGGACGCTCAAGCTGTAGCTCTGCGTGTAGGGCGTGTCGAGGTTCGGGTCTACGGCGTTGATGGTGTCGAAGGGCGTGGCGACCGTCGAGCCGCCGGTGATGTTCGAGAGATTCCCGTTCGAGAACTGCGAGCTGGTCACGTACGGCGGGTTGCCCTCGGACGGGAAGATGAGGTTGCCCTCGATGCGGTCGTAGTAGATGCCGTAGCCGCCGCGGACGGCCGTCTTGTTGTCCTTGAACGGCGAGTAGGCGAAGCCGATGCGCGGCATGAAGTAGTGGTGCGCGTTGTAGAGGCCGCGCGGCGCGCCGGCCGGCACCGAGAGCACGAGCGGGCTGTCGCCGCCGGGCACGCGCCCCAACTCCTCGGGCGGGACGCCGTCCCCGGCGCGGACGAGCCCGTTGAGGCGGTTGCCCCCGCGGCTGAGGTCAATGGTGCCCGCGAGGCTGCCGGTCGGGATGATCGTCACCGCCTGCGTCGGGTCGTAGAGCGAGGGGTCGAAGTTGGCGAGGTTGTTGGCCTGCGTGTAGAAGGGCGTCCCGTACTGGTAGCGCACGCCCAGCTCAAAGCTCAGGCGCGGCGTCACCTTCCAACTGTCGTTGACGAACGCCTCGGTCTGCGTGAAGCGGAAGAAGCCGACGGGGTCGAGCGACGATTCGCTGTAGGTGCGGAAGTTGCCGAGCAGCGCGTCGGCGAAGGCGTTGTTCGACGTGCGCGTGTTGCCGCCCGTGTTGAAGTTGACGTTGCCGGCGTAGGTCGTGCGCCCGTTCTGGTCGATGCGGTTGCGGTAGACGAGCGCGCCCGTCTTCAAAGTGTGCGAGCCGCGCACCCACGTCACGTTGTCGCCGGCCATGATGTCGGTCGTCGGCGAGACGAGCGAGCGCGCCGCGCCGGCGAAGCCCGAGAAGCCGTTGACGGTCGCGTCGGGGATGCTGTTGCCGTAGACGCCGCCGCCGGGGAAGAGCTGCTGATACTGGAAGCCGTAGGTCTCGCGTTTCCAGAAGTCGCTGGCCGGCGGGATGTGCTGCGACACGGTGCTGACGTTGGCCTTCGCCTCGTTGATAAGTGTCGGCGTGATGAGCCACGTGTAGGCGACCTGGACGGACGTGCCGGGACGGGAGCGCGCGCTCGGGATGGTCGGGAGCTGCGAGGTGATGAAGGTGCCGAACGGGTCGATGAGCCGGTTCTCGTCGTGGATGTAGCGGCCGTAGATGTTGTGCGACGCGTTGAAGCGGTAGTCGAGCCGGATGATGTCCTCGCGGAAGTCGAACGGGTTCGGCTGCTGGAAGATCACGTTGTTGGCGACGGGCGAGTTCGTGAAGCTCGTCGCCAGCCCGATCATCGTCCGGTAGACGTTGGCGATGGCCGCGCCGTCGGTCGTGATGCGGTTCGACGGGATGATGTTCCGCAGCGCGACGTTCGCGCCGCCGAAGCAGCCCGTGCGCACGGCCTGCGTCGTGACGACGCCGGTGGTGGCGTTGACGACCGGGGCCACGCAGGTGTTCGCGGCGTTGTTGGGGTCGCGGAGCACGCCGTCGTCGGCCGTGCCCACGATGCCGTCGCGCCCGCGCAGACGGAACGAGAAGTCGCCGCCCAGCTCGGCGAGCGACGGCACGGTGCGCACCGCCGGGTTGGCGAGCCGCCGAATCTTCTTCCACTCCTGCCCGCCGAAGAAGAAGAACTTGTCCTTCACGATGGGGCCGCCGAAGCTGTAGCCGAAGTCGTTGTAGCGCAGCGCGGGCCGGACGGGCGCGAACGCGTGCCGCGCGTCGAGCTTGTCGTTGCGCAGGTACTCGAAGGCCGAGCCGTGGAACTCGTTGCCGCCCGAGCGCGTCACGACGTTGACCTGCGCGCCCGAGTTGCGCCCGTACTCGGCCGAGAAGTTCGAGGTCTGGACTTTGACTTCCTGAATGAAGTCGATGCCGACGTTGTTGATCTGGCTGGCGTTGCTGCCCGACTGTAAGTTCGTGCCGCCGTCCACGGTCATGTTGGTCATCTGGCCGCGGTTGCCGTTGATCGACTGCTGGTTGGTGGCGAGGCTCGTCGAGAGCTCCAACTGGTCGTCCGTCGTCTGGGCGACGCCGGGGATGAGCGAGAGGAGCTGGATGTAGTTGCGGCCGTTCAGGGCGAGGTTCTGCACCTGCTGGCTGTCGATGACGCGCGCCACCTCGCCCGAGGTGTTGTTGACCGTCTCGCCCAGCGCGGTCGAGACCTGCACGGTCTCCGTCACCTGACCCGGTTCGAGCGCCATGTCAATCGTCAGGCGCGCGTCGGCCGTCAGAGCCACGCCGCGCTGCTCCGCGCGCTTGAAGCCCTGGCTCTCCGCCGCGACGACGTAAGTCCCCACGGGGAGGTTGGTCACCGTGTAGAAGCCGTCGGCGTCCGCGGTCGCCGTGCGCACGAGGTTCGTCGCGGCGTTCGTCGCCGTGACGCTCGCGCCGGGCACGACCGCGCCCGTGGCGTCGGTGACCGTGCCCGAGATGCGGCCGACGACCGTCTGCGCCCGCGCCGCGGCGGGACAGAGCGCGAAGGCCGCCAGCAGACAGCAGGCGAAGAGGGCCGCGAGGCGGCGCGACGTGGAACTGAAGACAACCGGCATAACTCTCACCTCCGACGTTGAAGTTCGTGACTGGCCGCGGGCAACACTACGCCGCCGAGCATCAGCGCCGACGCTTGCCCCGAAAAGTTTCTTAACTTCCCTTTTGAAGAGTTTCTGACTTCCCTCGTCGTCTGCCGCCCCGCCTGAAGCGCGGGGCGGGATTCACCGCACCACAGACTTACTAGGCCACGCGCGGGGCCGCGAACGTCGGCGCGGCGATGAGCGCCGCCGCCCCGCGCAGACGCGGCTGCACCTGCACCGGGGAGACGCGCATCGGCGTGCCCTCGGCGGAGGCGATCAGCACGCGCTCCGCAAGGGACACGCGCACCGTCTCCTCGATCAAGTCCCAGGCGGTCGTGATCTCGCCCGCGAGGTAGATGCAGTCCGGGTTGAGCGTGTTGACGACGGTCGCCAGCCCGAGCCCGAGGAAGCGCGCCGTCGCCTGGATGGCGGCGTTGGCCTTGGCGTCGCCGCCGCGCGCGCGCGCCACGAGGTCGAGCACGTTGAAGGAGTCGCTGCCGGCCTCGTGCAGGGCTTTTGGACTGAGTTTGGACAAATTCCACCCGAAATAACGCGAGAGGGTGGCGAGGTTCGAGATGTACGCCTCCCAGCACCCCGTCATCCCGCACATGCAGCGCGGCCCGTCCAGGCTGAGGGGCATGTGGCCGAACTCGCCCGCGATGTGGTCGCGCCCGCGCACCAGCTCGCCGCCGACGACCACGCCGACGCCGACGCCGTCCGACACGCTGACGTAGACGAAGCTCTGCGTGGCCGCCGACTCGCCCCGCTCCAGCCACAGGTGCGCGAGCGAGCAGGCGCGCCCGGAGTTCTCCACCTGCACGGGCAGACCCGTCGCGGCGGCCAACTGGTCGCGGATGTCCACGTCGCGCCAGCCGAGCGTCGGCGCGTTCAGCACGCGCCCCGTCCGGTGGTCAACCATGCCGGGGACGACGACGCCGATTCCCTCGCAATTCGCCGCCGCGCCCTGTGTTTTCAACATTCTACGGACGCGCGCCGACAAATCCTTGACGAACTGCGGCAGCGCGAAGACCGTGTCGTAAATCTCAAGCGCCAACTGGCGGCCCGAGAAGTCGGACAACATGACGTAGGTCTTGCTGAAGCGCACGTCGACGGCGACGGCGAGGCGATCCCGCGTCCGTATGTGCAGGAAGGTCGGCTTCCGGCCGCGCGTGACCTCGCCGGTCGCGCCCTCGTAGATGAGCCCCTGCTCGATCAACTCCTGCACGAGCACGCTCACGACGCCGCGCGTGACGCTCATGCGGCGCGCGAGGTCGGCGCGCGAGATGGGCTGGTGCTCGCGGATGAGGTTGAGCGCGATGCGGCGGTTGATATCCCGCGAGGTCGTCCGCGTGGCCACCTTGAAGTCGTGCGTGTTGATTTTTCTCATGCGGTGCGGCGCGCCTTTTGTTCGAAGTTTGGACAAAATATCCCCGCGCGCGATTCCTGTCAAGAGATATTTTTGCGGGGCGCCCGAACATTCGACGGGCCCCGCCCGCACTTGCCCTCCTTCGGCCCCAGGCCTTTTTACTTTTGCCTTAACTTTGTTGTAGCCTCGTGGCGCCCCGCGCCCTCCGGCCGAAGACTCCCCGCAAGGCCCCTCGGCGCCATAGGTGAAAAGGATGCTGATTGCACTCGGCTCGGCGCGCCCGGCCAAGATCATGGCGCTGCGCGCGGCCTGCGCGCGCGTCGCGGAGGTGGACGCGCGCTGGCGGCAGGCGGAGCTGGTCGCGCGCCCCGTCGAGACGGGCGTGCCGCGGATGCCGCTCAACGACACGCAGCTCATGCGCGGCGCGCGCAACCGCGCCGAGGCCGTGCGCGAGCTGCTCGAAGCGGAGCGCAGCCCGGCCGACTTCTACGTCGGGCTCGAAGGCGGGTTCCACTCGATCACGTTCGACGGCGCGCGGCGGACGTTCCTGCACGGCTGGGCCTACGTCTCGGACGGCGCGAGCGGCTACTTCGGCCACGCGCCGGCCGTCACCGTGCCGCCCGCAATCGCCGCGCGCGTCGAGCAGACGGGGCGCGAGCTGGGCGAGGTCGTCGACGAGGTCGCGGGGCAGACGGACGTGCGGAGCCGGCAGGGCGCGTGGGGCGTGCTCTCGAAGGGCTTGCTGACGCGCGCGATGAGCTTCGAGACGGCGCTCGTCGCGGCCTTCGCGCCGTTCTACAACGCGCGGCTGTACGAGTGAGATTCGGTGAAAGGTTCTTAGAGAAGGATGGTCGAGAGACTCACGGCGGAAGGTAACGACGAGCACCTCGTCAAGGCCGGGCAGAACACGACGGGCTGGGTCGAGGTCATCGCCGGCTCGATGTTCTCGGGCAAGTCGGAGGAGTTAATCAGGCGGCTGCGCCGCGCGAAGATCGCGCGCCTCAAGGTGCAGGTCTTCAAGCCCGAGATCGACGTGCGCTACTCGCGCGACCACATCGTCTCGCACTCCGAGATGCGCCACGAATCGCGCGCCGTGCACACGGCCCGGGAGATTCTGGAGCTGGTGGACCCGGCGACGGAGGTCGTCGGCATCGACGAGGGGCAGTTCTTCGACAACGACATCGTGGACGTGGTCAACACGCTGGCCGGGCGCGGCGTGCGCGTCATCGTCGCCGGGCTCGACCAGGACTACACGGGCCGGCCCTTCGAGCCGATGCCGCAACTGCTCGCCGTCGCCGAGTACATCACCAAGACGCACGCCATCTGCGTCCGCTGCGGCCAGCCCGCCAACTACTCGCAGCGCATCGTCGAGGTCGAGGGCCAGGTCGTCGTCGGCGCCTCGGACACCTACGAGGCGCGCTGCCGCCGCTGCTTCGTCCCCCACGCCGACGCCCCGACGCGGCACGAAGATTAAACCACTCGAATTAAGGAGAGACTGATGCTTAGAAGCCTGCGCTTCTTTCTGCCCGTCCTCGTCATCGTCACCGCCGCCGCCGGAGTGGCTTCGGCGCAGGAAGCACACACGCCCGCGCCCGGCTCGGCCGAACGCAAGGCCATCGCCGACGCCCTGCGCGTCCCCGTCGAGAAGGAGTTGCGGCAGAAGGTCGTTTTCAAGCTTGACCACCTCAAAGTGAGTGGCGAGTGGGCCTTCCTGCGCGGCGTGCCGCAGCGGCCGGGCGGCGGCAAGGTTGACTACAGCGCCACCCCCTACCGGCAGAGGATAGATGACGGCGTCTTTGACGACTGGATTTGTGCGCTGCTGCGCAGGAAGGCGGGCAAGTGGCAGCCGGTGAAGTACGTCATCGGCGCGACCGACGTGATCTACGAAGGCTGGGACGAGGAGTACAAGGCGCCCTCCTCGATCTTCAACTAACCCGTCTGCCCCGGGGTCGGCGGGTCGAGCTCTTCGGCGAGGCGCGTCCAGACTTCGGCGAATTTTTCCACGTCTTGTCGGGTGTGTTCGAGGACGCGGCGGCTGTCCATGTAGGCCGCCCAGTGGGGGGTGTTGACGAGCGCCTCCTGCGTGTCGTCGCCGAGGGCCGCGGCCATCAGCGCGACGAGGTCCTGGGTGACGCGCGTGTGTTCGAGGAGCGCCTGGATGATGGTGTAGGCGAGGCGCGCCTGCTCGTAGGCGAGGTTGCCGGAGCCGGCGGGTCTTTCGCTCTCGCCGCTCATCAACCCGGCTCCCCCGCGCTCGCCTGTTCGTCCCCGGCTTGCGCGTACCAGCCGCCGCGGACGAGGGGCAACTCGGCGACGCGGGCGGCGCAGACTTCCGTCTCGCCGGAGAAGACTTTCAGCCCGGTGCCGGGCGCGAGGAAGTCGTACTTGACGAGCGCGAGCGCGACGCGGGCTCGGAGGCGCGGCGAGAAAACGGAGGAGGTGATGCGGCCGGCCTCGCGCCCAGAGGCGCTGTCGCGCAGGCGCGCGTCCGCGGGCGGCTCTGCGTCGTGTTCGAAGACGACGCCGGCGAGGCGCTTGGCGACGTGGCCGCGCCAGTGTATGCGCGCGATGATCTCCTGCCCCGCGTAGCAGCCCTTCGTGTAGCTGACCGCCTCCGCCTCGTCCACCACTTCGAGCACGACGTTCGCGTCCGAGGCGTCAACGCCGTAGCGCGGCACGCCGGCCTCGACGCGCAGAACCTCAAGCGCCTCGTGCCCGGCGGGGCGCGCGCCGGCCGCGGAGAGCGCGTCCCAGAGCGACTCGGCGTCAGACGAGTCTACGAACAGGTCGAAGCCGTCTTCCGAAGTGTGCGTCGCGCGGATGATTGTGACTTCGCCCCCGCCGAACGGCGCGCGCGTGACGCGGCCCCGGGCGGTCGCCGCCGCGTCTTCATCTAAAGCGGCGGCGACGAACTCGGCCGCGCGCGCGCCCTGGACGGAGAGCAGGGCGGTCTCCGCGGTCAGGTCTTGGACGCGGAAGTCACCCGCGAGGGTGAAGCGCCCGAGGTGCTTGAGGACGGCCGGGTAGGTCGCGGCTTCGGTGTCGAAGAGGAAGGCGCCGCCGCGGCGCAGGATGCGCGTCGAGGCGAGGAGCCGCCCCTGCGGGTTCGGGAAGGCCGCGTGCATCCAGGCGCCCTCCGCGAGCCCCGCCACGTCGTTCGTCAGCATGCCGTTCAGGAACTGCACGGCCTCGCCGCCCGACACCTCGACCCGCCCGCGCGCGGAGAGGTCGAAGAGCCCCGCGCCGCCCCCGCGCACGGCCTCGTACTCCGCCAACTGACTGTCTACCGCTTGAACCATTTTGACAGGAGCGTGAACCGCGAACCGTCAACCGTGACAAATAAGAACCCGTCTTCTCTCGTCACGGTTGACGGTTCACGATTCACGCTTATTTCAGCTTCTCAAGCTCGGCGCGGAGCGTGTCGTAGTCCTTCTTGTCGCCGGCCTTGAAGGCGGGGTTGACGTAGCGGACGACGCCGTCCTTGTCGATGAGGTAGATGGTGCGCTTGTTCATGCCGTACTGCTCCATGTAGCTGTCGTACGCGCGCGCGACGCGGTGGTCGTGGTCGGAGAGCAGCGGGAACGGGAGCTTGTGGTGCTTCGCCCACTCGTGGTGCGAGAAGACGTAGTCGCCGCTGATGCCGAGCACCGTCGCGTTGAGCTTGCCGAACTCCATGAAGGTGTCGCGGAAGGTGCAGACTTCGGCCGTGCAGCCGCCCGACCAGTCGGCCGGGTAGAAGGCGAGAATCACGTTCTTGCCGCGCAGACCTGAGAGAGACATCTGCTCCTCGGGCTTCATGAAAATCTTCTCCTGCGTCGCGTAAGGGAGCTTGAAGTCGGGCGCGGCCTCGCCCACCTTCGGCGCCGGCGCCGGCGCGGCGGGCGCGGCCTTCGGCGCGTCCGCGCTCGCGGCCTTCTCGCCCGTAGCCGCGACCGCGGCCTTCTTCTCCGAAGCCCTCGCCCCGTCCGCGGACTGCGCCTGCGCAACGCCGGCGACCGCGGCCGCGAAGACGAGCGCCGCCGCGCAGGCGGCCCCCAGTCCTCTCACCTGTCCGACCTGCTTGCCACGAGTTCTGTTCGACATGATCTTTTAACCTCCGCGCCTCTTCAAACGGCGGCCGCGCGCGGCGCACCCTGGGCGAGGGAGAGTGCGCGCGCGACCGACTGGTAGTCTTCGAGCTGCTGCGGCTCGCGACGGTGCGAGGCGAGCACCTGCGGGCTCGGGTGGTAGAGCGGCACGAGCAGCCGCCCGCGCCACACGTGAACTTGTCCGACGTTCTCCTTGAGCGTGAACGGATGATACTCGACGGCCCGGAGGGCGGCAAGCGCCACCGCCCCGAGGGTGACGACCACGCGCGGGTCTACCACTTCGACCTGCCGGCGCAGGAAGTCGGAGCAGTTCGAGACCTCTGCGCGCGTCGGCTTGCGGTTCGCGCCCGTCTCGCCCCTCGGGTTGCAGAGCGCCGAGTTGGTGATGAAAACGTCCTCGCGCGCGAGCCCCGTGGAGGCGAGGTAGCGCGAGAAGTTCCGCCCCGACTGGTCGCCCGAGAACGGCACGCGCGTGCGGTCACCGCCCTGACGCCCCGGCGCCTCGCCGACGAACAACACGCGCGCCCCGACGCGCCCGTTGTGTGCGCTCAGCACGGCGCTCCGCCCGCACATCGCCTCGCACCGGCGGCAGCCGGCCGCCTCCGCCACAAGCGCCTCGAACTCCTTCTGTCTACGGTCGAAGGCCAACGACGGACTCTCCCTTCCTTTACTGCCGAAGGATTGTACAACGGCGGTGCGGGTCTCAAGGAGCGCGGGGAGTTATAGCACTTAGCAGTTGTGGATGAGCAGGAGTTAACCACAGAGACACAGAGGCACAGCTAATTGAATTTAGCTGTGCCTCTGTGTCTCTGTGGTTAACTGTCTTGGCTAGAGCACGCGGTCGCCGGGGCCGAAGAGGCGGAGGCGGGGCGTGACGCGTGGGCGCGGCACGTTCAGGAGCCGCGGCGTGACGACGGGGCTCGGGACGTTGAAAACGTCGGGCCGCATCATGATGCGCGGGAGCGTCACGGCGGCGACGGGCGAATCGAAGAGGCGGAACGTGCCGGGGGTGAAGAAGGTCTGCGGCGCCGCGCGGCGCTCGGGCGTGACGCGCACGGTGCGCCGGTTGCGGTCGCGGACGACCGTGAGCGTGACCTCGCCCTCCCCCTTCGCCGAGAGCGCGCGGGCGAGGTCGTCCGCGTCCTCCACCTTCTGGCCGTCGGCCTCGGTCACGATGTCGCCGGCCTTGATGCCGGCCCTGGCGGCCGGGCTGTTCTCCTCGACCGAGCTGACGAGTACGCCGTGCGTGACGCCGAAGTAGTCGGCGAGCTGCTGACCCAACGCGTTCGTCGCCACGCCGATGCGGCGCGTCGAGCCGAAGAGGCTCGGGTGCTTCTGCGCCATCCCCTCCCACTTCCGCCGCATCTGCTCCTCGGCGCGCTTCCACTGTTCGGAGTTGCGCGCCGCCTCTTCGCCGAGGCGCATCGCGTCGCCGAAGTCCCCGGGCGAGATGTTGAAGAGCCCCTCGCCGCCCGCGCTCACGAACGGCTCGCGGCGCGCGAGCGTGGCCGACAACTCCTGCTCGGCGCCGCCGCGCAGGACTGTGAGCCGCACGGAGTGGTCGGGGGCGGATTCCGAGATGAGGCGCGTCAGCTTGCGGACGCTCGTCACCTGCTCGCCGTCGAAGCGGACGATGACATCGTTGGCTTTGAGCCCGGCCTTCTCGGCCGGGCTGCCCTTGACGACCTCGCTGACGCCGACCCCGCGCGGCGTGCCCGAGAGGCCGTAGCGCTGCATGTTCTCGCGCGTCACCTCCTCCGTGCGCACGCCGAGGAAGTTGCCCGAGACGTAGAAGGTCGTGGCGACGGCCGGCGGCGCGGGCGCCTCCTGCGGCGGCGTGGGCTGTTCCGGCGGCGCGGCGGCGGGCCGCGGCGCGGGGTATGCGCGCGGGGCGGCGGCCGGGGACTGCGGGACGGACGGAGCGTGCGGCGCGGCGGCGGCGGCAAGCGGCACGGCGGCGACGGCCGCGGGCTGTGCCGGGGCCGTGGGCGCGGCGGCCGGGGCGGGCCGCGCGGGCGGGGCCGGCGCCTTCGTCTGCGCCGACACCGCTGACGCGGCCAACAGTGCGAAGGCGGCGAGCGGCAGGACTTTGGGTTTCACTGCTTGACGAGACCTCCTAGGGAAAGTTCTTCAGCACGTTTGCACGCCCGGCGCGGCGCGCGGGTTCCGAAAATTTATGCGACGCCCGGCCGCCGCCCCGCTTGAACGCGTGCGCGCGCGGCCGCTACACTGACCCTTCGCATGAAGATACTCGACATCGGGTGCGGGAAGCACAAGACGCCGGGGGCGGTCGGGATGGACAGCAACCCGCGTTCGGACGCGGACGTGCTGCACGACCTGGACGTGGTGCCGTACCCGTTCCCCGACGACGAGTTCGACCTGGTCGTCGGCAACCAGGTCATCGAGCACGTGGACGACGTGCTCGCGGTCGTGGCGGAACTCTACCGCGTGACGAAGCCGGGCGGGCTCATCCGGCTCGACACGCCGCACTTCTCCGACATCGCCTCCTACACCGACCCGACGCACAAGCACCACCTGACGACCGAGTCGTTCGCGTACTTCACGGGCGACCGCCCCGACTTCGACTTCTACAGCCACGTCCGCCTGCGCCCGCGCCTCGTCCGCGTCACGATGCTCAAGCTCTGGCGCGCGCTCGGCTTCGAGCTGGCGGTCAACGCGTGCAACCGCCGCCCGGCGCTGCGCTTCCTGCGCCGCTTCTGGGAGCAGTACCTCTGCTTCGTCGTGCGCGGGAAGACAATCTATTTTGAGTTCGAGGTGATAAAGTAGCCAACAAACTCTGCGACACATTACGGGCGAAAAAGGAGGGAGGACTCTGATGAGCAGCAAGGCTAAGAAGTCTAAGGGCGCGGCCGACGCGCCGCCGCCGCGCAGGTCTTCGAGCAAACCTTCGCGCAAAGACCAGATCATCTCGCTCTTCATCTCGGGGCTGGGCGAGGTCGAGGACATCGCGGTCATCACGGGCGCGCGCCCCTCGTACGTCGCGTCGGTGTTGCAGGAGGCGGGGCTGCACTCGGGCTACTTCGACCTCTACACCTCGACCTCGCAGCCGCAGAACATCTACTCGAAGTTCTTCGCGGGCAAGCTCGGCTTCAAGGACGTGGAGACGGCCGTCGAGTCCGTCAGCCTCATCGACCGGCTCTACCGGCAGTTCGAGTTCGCGGGCGACCGCGCCGGCCAGCACCACGCGCTCCAGATGGCGCTCACCATGTTCGACCGCGCGCGCTGGACGGGCAAGGGGCGCGAGGCCGAAGTCTTCCTCAACTGGCTCACCGCGCGTTTAGGCGAGGCCGCCCTCGACCTCGAAGAGGCGGCGGGCGAGAACCCCGACCGGGAGGCGGACGAGGGCGCGGGCGAGCCCGAGACGCTGCCGTGAAGAGGAGTAGACAGTAGGCAGATGGCGGTCGGCAGTCGCCCCGCATGACGTGCGTTGAAAGGTTAAATCGGAGGTTTCGACAGCGGCACTTTCAACTGCCGACTGCCGTTTGCCTACTGCCCACTGATTCCCCATGAACTTCCGGCAGAGCAGAACCGTGCTGCTGACGGCGGCGCTCGTCGGCCTCTACGTGGGGGCGCGCCTGTGGCGTTTGACGGGGACGTGCCTGTGGTTCGACGAGCTGTTCGGCGTCCACGCCGCGCGGCACACCTGGCCGGGGCTGTGGCGCTTCGTCGCGGCCGACCTGATCCACCCGCCGCTCTTCTACGCGCTGCTGAAGGTGTGGGTGGCGGCGGGCGGCGAGTCGCTTCTCTGGCTGCGGCTCTTCCCCGTCGTTGCATCAGTCGCGGCGCTCGTCCCGCTGCTGCTGCTGGCGCGCGAGCTGCGGCTGAGCGCGACGGCGACGAACATCGCCCTGCTCGTCGCGGGTACAAACGGCTACCTCATCAAGTACGCGCAGGAGGTCAGGATGTACGGCCTGCTGCTCCTGCTGACGCTCACCTCTTTGTGGCTCTTCGCGCGGCTGCTCAATAAGAGAGACGGCGCGCGCGGGCTCTTCGTCGCGCTCTTCTTCGTCAACTTACTTCTCGTCTACACGCACTACTACGGCTGGCTCGTCGTCGCGTGCGAGGGCGCCTTCCTCGCGCTGAGAGAGAGGCGCAGGCTCGGCGCGTTCGCGTTGACGTGCGCGGGGCTCTGCGTCGCCTACGTGCCGTGGGTCTGGGCGTGCGTGAGCGCGGCGGGCGCGGGCGGCGGGCTCGCGCAGAATATCGGGTGGATCGGGAGGCCGGGCGCGGGCGACCTCGTCGAGCTGTTCGCACTCTTCAACCAGCCCTTCTACTTCCGGCAGAGCTCCGCCGACCCCATCTACGGGCGCGGCGGCGCGCTGCTCGGGCTGCTGCTCGTCGGCCTGCCCGTCGCCGCCCTGCTGTTTGAAAGGATGAGGCGGGGCAGAGCCGACCAGTTGGACGCAGACGCGGGCGCCGCCGATTCGAGGGACGACGCGACGGCCGCCTTCCTACTCACGTTCACGCTGCTGCCCGTCGCGCTCGCCTTCGTCGCGAGTTACGTGCTGCCGCAGTCTGTGTGGGGGACGCGGCACCTGATCGTCGCGTCCGGGCCGTACGCGCTGCTCGCGGGTTTGGTGCTCGGGCGGCTGCGCCCCGCGTGGTTGAAGACTTCGGCGCTCCTGCTCCTCTGCTGCTGGGCGGCGCTCGTCGGCGCGCTCGGGCTCGCGCGCCGGCAGGCCGCGCACGTCTGGTGCGCGTGGGAAGGTCTCGCCGCTTCGGCCGCGCGGGACGACGGGGCGGGCGCGGGGGACGTGTACGCCTTCGAAGACCTCGTCGCATATCACCTCTGGTTCGCGCTCTCGGGCTCCGGCCGCTTCCGCGTCGTCTCGGTCGAGGGCGCGCCCGGCGTCGCGGAAGACCCGGGCTACTTCCTCCCGCGCGACTTCGACGGCGTCGCCGTGGCGAACACGGACGCGCTCCGCGGCGAGCGCTTCTGGGCGGCCTTCCGTGACGCCGACTGGGACGAGTCGCGCCAGCCCTTAAAGCTCATCACCGAGCGCGGCTACCGCGCCGAGCGCGTCTACGAAGCGTCCGCGCAAGGCCAGCGCGCCTTTCTCGTTCTGTTCGTACGAGCCGGGAGGGAAGGAAATTAACCACAGAGGCACAGAGACACGGCTTTAAGAATTTGAATTTTTAACTCTTAAATTTGAAATTGTTTTAGCTGTGTCTCTGTGCCTCTGTGGTTAACTCCTTCTCACGTTACACTCGACTGCGGCCTGCGACACGAGGAGCGTCGCCGGACACGGACTTCGTCGCGCGCAACCACCTGCCCCACGAACTCCACAGGAAGTTGAAGTGAACCGGACCGCGGGGCTTTCACTTCCGCGCCCGCCTGTTTATGCTTTCCCGCGAAACGTCGGGAGGTTGAGGAGTGTCTGAAGCGAATTCGCAGGGCGTCAACGTGCGCTGGAGCCTCGCGGGCCGGACGGCGCTCGTGACGGGCGCGTCGCTGGGAATCGGGCTGGCGGTGGCCGAAGAGTTCATCGCCTTCGGGGCGCGCGTCGTCGCCGTCGCGCGCGACGCGGCGCGGCTCGGGGCGCGGGTCGATACCTGGCGGCGCGCGGGCGCGGACGCGGAGGGCGTCGCCGCAGACCTCTCGACGGCCGAGGGGCGCGCGCGCGTCCTGCGCCGCGTGGAAGAGCTCGGCCGCCTCGACGTGCTCGTCAACAACGTCGGGACGAACGTGCGCAGGGCCGCGGTCGAGTACACCGCGGCAGAGTACGAGCGGGTCATCTCGACCAACCTCACCGCCGCCTTCGAGCTGACGCGGGCGGCGCACGCGGCGCTCAAGGCGGCGGGCGGCGCGTCGGTCGTCAACGTCTCCTCCGTCTCGGGGCTGACGCACACGAGCACGGGCGCGCCCTACGCGATGAGCAAGGCCGCGCTCCTCCAGTTGACGCGCAGCCTCGCCGTCGAGTGGGCGCGGGACGGGATACGCGTCAACGCCGTCGCCCCGTGGTACATCCGCACGCCGCTCGTCGAGCCCGTGCTCTCAGACCCCGCACGCCTCGCGCGCGTCCTCTCGCGCACGCCCATGCGCCGCGTCGGCGAGCCCGCGGAGGTCGCGGCGGTCGTCGCCTTCCTCTCGATGCCCGCGGCCTCCTACGTCACGGGCCAGTGCGTCGCCATCGACGGCGGCTTCACGGCCTACGGGATTTGATTCGTGAGGTGAAGACGGGTTCGTCGGGAAGGCACACATGAGACACAGACTCGCCGCCGTGCTCCTGCTCGTCCACGCGGCCTCCTTCGGCGCGCTGAAAGCGCAGACCGTCCCGGCGCCCGCGGCCGGCGCCCGCGCGGGAGACATCGGCGGCGTCGTGGACGCGGCGGCGCGGAAGTACATGGGCGACGCGCGCGCCGTCGGCCTCTCGGTCGGGGTGCTCAAAGACGGCAAGGCTTACACGTTCAACTACGGCGAAGTCGAGAAGGGCCGGCGGCAACTCCCGACGAAACATACGCTCTACGAGATCGGCTCCATCACGAAGACGTTCACGGGCGTGTTGCTGGCCCGCGCCGTCGCCGAGGGGAAGGTGAAGCTGGAAGACGACATCCGCAAGTACCTCGACGGCGAATACCCTAACCTCGAGTTCGGGCGTCAGCCCGTCCGGCTCGTGCACCTGATTAACCACACCTCGCAACTGCCGTTCGTGCTGCCCGACCGGCCCGAGCTTTTCAAAGACCCGAACCCGTACGAGCTGCCCCGGATTCTCACCGAGATCGAACGGAAGTACACGAGGGACGATTTCTACAGAGACCTGCGCCGGGTGAGGCTGGAGAAAGCCCCCGGCTCCGACTTCAAATACTCGAACGCCGCGGCGCAGCTCCTCGGGTACATTCTGGAGCGCGTCTACGGGACGACCTACGAGCGGCTGGTGGGGGCGAAGATCACGCACCGCCTGAAGATGCGGGAGACGAAGATCAGCCTGTCGGCCGCGGAGGCGAAACGTCTGGCGAAGGGTCACTACGAGAACGGGAGCGTCGCGCTCCCCGGCACGCCCCAGTCGCAGGCCGCGGGGGGGCTGCGCTCCTCGGTCGCGGACATGCTGGAATACGTCCGGTTTCACCTCGACGAAAGGGATGAGGTGGTCGCGCTCTCGCACAGGCCGACGTGGGGCGACATCAAATACTACGCCTCGGGTCTGAGCTGGCAGATGAACATGACGGCGGGCGGGCGCCGGAAGATTTTTCAGAGCGGCGGCACTTTCGGCTTCGCCAGCCACTGCGCCGTCTATCCCGAGCTGGGGTTGGGGATAGTCCTCCTGTCGAACGAGTCCGACCGCGACACGCAGAGCCGGCTGAACACGCTGGCGAATGAAATCCTCGGAGGGCTCGGCGAGAGGCCGTGACTGCGGCGCCGTCTTCGACCCCCGGACGCGCTCGGCGCGGCTGCCTCTTGACAGCCGCGCCCGCCGCTCCCTAGTATCTTCTTAAGGCGACACGAAGCCCGCGGCCGCCTCGTCACAATGCCACGTCGCCTGAGCATGTGCCCCACGCCGCACGCGCCTCAGCGCACCAGAACCCAAGCGCCCCGCTAGGATTATCGAGTCATGAAAAGGATCGTTACGCTCTGCTGCGTCTTGGTGACGCTCGCCGCCGCCGTGTGCGCGCAGACTTCGAAGAAGGCGGCCGCGCCGAAGCCGCTCGAACACGGCGGCAGGATCGACACGGCCTACGACGGCTTCGCGCACGAGACGGTCGTCGAGCTCAAGCGCATGAGCGTCACCTGCGAGATGGCGAAGGGGTCGGAGAGCATCCTCAAGGGGCTCTGCGTCAGCCTCCGCGCGACGCTCCACTGCCCGGGCCGGCAGCTCGAGTACGTGCGCCGCGCGACGCTGCGCCTCACCTTCGAGGCGAAGAACTGGGACGCGCGCCACACGCCGAACGAGCGCCAGCTCTCGGCCGTCGCCGACGGCGAGACGCTCCGGCTGGGCCGGATGACCCTCGTCTCCAACGGCGTCGGCGAGGGCTGGGCCGCCGAGGACGCGAAGGAGACGCTCGAAGTCTCCGTCCCCTACGAAGTCTTCCTCAAGCTCGCGCGCGCCGACTACGTCGAGTTCTCGGTCGGCAAGACCACCTTCGCCCTCCGCGACAAGAACCTCGCCGCCCTGCGCGACATGAACAACCGCGTCCTGCCCGCGCGCGCCCCGGCCGGCGCCCCCGCGCAGGCGGGCGGCGGCAACTGACCCCTCGCGCGGGCGTGCGCGCAGAGACTCCCGGCGCGGGGCGGAGCCCGACAGTTCCGCCCCGCGCTCGGCCGTGCGCCAATCTCTTCCAACTCCTCGGCGCCGCGAGCTTAGACCTTGAGAAATTCCTCGCGCCCGCTTGCCGGATTGAGCTATAAAGAGCCCTGGGCGACGGCGGAGAGCCGGCCGCCTTGCCGCGGCTTACCGTCCAGACCGCATCCTCGTCTCACAAGGAAGGGCAATGAGCAGCAACCAACACGGCCTCAACGTCACCAAGCCCGTCTCTCTCCTGAACAGGGCCATCAGCTTCAGCTTCAAGGATTTCTTCAAGTCCGCGACTAAGGCGGTCATCAACGGCGCGACAGGCAAGTTCCCTGAAGCCCTCCGCGACGTGACCGACGCCCTGGCCTCGGTGCGCCTCAGCCAGGACTGCGGCGAGGTCGCGTGGGTACTCATCCAGCGCTCGCTCGGCGCAGAACGTGGAGGAGAGTTTGATCGCCGCCCTTAGCGCCTGCGCACGAGTGACGGAAAACTTATCAAGAATCGAGTGGCCTACTCATTATTCTTTTGCAGAGTTATTGTCGCGGCTTTAAAGCCAACCAAGCTACGCGCCCGTTTTCATATTTGAACATTTTAATTATTTGGACGTGGCAGGCTGCACATTAAATGCTAAAGACTTATTTTTTGCGAACTTTTATAGGGCAAATCTTCGCGAGGCTGATTTGGTCTTCTGTTTCCTTAGAAATGCCAACTTTGCGGAGGCAAATCTTCAGGACGCAGAATTAGCAGAAGCGAATCTTGTCGCCGCAAACTTAACCAATGCTGATCTCTTCAATGCAGACCTGAGTGAAGCGAAGCTTGAAAGCGCAGACCTTAGCGGGGCAGACCTTAGCGAGTCACATCTTAGCGACGCAGACCTTAGTGGCATTGTTTTTAACGCGGAAACCAAATTCGCGGGCGCGACCGTCGGGCCCCTACTTATCGAGAATAACGAGCAGATGCACAATATTCTCAAATCGGCATATGCTGGAACCCAAGACTCTTTGCCGCAGATAAATTCTGAAGAGGATGGCGAATAAGCAGTATGCGAATTTAAGTTTTACGTTCTCAGTGGAGACTAATGACCGCGCGTTGAAGAGTAGTGTGTTGCGTCGATTTAGAATTCTGCACTCGCTACTAAGAGACATGCACCTCTTCATGCGGCGTTCGTGTTCGCTTCTTTGTTTTGGGTTGGCATTACAAACGAGTGAGTAGCTGTTGCCTTGTTCCGGGTTGTTGTGACAGGGGAACGGGTGTTTGTTTCTTTGTGCCGGGCAGTTGTTCGTTTGTTTCGTGGAGGCGTTAGAAAGAACCGCGTACCTGTTACTTGATGGCGGGTACGCGTTTTTTGTGGCGCGTGAATGTCACTTGATGGCGGGTTTTGGTCATGGAGTAACCTTCGGGGCGGGGGCGTGCGAGGGGAGAGAGGGGGTGAAAGATTGTGCTTGAAATTTAATGCGGATTGGATATACTGCGCGGCGCCTGAGCCTCACGGTCTTTTCATCTCCCTCATCTCTCCTGGAGGTAAAAGTTATGGGACGTTTGAAGCGCACGTCGAAGGTTCTCGACAAGGCGAGTACGCGGGCGGCGGGGCTGCGTTCTATCGGGGCGCAGGACTTCGGGAACGGCGTGACCTCGGCGACGTTCGAGGATGCCGTCGCGGATACGCGCGTGAAGTTGGATGACTACAACCAGGCGCTCTCGACGGCGGACGAGAAGGCCAACGTGTTGGCCGATTCGGAGAAGAAGCTGCAAGACTTCTCCGAGAGGATTCTGGCCGGCGTGGCGGCCAAGTACGGGAAGAACAGCAACGAGTACGAGAAGGTCGGGGGCATCCGCAAGGCCGACCGCAAGCGACCGGGCGCGCGTAAGCCCGCGCCGACACCCTCCTCATAACACGCGGTTGCGGCCGAGGCCGAACGCCGGGCGACGCATCGGTGGCGCGGGCCGGATTCGTCGCCCGGCCTGCGTCTGCGTCACGTCCGCCGGGGGAGTTCTTCGTTACGGGCGGCGGTAGAGTTCGCGGCCGTCCGACGAGAGTTCGAGGGCGAGTTTATTTTCGGAGTGGGCGAGGTCGAGGTGTGCGACCACTTCGGAGACGGCGAGGAAGCGGTGTACGTCGCCGGTGCCGGGGAAGAGTTCGACGGCGATGTCCCAGGCGGTGGCGCCCGCTTTGGGGAGGAGGCGGATGACTTCCGCCTGGCGCTCGTTGATGGCGCGCAGGTAACGGTTGAAGAGCTCTTCGTAGTCTTCGACGGGGTCGCCGTGGCCGCCGTAGACGAGCGTGGGGTGGAGCGAGCGCAGGCGCGCGAGGCTCACCAGGTATTCGGCGAGCGAGCGGAAGCGGCGCGTGGGGTCGAGCGGGTCGGGCGAAAGGACGGGGTTGGGCGTGATGCGCTTGAGCACGCAGTCGCCCGCGATGACGGTGCGGTCGGCCTCGCGCAGGAAGGAGCAGGAGCCGGGCGTGTGGCCGGGCGTGTGGACGACGCGCAGGGTGCCGCGCTCGAAGCCGAGCTCCTCGTCGTCCGACAGCTCCGCGTGCTCGTGGTCTTCGAGCGCGTCGGCGTAAGCCCTCACGCCCTCGTACATCCGACGCATCTCGGCCAGCTCTTCCGGGGGCACGCCCGCGCGCTCCAACAGCGCGCGGTTCTCGCCGTACTCAAGGCGCCCCGCGCGGTGCCCCGTCTCCCAGCCGTGGACGAAGACCTGCGCGTCCTTCGCCTCGTCCCGCAACTGCTTCGCCAGCCCGCAGTGATCCTCGTGCGCGTGCGTCAGCACGATGCGCCTGATGTCCGAGACGCGGACGCGCGCCTTCCGCAACCCCTCCCGCAGCGCCTCGACCGCCTCCTTCGTCTTCGGCCCCGTGTCGATCAGCGTCAGCGGCTCTTCCTCGATGAGGTAGACGTTGACCGGCCCCACGTAAAAGGGCGTCGGCACGGGGATGCGTGTGATGTGCATGTTGAAAGAGGGTGCCGGGTGCCGGGTGTCGGGTGTCGGGTGTCGGGTAGGAAGGGTGATGGGTGCAGGGTGTTGGGTGTTGGGTTAGAAAAGACTGTCTTTACCCAACACCCAACCCCTGACACCCATCACCTTCTTAGTACACGTAGCGGTTCGCCTTAATCATCGCGTCGGCGATGCGGCGGCGCGCGACGACCGTGTTGGTGGGCGTGTGCTTGGTGAAGCGCTTGAGGGCGGCGAGGAGCGTGCGCAGCTCGTCGCCCTCCGAGACGGCCGCGAGCGTGTTCTTGGCCTCGGCCTCGACGCGCTCGACCGCGTCGTTGCAGAAGACGCGCACCATGTCGAGGTAGAGCGCCGCCGCCTCCGGCCCTTGCGCCGCCGCGAGCTTCTGCGCGCGCAAGATCGCCGACTCCATCGCGAAGACATCCATGATGATGTTCGAGGCGCCGATCAAGACCTCCTGCTCCTCCGAGAGCGCCGTCATGTACTTCTGCGCCGCCGTGCCGAGCACCATCAGCGCGACCTTCTTCGCGTTCTTCGCCAGTTTGGCCTCGGCGGCGAGCACCGCCTCGTCTTCATCTAAGGAAGGCATCGCAGGAGACAGCACCTCGTCCATGAGCGCCTGCGCGGCCGGCAGCAGCGCGAGCTTGCCGCCCAACGCGCGCTTCATGAGCATGCCGGGGATGAGCATGCGGTTGATCTCGTTCGTGCCCTCGAAGATGCGGTTGATGCGCGCGTCGCGGTAGGCGGCCTCGGCCGGGTAGTCGGCCGAGTAGCCGTAGCCGCCGTAAATCTGCACCATCTCGTCCGTCACGTACTGGCAGTACTCGGACAGCGAGACCTTGATGATCGAGCACTCGACGGCGTACTCCTCGATGGCGCGCAGCTTCGACTCGGGGTCTTCGGCCGTCGCCGTCGCGTTGATCGCGCCCTCGATGAGCCCGAGCGTGCGGTAGGTCGTCGCCTCGCCGACCCAGGTGCGGATGGCCATCTCGGCGAGCTTGTGCTTGATGGCGCCGAAAGACGAGATGGGCTTGCCGAACTGGTGCCGCTCGTTGGCGTAGCGCACCGACTCGTGCGTCGCCAGCTTCATCCCGCCGAGGCACATCGCGCCGAGCTTGAAGCGGCCGACGTTGAGGATGTTGAAGGCGATCTTGTGCCCCTTGCCGACCTCGCCCAGAAGGTTCGAGACGGGCGTCTGCACGTCGTCGAGCACGAGCGCGGTCGTCGAAGAGCCGTTGATGCCCATCTTGTGCTCCTCGGCCCCGTTCGACAGCCCCTCCTGCCGCTCGACGATGAAGCCCGTGAACTTGTCCCCGTCCACCTTGGCGAAGACCACGAACAGGTCTGCGAAGCCGCCGTTCGTGATCCACATCTTCTCGCCCTTGATGCGGTAATGCGTGCCGTCCTCGGAGAGTTTCGCGGTCGCCTTCGCCGCGAGCGCGTCGGAGCCCGAGCCGGCCTCGGTCAAAGCGTAAGCGGTAATCAACTCGCCCGTGACGACGCGCGGGATGTACTTCTGCTTCGCCTCCTCGGTGCCGTAGTAGACGATGGGCAGCAGCCCGATGCCGCCCTGCGCGCCCATCGTCGTGGCGAACGAGGCCGCGCGCCCCAGCGCCTCGCCGAGGATGGCGCCCGCCACCTGGTCGAGACCCAAACCGCCGTACTCCTCGGCCACGGTCGCGCCGACGAACCCGATCTCCGCGCCCTTCTGCACCAACTCGCGCGCGAGCTTCCAGTCCTTCTTCTCCAGCTCGGGGATGCGCGGCCGCACCTCGTTGTCCATGAACTGCCGCGCGGTCTCGGCGATCATGTGGTGCTCCTCGGTGAAGTCCTCGGGCGTGAAGACCTCCTCGGGCGTCCTCTCTTCGATGAGAAAACTCCCGCCCACGACAATCTTCTTCTCTTCGGCTACGGCACTCATAGACTTATCCTTTCTCTGTTGACGGTGAAGACAAAATTAACCGATGCGCTCGAAGATGCCGGCGGCGCCCATGCCGCCGCCGACGCACATCGTGACCATGCCGTAGCGTCCGCCGCGGCGTTCGAGTTCGCGCAGGATGCTGGCCGTCAGCTTCGCGCCCGTGCAGCCCAGGGGATGGCCCAGCGCGATGGCCCCGCCGTTGACGTTGACGCGCTCGGGGTCGAGGCCCAGCGTCTTGATGACGGCCAGGCTCTGGGCGGCGAAGGCTTCGTTGAGCTCGATCACGTCCATGTCTTCGAGCTTGAGCCCGGCGATCTTCAAGACCTTCGGGATGGCGTGGACGGGGCCGATGCCCATCTCCTCGGGCGGGCAGCCGGCCGTGGCGTAGGCGACGAAGCGCGCCAGGGGCTTCAGGTTCAACTGCCGCGCGCGCTCGTCCGACATGACGACGGCGGCGGCCGCGCCGTCCGACATCTGCGACGCGTTGCCGGCCGTAATCGTCCCCTTCGCGTGGAACGCGGGGCGCAGTTTCGCCAGGCCCTCTTCCGACGTGTCGCGCCTCACCCCTTCGTCCTTCGTGAAGGTGACCTCGCGCGCCGTCTTCTTCCCCTTCTCGTTCAGCTCCTCGAAGGTGACTTTGAGGGGCACGATCTCGTCTTCGAAGTGCCCCGCGTCCTGCGCGGCCGCGGCGCGCCGGTGCGAGAGGAGGGCGAAGGCGTCCTGCTCCTCGCGCGTGACCTCGTAGCGGCGCGCGACGTTCTCGGTCGCCAGCCCCATGTTGAGGTAGAAGTCCGGGTAGTGCTCGACCAGATATGGGTTCGGGCGGATGATGTGGCCGCCCATCGGGATGAGCGACATCGTCTCCAGGCCGCCCGCGACGATCACGTCCGCGCCCCCCGTCCGGATGCGGTCGGCCGCAATCGCTATCGACTGAAGTCCCGAGGAGCAGAAGCGGTTGATGGTCATCGCCGAGGTCTCCACGGGGAGGCCGGCGCGGATGGCCGCGGCGCGCGCGACGTTCATGCCCTGCTCGGCCTCGGGCATCGCGCAGCCCATGACGACATCCTCGATCTCCGACTTCTCCAGGCCCCCGGCGCGGCGCACGGCCTCTTCGACGACGGCCGCGCCCATCTCGTCGGGCCGCGTGTTCTTCAGAGTCCCCTTCGGGGCCTTGCCGACCGCCGTGCGCACGGCGGAAACGATGACCGCATCTCTCATGATTACTCCGTTCAGTAGACAGTAGTCAGTAGACAGTAGTCAGTAGAAGACCCCTCGCCGCTCAAACTGTGCGGTTCTCATCCTCAACGTCAGCAGAGCCCAATGCTTTCCTACTGGCTACTGTCTACTGTCTACTCTTTTCCGATTGCCACCTCGACCTCTTCGGCGTGCAGGACTTCCTTCAAGACCTTGGGGTCTACCGAGACGAGGAAGCCGCGCTTGCCGCCGTTGATGTAAATCTTCGCCAACTCAAAAATCGTCCGCTCGGCGTAGACGTGCAGATGCGTGCGCGTGCCGAAGGGGCTCGTGCCGCCGACCAGGTAGCCCGTGTGCTTCTGCGCCTCCGCGAAGTCGCACGGGTGGACGGCCTTCACGCCGATGTGGCGCGCGAGCTGTTTGGTCGAAACCTCGCGGTCGCCGTGCATCAGGACGAGGAAGGGGCGCTTCCCTTCCGCCTCCATCACCAGAGTCTTGACGACCGCGTGCTCGTCCACGCCCAGCGCCTCGGCCGAGTGACTCGTCCCGCCGCGCTCGACGTAGTCGTAGAGGTGCGGCTCGAATTTGACCTTATGCTCTCGCAGCAGCCTCACGGCCGGCGTCACGGGGTATTCCATAACTTTCAGGCGGCGGGGAAGCCTTTCTCCTGCGTCACGCGGCGCGCCTGCTCGAAGTGCTTGCGCTCGTGCGCGACGACGATGCGGTAGGCGTCGAGCAGGCTGTAGGTGGCGACCGGGCTGACGGGCGAGGTGACCTTCAGGCCGCGCAGGTCCGCGCCCGCAGTCTCGCGCATCAACTGGGACACCTCCGACTGGTGCCGCACGAACTTTACGATGACGTCCGCCGCCACTTCGCTCTTCGCCGGCTCGAAGACGCGCGGCGCTTTCGTCCTCCGCCCCTTCTCGGGGTCGAGCGACTTCAGGATGAACCGGCCGAAGAAGCCCGAGAGCGGCGAGACGCGCCCCCACAGACTGCCCTTGTAAGTCCCGGCGGCGACCCTCCGCATGTCCGGGAAGAAGGTGCTGTTGGTCTTAATCAGGTGGTCGAAGCACTGGCCGACGCTCCACTGCTCGGCCGAAGGCTTCCAGTTGAGTTGCGCCGCCGAGAGGCCGCCGAAGACCTCACGCGCCTCCCGGGTGACTGCCGCCAACTCTTCGAGCAGCCCGCCCAACTCGCCCCCGGTCTGACTCACGCCGACGGCTGTGCTCACGCCCATCGCACTCTCCTTTTAGTTGCGGAGTGGCTTGCCGGTCTTGAGCATGTGCGCGATGCGCTCCTGCGTCGGGCGCATGCCGCACAGGGAGAGGAACGCCTCGCGCTCCAAATCCAACAGGTACTGCTCCGAGACGCGCGTCTCGTGGTTGAGGTCGCCGCCGGTCAGAACCCGCGCCAGCTTCTCGCCGATGACAGCGTCGTGGTCTGAGATGAAGCCGCCGCGCTTCATCTGGTGGATGCCGAGCTTGATGGTCGAGAGCGCGGAGTTGCCGAGCGCGAGCACGTCGCGGCGCTGCTGCGGCTGACTGTAGCCCGTCGAGGCCAGCGCCAGCACCTCCTGCTTCGCGTCGGCGATGAGGCGGTCGGCGTTCATCGAGAAAGAGTCCTCTTCGCGCAGGAACCCGAGCGACTTGGCCTCGGCCGCCGAGGTCGCCACCTTCGCCATCGCGATGGTCTCGAACGCGCGCTTGACGAAGGGGAACGGGTCGGCCTCCGTCACGCCGGGCGGGATGGAGTCGAGCGCCCGCACCACCATCTCCTTCGTCCCGCCGCCCGCGGGGATTAAGCCGACGCCGACCTCGACCAACCCGATGTAGGTCTCGGCCGCGGCGCGCGCGCGGTCGGCGTGCAGGGTCATCTCGCACCCGCCGCCGAACGTCATCTGGAACGGCGCGACCACGACGGGTTTGGGCGAGTAGCGCAGGGACATCGTCGCCTGCTGGAACGCGCGGATGCCCAGATCGATTTCGTCCCAGTCCTCCTCCTGCGAGGCGAGCAGGACGAGCATGATGTTCGCGCCGACGGAAAAATTCTGCCCCTGGTTGCCGACGACGAGGCCGACGAAGTTCTTCTCGACTTCGGCGAGCGCCGTCTTCAACATCGACAGCGTGTCGCCGCCGATGGAGTTCATCTTCGAGTGGAACTCGAGGCACGCCACGCCGTCGCCCAAGTCCACGAGCGACGCGCCCGCGTTCTTCTTGATGACGCCCGTGCGGTCTTTCAGGGACTTCAGCACGACGACGCCCGGCTGGTCCGCGACGGGCTTGTACTCGCCCGACTCGAAGTCGAAGTAGGAGTCGCGCCCGCCCTCGCTCTTGTAGAAGGAGGTCGCGCCCGCGTCGAGCATCCGTTGCACGTTCGCGGGGACGGCCGTCCCCTCTTCCTTCCATCTGCCGACGACCTTCTCGACGCCGACCGCGTCCCAAGCCTCGAAGACGCCCAGCTCCCACCCGAAGCCCCACTTCATCGCGCGGTCAACTTCCAACACCGTGTCCGCGATCTCCGGGATGCGGTTCGCGGCGTAGGCGAAGACGCGCGAGGAGGTCTTCCAGAGGAACTCGCCCGCGCGATCCTGGCCCCAGAAGAGCGACTTGACGCGCGCGCGCGTGTCCTCGATGTTCTTCGCCGCTTCGAGCGAGGGGAGCTTCGCCTTCTGCGGCTGTCGGTATTCGAGCGACGCCACGTCGAGCGTCCAAATCTCCTTCTTCTCGCCCTCGCCCTTCCGCTTCTGGTAGAAGCCGCCCTGCGTCTTGTCGCCGAGGATGCCACGGTTGACCATGCGCTCGACGAACTCGGGCAGTTTATAAACCTCCCGCTCCTCGTCGTCGGGCACGGCCTCGTAGAGGTTGCGCGCGACGTGGGTGAGCACGTCCAGGCCGACGAGGTCGAACGTGCGGAAGGTGGCCGACTTCGGCCGCCCCATCGCGGGCCCCGTAATCTTGTCCACCTCCTCGATGGTGAACCCGCCCTCGGCCAGCACGCCCAGAGTCACGAGCGCCCCGAACGTGCCGATGCGGTTGGCGATGAAGTTCGGCCTGTCCTTCGCCACCACGACGCCCTTCCCCAAACGCTGGTCGAGGAAGCCGTAGACGGCGCACGAGACTTCCGGCTTCGTCCACTCCGTCCGGATCAGCTCGACGAGGTGCAGGTAGCGCGGCGGGTTGAAGAAGTGCGTGCCGAGGAAGTGCGCGCGGAACTCTTCGGAGAAGCCCTCGGCGAGCTCGCGGATGGGGATGCCGCTCGTGTTCGAGGCGACGACCGAGCCGGGCTTGCGGAATTTTTCCACGCGCTCGAAGAGGCTCCGCTTGATGTCGAGCCTCTCGACGACGGCCTCGAAGACGATGTCGCAGTCCTTGATGCGCGGCAGGTCGTCTTCGAAGTTGCCCGTGGTGACGAGCGCGGCCGCGGCCGCAGTGAAGAACGCGGCGGGCTTGGCCCTCTGCGCCGCTTCGAGCCCGGCGCGCGCGGCGCGGTCGCGCACCTCTTTCGATTCTAAGTTTAGCCCGCGGGCGTGCTCTTCCGCGGTCGGCTCCTTCGGCGCGATGTCGAGGAGGAGCGTGGGGATACCGGCGTTGGCCAGGTGCGCGGCGATTTGCGCGCCCATCGTGCCCGCGCCCAGGACGGCGGCCTTTTCGATCCGAAGCATAAAGGGGTTTCGACTCCGAGACTTTCCGAGAATTCCCTGACGGGTCGGCCCCATCATACTGAATGAGCATTCATTCAGGCAAGGCCGCCGGCGCCCCCGTCACACGCCCTGTAGCGGCAATGTGAGCCGGAGCGCGCGTTGTCCTGGTAGAAATAATGCAGGA
>DAIRFV010000011.1:4349-13386 GCA_036794905.1 Pyrinomonadaceae bacterium | reverse complement strand
GTCTTCTGTCGGTCTACTTGTTCCATTGTGATAAAGACCCAATGACGAAACGGGCCGCCCTACTCATCCTCTTCATCCCAGTCGGCGTACTGCGGCGGGCTCTTGCCGATGCGCTTGGTCACTTTCGGGAGCTTGCCTCGCGCCGCTCGCTCCTCGATTGCTACGACGTTGATCTGATGCCACCAGTCGTCGCCGAAATCGAACCAGTAGCCGAAGACATCATGGACTCGCAGGCCGAGCGAGCCAATCGTCGTACGCTGCACGTCCCCCGCCGGCTTATCATCGTCCTGCATACAGGGGGGAAGCACGTACCGCCGCGCCTTCGGGTCCATCGGCCCCTTGCCGCCGATCTGGAACTCGTACATGTGCTCGTCTTCGCGGTCGAAGGCGTCGAAGATGGTGCGGTGAAGCTCCGCGAGTGTCTGGTCGCCGCGAATCTGGATGGTTCTGGAAATTACCCTGGTCTTTTTTAGAAAGCTCTTGGTCATCGGCCCATCCATGATGAACACGTCGAGCGTGTAGAGCTGTGGGTCTCTTCCTGGCGTCCGCGTCGCCCGCTTCTTCGCCGGTAGCTGCGCCATCCTTTCTCTACCTCCGTCCTGAGAATAGGATTATGCCCGGCCGGAGCTTCCGCTGCTGGCCTTCATGCTTTGCCGTTCATGTCCTCTTCTGCTTCGGCGTCGCCGCTTTGCCTGCACGCCCGCGCCGCTTCTGCCCGGCAGCTAAGAATCTGCCCAGCGCTTCTCGCTCCCAGTCGCGGCTCTTCGAGATGGCAGTTTTGAGTCGTTCTTCAATCCACTCCCACTCCTCGGCATCGGCATGCTCTAAGACCGCCTCGCGGGCGCTCGGCGCGAGGTCGATCCCGCCCATCTCTATGTCGGCTAGCTCGGCCTCCAGCAGCGTCTCCAGCCACGCCCGCCGGGTCTGTGCGTCGGCCTTACTGTTCTTGAGACACTGGCTCAGACCCTGCGCGAACTCGTCTATGACGACGGCAATCCCGCCGTCCTCGTCTATCTCTCGCAGCATGTCGTCGTAGCCGCGCACGGCCTCGTCCAAGGCGGCGTGGTGGATCGCGCCGGCATTCAGCCAGTCGCCGGCTTTGGCCGCGCGGGCGGCCAGTTCCCGCAGCGCTCGCAACTCCTTTTCTACGACGTGTTCGCTCTCATGTCGGAGTGCCCGCCGCGTCTGACGGCGGTACGCTGCCACGTCTACTTGCCCGCCTCGCTCCGCTTGCTCGGTTGCAACCGAGAGTTCGACCAGCGATAGCAACTCGGGCTCTCGCTTGATGAGTTCGCCGATGAGGGTAATCAGTTCCTCCCGGCTGCGTCCGGCGAGCAGCGTGGCGAGCGGCGGGATGGGGCGGAACGACTGCGGCTCGTGGACGTAGGTGAGAAGCAGGGCGACGAGGTGCTTGCAGATGCCGCCGTAGTCATAGGGGCAGGTGCAGGAGGTCTCGGCGGTGCCGCTTTTGTTGAGCGTTGCGCTGACTTGATAGGGCTCATAGTCCGAGCCCTGGCACTGGGCTCGTAGCTCCCTCTCCTGGCGGACGGGCTCCAGGAGAGAGCCGTTGTGGTAGTAAGCTTCGCCGCGGTCGAAGCTCTTCTCACTCGCCAGCTCGCGGATGTGCGCCTCGGTCAGACCTGGTAATTTCTCTTCAGCCATGCAGCTATAACCTTCACGCCGGTCAGAGAACTTCCGTCACCTGCATCTTGGAAATTCTCACTATGTGCGCGAAGGATAGTGGTTTTTCTCGCTTTATGCACGACTGATTTCTCGCTTTATGAGCGAAGCAAGTCTGTAAGTTGTTGATCTTACGTGGAGGGGATTCTCACTTTATGCTAGAACCACACGCGCCTTAGGCCGGGGCGATCAGGTGCTTACGCGACCTGGCGGCCGATGCCCGCCTGATCCTTTCTACACGACGGTTACGCGTATGAGAGTGGCCGGTCATATCGTCCCGGCTCAGATTGAAGGGATCTGATTCGGAGGTTTAATACAATGTCCGTCATACAACGCAGTTCCTCTATCTTGACGTGTGTCTTGTTGCTGGCCGGGCCGGTGCTGGCGCAGAACGCCGCGGGGCGGCGCGGCGAGGCGGGGCCGGCCGTCGCCGTCTCCTCGACCGCCGCGGGCGTCCGCTTCGTCGCGCCCGGCGACGCGCGCCGCGTCCGCCTCGAAGTTTACACGGCGGCGGGCGAGCGTCTTTTCGACTCGGGCTTCCGCGCGGGCGGCATCTACAACTGGGACGGGCAGGGGCTCCAGGACGGCTCGTACCTCTGCGTGCTGACGGCCGAAGACCTTGAGGGTCAGTCGAGCCGCCGCCTCAGCTCGGTCACGGTCGCCGCGGGGCGCGCCGCGCTCGGCAAGGAAGCCGAGGGGCAGTTGAAGGTCTCTTACGCGCAGGCCATCTCGGCCGCGGGGCTGGGGCAGGACGAGCTGACGGCCGCTTCGCGCGCGAAGAAGTCGAATGCCTTGACCGTGACGGCGCACGACGGGACGGACGGGCAGGTGACTTCGACCGCGGGCGCGCTCACCTTCCGCACGGGCGACGTGTTCACGGGCGCGGAGCAGGAGCAGATGCGCGTCACGCCCGAGGGTCGCGTCGGCATCGGCACCGGCACGCCCGAGGACACGCTCGACGTGGCCGGCACGATCCGTGCGCGCGGCGGCATCCGCTTCGACGACGGCACCGTGCTGACCTCGGCCAGCGGCCTCGGGTCGCAGACGAGCGTCTTCTCGGCGACCACGCTGGCGGCGGGCGGCGACACGCCGACGGCGGCCGCGCTCGCCGGCACGGGCACGGCCAACAAACTGGCGAAGTGGATGGACGGCACGGGCACGCTCGGCGACTCGGCGCTGACGGAGTCGGGCGGCAACATCGGCATCGGGACGGCCGCGCCGGGGAGCCCGCTCACCATCGCCAGCAACACCAACGTGAGCCCGCTCGCCATCGAGGGCTCGCACCCCATCGTGATGGGCTTCGCCATCGAGAACAAGAACACGGGGTCGAAGCGCTGGGCCTTCCAGGTGACGGGCTCGCAGCACCCGCAGGGCATCCCCAACGGCTCGTTCATCTTCCGGCAGGGCACTGACGACATCAACCCGATGGTGCTGGCCGCCAACGGCAACGCCGGGTTCGGCGTCAACACCCCCGGACAGCGGGTGGACGTGGCCGGCAACGTCCGGGTCAACGGCACGGGCAACGGCGTCATCTTCCCCGACGGGACGAAGCAGACGACCGCGGCCGCGGGCGGCGGCTCGATGACGGGCACCGCCATCGTCTCGGCGATTAACGACGCGGCGACGGCCGGCTTCATCAACGACAACCGCCACTCGCCCAACCTGGCGCGCCTCAACGGCGCGAACGCGTGGTCGGGCTCGAACGTCTTCGGCGCGGGGCTCTCGGCCAACAACGCGCTCGTCACCAACGTCGGCAACCCCGTCAACGCGGGCGACGCGGTGAACAAGGCTTACGCGGACGCCAACTTCGTCAAGTTCGTCCCCGGCGCCGAGCAGCTCTCGGTCGGCGACGCCAACGGCACGGCGACGATGATTAACCTGCGCGGCGGCTCGACCTGCTGCTCCGGCCCCGGCGGCCACACGCCGGCCTTCTTCAAGGTCTTCCAGAACGGCAGCTTCGTCGCCACCGGCAACCTCGGCATCGGCACCTCGCCGATGGAGGGCAAGGGCTACCGCACCTCCTGGCACACGTACAAGGGCGCGTTCCGCTCCGGCTACGCCGACAACGAGTGGGACGACGCCCACGTCGGCTTCTTCTCGTGGGCGGGCGGCAGCAACTCGACCGCCTCGGGCCTCTACGCGCTGGCCTTCGGCGACACGAACTCCGCCGAGAGCACTTCGAGCATCGTCTTCGGCAGCGGCAATCAGGTGAAGGGCGCGGCGGGCTTCTCGGCGGGCGCGGGCAACCGCGTGTGCGACACCTACGGCGTCGCGCTCGGCAACAACGCCCGCTCGGGCGGCCCCTACATCAACGGCAGGTGCGACCCCGAGACCTTCAACATCCGCGGCCTGGCGGCCATCGCCATCGGCTACAACGTGACGGCCGACCAGGATCACACGACGGCGCTCGGCAAGTTCGCCTCGAACAACGGCTTCCAGGGCACGTTCATCTGGTCGGACGGCGCGCCGCAGGCTTCGGCCGACACGTTCCGCAACACGGCGAACAACGAGTTCGCGGCTCGCGCCACGGGCGGCTTCCGCTTCCGCACGAACCTCGGCGGCACGACGGGCTGCAACCTGCCCGCCGGCTCCGGCGTCTTCAACTGCACTTCGAGCCGCGCGACCAAGGAGAACTTCTTCGACGTGAACGGCGACGACGTGCTCGCGCGCCTCCGCAAGGTGCCGGTCTCGACCTGGAACTACATCGCCGAGGGTCAGCAGTCGCGCCACCTCGGGCCGATGGCGGAAGACTTCTACACGGCCTTCCGGCTCGGCACGACCGACAAGGCCATCGGCATCCAGGACGCGGTCGGCGTCAGCCTCGCGGCGGTCAAGGCGCTCGACGCGCGCACCCTGGAGCTGCAGCAGAAGACCGAGGAGGTCGAGCAGCTCCGCACGCAGGTCACCACGCTGGAGCAGCGCCTCGCCGCGCTCGAAACGCTCGTCCGGAAGCAGGCCGAGTCGCAGCGGAAGTAAGACTCCCTTCAGTCCCCCGGCCGAGCGAAGGCCCGTCCACGAAAATGGACGGGCCTTCGCCTTTTTAACTTCGGCGCGCGCGCTTGCGCCCCCCCCCGGCGCCGTGTAAAACTTCCGGGCGTCACGCTACGTAGTAACGTCGCTTCGGCCGTCTCCCGTACAGACTCCGGAACAGCAACCCACAGTTTAAATCCCCTTAGAAGGATTCGAGGTAAGCCGCCATGAGAAGATTTACCTACGCCCTCCTCGCGCTCTTCCTGTGCGCCGCGGGCGCGCGGGCGCAGAACGTGCCCGTGCAGGAGGTTCTGTTGGACAACGGCCTGCGCGTGCTGATGGTGCCGCGCAAGGGCGACCCCAACATCGCCGCCGGCTGGATCACGCGCACCGGCTCGGTCAACGAGCGCCCGGGCATCACCGGCCTCTCACACCTCTTCGAGCACATGATGTTCAAGGGCACCCGCACCATCGGCACCAAGAACATCGAGGAGAACCTGAAAGTCCTCAAAGAGATGGACGACGTGCGCGCCCAGATTCGCGCCGAGGAGAAGGAGCTCATCCGCCGCGCGCGGCTCGGCGAGATCGCCGACGCCAAAGACCCGCAATTCCGCTCGGAGAAGCACAAGCAGCTCCGCGCGCGCTTCGACGAGCTGACCAAGCGCGAGAAGGAGCTGATGGTCAAGGACGAGTTCGACCGCATCTACACGACGGCCGGCGGGTCGGGGATGAACGCCGGCACCTCCAACGACTTCACCGTCTACTTCCTCAACGTCCCGGCCAACAAGCTGGAGCTGTGGTTCTGGATGGAGAGTGACCGCCTCCTCAACCCCGTCTTCCGCGAGTTCTACTCCGAGCGCGACGTGGTGCACGAGGAGCGGCGCCTGCGCACCGACTCGACGCCGACGGGTAAGTTCGACGAGCAGTTCGAGGCGATGTTCTGGATGTCGAGCCCTTACGGCTGGCCGGTGGTGGGGTGGCCCTCCGACCTCGAAGGCATCACGCGCGAGGAGGCGCTCGAATACTTCGCCGTCAACTACGCGCCCAACAACCTGACGGCCGCGCTCGTCGGCGACTTCGAGCCGGCGCGCGCCACCGAACTGGCCCGGAAGTATTTCGGCCGCCTGCCGCGCGGCCCCCGCGAGCCCGAGCCCGTCCGCACGCGCGAGATGCAGCAGCTCGCCGAGCAGCGCATGGTCGCCTACGCCGACACCACGCCGCAGGCGCGCGTCCGCTACCACACGGTCGCCGACGGCCACCCGGACGACGTGGCCTTAAGCGTCCTGGGCAGCCTCCTCAGCGGCCGCACGGGCCGCCTCTACAAGTCGCTCGTGCTCCAGCAGGAGGTCGCCAACTCCGCCTCGGCCGGCCAGAACGGCAGCAAGTACGAGGGCTACTTCCAGTTGAGCGGCGTCGCCAAGCCGGGCAAGTCGCCCGAGGACGTGGAGCAGGCGCTCTACAAGGAGATCGAGCGGATTCAGAAGGAGTCGGTGCCGGCCGACGAGTTGCAGAAGATTAAGAACCAGTCGGCCGCCAACCAGTTCCGCGGGTTGCAGTCGAACTTCGGGCTGATGGTGCAGCTCCTCCTGCGCGACGCCAACCGCGGCTGGGCGACCATCAACACCGACCCCGCGCGCGTGCAGGCCATCACGCCCGCGGACATCCAGCGCGTCGCCAACAAGTACTTCACGCCCGAGAACCGCACGGTCGCCATCTACCGCACCAAGCAGGCCGCGGCCGGCGGCGCGGCGGAAGACCCGGCGCTCGCCGGCCTCTCCGACCAGGAGAAGGCGCAGGTGCGCCAGCTCCGCGCCGCGCTCCCGCAGATGAAGGCCGAGCAGGTGCGCGCCTTCCTCCAGCAGCTCGAGCAGATGGGCGCCTCGGCTCCCGCGGACAAGCAGAAGGGCATACAGGTGGTGAAGAAGATGCTGGAGGATCGCCTCAAGCAGCTCGAAGGAGGTGTCAAGTAGCCATGAAAATCAGCAGAACCCTTTCGGCGCTGCTCCTCGCGCTCGTCCTGCTCGCCGCCCCGGCCGCGCTCCTCGCGCAGACCGGGCCGCAGCCGGGCGTCCCCGCGCACCCGCGTGAGTTGAAGTACACCACGCTCACCTACACCCCGCCGAAGCGCGACAAATACCGCCACGTGCTCTCGAACGGCGTGGTCGTCTACGCGGTCGAAGACCACGACCTGCCGCTCGTCAACATCTCGACGCTGGTGCGGACGGGGTCGTACCTCGACCCGGCGGGTAAAGAAGGACTGGCCGCGCTCGTCGGGAGCCAGATGCGCGCCGGCGGCACGCAGAAGATGACGGCCGAGCAGTTCGACGAGGCGGCCGACTTCCTCGCCGCGCAGATTTCGAGCGGCGTCGGCTCCACCCAGGGCAGCGCCAACCTCAACCTCCTCGCCAAGGACGTGGACAAGGGGCTCGCGCTCTACACCGACATGCTGCGCACGCCCGTCTTCCAGGAGGACAGGCTCAAGCTCGCCAAGAGCCAGATCCTTCAGGGGATGGAGCGGCGCAACGACAACACTTCGGGGATCGAGGCGCGCGAGTGGAGCCGCCTCCTCTACGGCCCGGAGCACTTCTCGACGAAGGAGGTGACGAAGGCGTCCGTCGAAGCGATCACGCGGCAGGATTTGGTCGATTTCCACCAGAAGTACTTCCAGCCGGCCGGCTTCATCATCGCCGCCTCGGGCGACTTCGACACGAAGGAGCTGCTGGCGAAGCTCGAAGCGGCCTTCAAGGGCTGGCCCTCGAACAAGATGGCCGTGCCCGACGTGCCGAAGCCGACGCAGACGCCCGTCGCGGGCATCTACACCGTCCACAAGCCGGACGTGAACCAGGGGCGCGTCAGCATCGGCCACACCGGCACGACGCGCGACAACCCCGACTCGTACGCCCTCGAAATCATGAACGAGATTCTCGGCGGCGGCGGCTTCACCTCGCGCATCACTTCGCGCGTGCGCTCGGACGAGGGGCTCGCCTACTCGGCCGGGTCGTCGTACGGGATGGGCGTCTACTACCCCGGCGCCTTCCGCGCCGCCTTCCAGTCGAAGAGCGCGACCACGTCGCAGGCCATCCAGATCGTCCTCGACGAGATCAACCGCATCCGCACGGCGAAGGTCTCGGCCGAGGAGCTGGAGACCTCGAAGAACTCGGCCGTCGAGACCTTCCCGCGCATCTTCTCGACCGCCGCGCAGATCGCCGGCACGTTCGCGCAGGACGAGTACACGAAGCGACCCGCCGACTACTGGGACACCTACCGCCAGCGCATCGCGGCCGTCACGGCCGAGGACGTGCAGCGCGTCGCGCAGAAGTACCTCGACCCGTCGAAGCTCGTCATCCTCGTCGTCGGCAACATCGACGACATCACCAAGGGCAACCCCGACCACCCCGAGTACTCTTTGACGAAGCTCGCGGCCACGGGCCAGATACGCCGCATCCCGCTCCCCGACCCGCTCACGATGGTCTACCCGCCCGCACCCTAGCCGGCCGGGAACTCCGTCAGAGGAAAGCCCCGCTTCCCGAAAGGGGGCGGGGCTTTCCTCTGCTACGCCTGGTTCTTGTGGTGTTGGGTGTTGGGTGTTGGGTGTTGGGTTCGTGCCTTGAACCAGCACCTAAAACCCAAGACCTAACACCTGCCTTTTTCTCAGTAGTTCGTCAGAATCCGCTCCGGCGCGAAGCCCATCTCGTGGAGGCGGTCGCGCGTCTGCTCGATCATCTCGCGCGAGCCGCAGACCAGCGACACCGGGTCGGAGAGCGACGGCAGCACGTTGTCGAGGAGCGACTGCACGTAGCCGGTCTGACCCGCCCACTCGTAGCCGTCCGGCCTTGAGATGACCTGCCGCAGCTCGACGCCCGCCGCGCGCCACGACTCCGTCTCGTCGCGGTAGCAGAAGTCCTCGGGCGTCCGCGCGCCGTAGAGGACGAGGATCTGCCCGTACGCCTCGGCGCGCGGCAGCACCGTCCGCAGCGCCGAGCGCAGCGGCGCCACGCCCGTCCCCATCGCGACGAAGACGAGGTCGCGCCCCTCCTGCGCCTTCAAATCGAACCCGTGCCCGGCGATCTCGATTAGGCTTACGCGGCCGCCCGGCCCCGTCTCGTAGAGCGCGCGCGACGCCGGGTCGTTCGAGCACTTGACGAGGAACTCCAGCTCGTCGTCCTCCGGCGCGCTGGCGATGGCGAAGTAGGCGCGCCCCGCGCCCTCGACTTCGAGCAGCGCCACCTGCCCCGGCGTGAACGGCATCTCGTGGCAGTCCGACGCGCCTTCGGGCAGCACGTCGAACGCGCGGATGTCGCGCGCCTCCTCGTGGACGCGCTTGATGACGAGGACGCGACTCTCCTTCTCTTCCGTTGGAGCCACCATCTTGAACCGTCTCTCCTGT
>DAIRFV010000011.1:0-4249 GCA_036794905.1 Pyrinomonadaceae bacterium | reverse complement strand
GCGCGGCGCGCGAAGCCTGTGCTAAAACATTCGACGGCGTCATCATCCTAAAATTTTCGGCACAATGAAGCGCTCTCCGCTGCTCGTCATCTTCGTCACGGTCTTCATCGACCTGGTGGGCTTCGGCATCGTCATCCCCGTGCTGCCGTTCTACGTCGAGGGGACGCAGTTCGACGCGAGCCCGCGCGCCGTCGGCCTCCTCTTCGCGTCCTACTCGGTCATGCAGCTCGTCTTCACGCCGATCCTGGGCCGGCTCTCCGACAAATACGGGCGGCGCCCCGTCCTCTTCTTCAGCCTGCTCGGGACGAGCCTCGGGTTCTTCGTCATGGGTTTCGCGACGACGCTGTGGATGCTCTTCGCGGGGCGCATCATCGACGGCATCACGGGCGGGAACATCTCGACGGCGCAGGCTTACATCGCCGACGTGACGACCGAGGAGAACCGCGCGAAGGGGATGGGGCTCATCGGGGCCGCCTTCGGGCTCGGGTTCATCTTCGGGCCGGCGCTGGGCGGGATTCTGTCGCGCTGGGGCGCGCACGTGCCTTTCCTGTTCGCGGGCGCGCTCAGTCTGGCGAACGCGACGCTGCTCTACTTCGTGCTGCCCGAGACGGTGACGCCCGACCACCCGGCGCGCGGACGGGCGGCGACCGGGCGCTGGTCGCAGCTCGTCCGCGCGCTCCGCCAGTCGCGGCTCGCGCTCGTGCTGGCCGTCTACTTCCTGTTCGTGACGGCCTTCTCGGTGATGACCGCGTCGTTCGGGCTCTTCACGCTCTACCGCTTCGGGTTCGACGCGCACGACACGGGCTGGATCTTCGCGTTCGTCGGCGTCGTCGGCGCCGCGATTCAGGGGGGACTGATCGGCCGTCTGGTGAAGGCGTTCGGCGAGCCCGCGCTGGTCATCGTCGGGGCGCTGCTGTTCACGGCGAGCCTCGTGCTGATTCCGCTCACGGGCCCCGCGACGGGGACCGCGGCGCTGCTCGCGCTGGGGGCGCTCTTCGCCCTCGGGAACGGGCTGGCGACGCCGTCGCTCACGTCGCTCGCGTCGAAGAGCGCGGGGGCGGGCGAGCAGGGCGGCGTGCTCGGCGTGACGCAGTCGGTGGCGAGCCTCGCGCGCGTCGTGGGGCCGCTCGTCTCGGCGGCGCTCATCTACAGCGCCGTCGCCACCGTGGGGCGCGACGGCAAGCCGCACAACATGAGCGACCGCTCGGTCGCGCTCACCTTCTGGGCCGCGGCCGCCGTCATGTTCGTCGCCTTCCTGCTCGCCGCCTACTTCGCGCGCGCGCACGCCTCCGAGTACCGCGGCGGCGGCGACGCCGTCCCCGCGGAGGGCGCATGACGAAACTTGTTCAGTGGATTTAACCACAGAGGCACAGAGGCACGGATTCATCTTTAGCAGTCAACCAGCCGTGCCTCTGTGCCTCTGTGGTTAATCCCTTTCAGTTACGCTCAACTGTAATAGTCCTATGTCCAGACGCTTCATCCGCGCGGTCGTCGCCTTGCTCCTCGTCTGCCAGTCGGCGCAGGCGCAGGCCGTCAACCCCGTACGCGAGTACAGGCGCGCCAACGAGCACCGCATCCTGCGCGAGTTCGTCGAACTGCTCTCGCTCCCGAACGTCGCCTCCGACACGGAGAACATCAGGCGCAACGCCGCGCGGCTCGTGGAGATGATGACGGCGCGCGGGTTGAAGCCGCGCCTGCTCGAAGCCGCGACGCCGAACACACCGCCCGCCGTCTACGGCGAGTGGATGACGCCGGGGGCGACACAGACCGTCGTCTTCTACGCACACTACGACGGCCAGCCGACGGACGCGCGCAAGTGGGCGGGCACGCAGCCGTGGGAGCCGGCCCTGCGCTCCGCGCCGTTCGAGAAGGGCGGGCAACTGCTGCCGATGCCCGGCGAAGGGCAGGCCATCAACCCCGAGTGGCGCCTCTACGCGCGTTCGTCTTCGGACGATAAGGCGGGCGTGATGTCCATCCTGACGGCCTTCGACGCGCTGCGCGCGCAGGCCGTCGCGCCGACCGTCAACCTCAAGTTCTTCTTCGAGGGCGAGGAGGAGGCGGGCTCGCCGCACCTCGTCGAGATTCTGTCGCGGCACAAAGAACTGCTCTCCTCTGACGCGTGGGTCATCTGCGACGGGCCCGTGCACCAGTCGGGTCGCAAGCAGGTCGTCTTCGGCGTGCGCGGCGACACGAACGTCGAGGTCACCGTCTACGGGCCGAAGCGCCCTCTGCACAGCGGCCACTACGGCAACTGGGCGCCGAACCCCGGGATGATGCTCGCGCGGCTGCTGGCCTCGATGAAGGACGAGCGCGGGCGCGTGACGATTAAAGGTTGGTACGAAGACGTGGAGCCCTTAGGCTCCGCCGAGCGCCGCGCGCTCGGGGAGGCCCCGGCCTACGACGAAGAGTTGAAGAAGGAATTAGGGATCAACCGCCCCGAGGGCGCGGGCCGGTCTCTGCTCGAACTCATCAACGAGCCGTCGCTCAACGTCAACGGGTTGTCGAGCGCGGAGACCGGCGCGCTCGCGCGCAACGTCATCCCCCTGACGGCCGTCGCCGCGCTCGACCTGCGCCTGGTGCGCGGCAACGACCACCGCCGTCAGGTCGAACGCCTCCGCGAACACATACGCGCCCAGGGCTTCTTCGTCACCGACCGCGAGCCGACCGACGCCGAACGCCTCGCGCACCCGCTCGTCGCGAAAGTCGTCCACGAGCCGGGCGGCTACAACGCCGAGCGCACGCGGATGGACTTGCCCGTCTCGCGCGCCGTCGTCGCGGCCGTGCAATCTACGTCCGAGCAACCCATCGTCCTCATGCCCACGCTCGGCGGCAGCCTCCCGCTCTCGCTCATCCGCGAAAGCTTAGGCGCGCCCACCATCACCGTCCCCGTCGCCAACCACGACAACAACCAGCACGCCGAGAACGAGAACATACGCCTCCAGAACCTCTGGGACGGCATCGAGACTTACGCCGCGCTGATGACGATGAAAATCAGTAGGCAGTGAGAAGGTGTTGGGTGCCGGGTGTTGGGTGCTGGGTAGGACAAGCGGCTCTTTCCCAGCACCTAACACCCGGAACCCAGCACCCTCTTGTCCGCCTGCTACCTCAAATTGCCTTTGGGGAAGCCGACGCGTTCGGGCTCGGCGTTGAGGCGGGCGAGCATCTTCTGGATGAGGCGCGTCTTGACGCGGCCGGACTCGCGCGGCTCGACGAGGTAGCGGACGGTGGCGTCGATCCAGGTGTTCGGGTTGGCGCGGAAGACGACCGAGGGGTGCTCGCGCACGGTCAGCTCGTCCACGGGCGTCTGCGCGAGCAGCTCGCGGTAGGTGCGGATGCGCTCGCGCATCGCCTGCCCGATCTCGTCGTCGGCCACCTCCTGCATGACCCCGGAGACGAATTCGAGGTCGCTGTTGTAGGCGACGTGAAAAGTGATCTCGTTCCAGATGTAAGGGAAGAGCGGCCACGAGTAGTTGTAGACGGCGTTCGAGAGCACGTCCGAGTTCGGGAAGCGGATGACGCGCCCCGACGGGTGGTCGGTCGAAAGGAACTGCCCGCCGAACTCCCACAGCGTCGTGTCGAGGTAGCCCACGTCGATCACGTCGCCCGTGGCCTCGCCGATGCGGATGCGGTCGCCGACGCGGTAGGGCGAGCGCACGATGATGTAGACCCAGCCGAGGAGGCTTGTGAACGGCGTCTGCACGGCGAGGCCGACGACGAGCGTCAGCACCCCGAACGAGACGACGGCCGTGTACCAGTTGGCGAAGAGCACCGAGACCACGATGAGCGCGATGGCGAGCCCGGCCACGAGCCGCAGCACGCGGTTGAGGTTGTAGCGCGAGACGGCGTCGGTGAGCGGGTCGATGAGGAAGGCGTCCACGAACTTCGCCGCGACGAGCACGGCGACGACGGCCATCGCGCCGACGACGGCGCGCAAGACCGGCGGGCGGTAGGCGTCGGCGAAGTCGAAGAACTCCAGCCGCACGGCGTAGTGCAGCGCGCCGAGCGCGAAGAGCATGAGGATGTAGGTGCCGATCCAGAGCTTGTGGTGCCTGGGGCGTGGCGGCCGCTGCGCCTCCTCCCGCTCGGCCTCTTCGGGCTTGAGCGCCTTCCCGCCCGTCTGTTCGAGGGCGCGCTTCACGTCCTCGTCCTGCTCCTTCAGCCTCTCGGCCTCGGCCTTCTCCTTCGTCGCCATCCGCCTCCACTCCGTTAAGGTCGTTCGGATTGATTCGGAAAATATTAAACCACCGCA
>DAIRFV010000421.1:0-3892 GCA_036794905.1 Pyrinomonadaceae bacterium | reverse complement strand
CGAGCGCGATGAGCGACTTCTCGACCGACGAGTGCGACTGCTCGGAGGCGTAGAGCCGCAGCAGCGGCAAGTCCGCGCGCCCGCTCATGCCGTCCTCGCGCACGCGCAGGTTCAGCGCCTCGCGCGCGGCGGCGACGGCGTGCATCGTCGCCACGGACGCCGTGTCGTAGATGATGCCGCCGAACTCACGGGGCAGTCCCATCAACTGCCGCAGCCAGTCGAGCGCCACCTCCTCCAGCTCGGTCGAGGCGGGGGAGGTGCGCCACAGCATCGCCTTCGCGTCGAAGGCGGCGGAGAGCATCTCGCCCAGGATGCCGGGCGCGGAGGCGGACGTGGCGAAGTAGGCGAAGAAGGAGGGGTGGTTCCAGTGCGTGACGGCGGGCACGACCAGCCGCTCGAAGTCTTCGAGAATCTCGGACATCGGCTCGCCGCGCTCGGGCGGGGAGGCGGGCAGTTGAGAGCGGAGCTGTCCGGGCTCGACCTGCGCGAGCACGGGGTAGTCTTCCGTGCGCGACAGGTAACCGGCGATCCAGTCAACCACCTCGTGCCCGAACCGGCGGAACTCCTCGGGGCTCATGTCGCCGAGCGGCGGCGCCGTGCCCGCGGCCGGGCTCCCTGCTTTCGTCATGCGCGGTATCTTACACCCACGGGCCGCGGCGCACAGCCGGCGGCTAACCCGCGACCGCCTCGGCCGCGAGTGTGAAATAGAAGTCGCGTGTCGTGTGGCAGCCGTCGCATTTGACGTGGACGACCGAGAGGCGCCGGTCGTCGTAGACGAGACCCTGGCTCGATGCGACGCCGCAGGCGCGCCGGCCGCAGCCCGGGCACTCGAAGCCCGCGACGTAGCCCTTGATGTCGGTTTCCGCGCCCAGCCGGATGGCCGTCTCGGGCAGCGCGCCGGGCAGCGCGCGCGAGGCCACCACCGCGTCGGCGAGGCGCGCGTAGCGACGGCGCCTCAGCCAGCCGTAGAGGAAGAGCAGGCCGACGCCGCCGAGGATGAGCAGGTAGAAGAGGCCGAGGAACGGGTTGACGGTGCCGGCGGGCGCGGCGGGCGAGCCCTGCGTCAACTCGTAGCTCGCGATGTCGCGCGCGCGGTCAATGGTCGCGAGGTGCTCTTCGACACGGGCGGCGGGCACCGAGTCCCGTTTCGTGGTCAGCGTGTAACGGAGGCGGACGACGTTGCCGTCCGCCTCGGCGCTCGCGGTGAAGCGCAGCGCCGCGTCCTCCGCCTTCCACTCGCCGGTCGTCACCCGCTGGCGGTGCGGCAGTCGAATCTCGGTCAACTGCTCTGTGTGCAAGGGGAAGCTGACGCCTAAGGGGGAGGTGCGGCGCGAGATGCCCGGCTTGCTCAGCTCGCCGTTTAAGTAGAGCGCGGGAAAATCGTGCCGCGAGTCTTTCCAGAAGCGCGGGATGGTGTAGCGCTCCCTGAGCGTGATGACGTTGGCGCGCTCGTCGTCGGCGACTTCGGGCAGGCCGTCCGGCTGGATGGACGGCTCGCCGTCGGCGTAGAAGTTGAGATACGCCTTGCCCAGCTCCTCGCGCGACTCGCCCGCCAGCCGGTAGCGCATCGAGTCGGCCTCCGGCCCGCGGAAGACGCTCGTGACCGTGAGGCGGACGGGCGCGTCGGAGCCCGCGACCTCGAAGACCTCGTGGACGGAGGTCGTCGGGCCGTCGGGGGGCGCGACCGGGATGTCGGCGAGCGACTGCGTCTCGGGGGCGACGACGAGCGCGCGCTCGTAGCCGGGCGTGTGTGCGCCCGCGAGCGTGCCGCGCTGGTAGGAGATGGTCGGGTCGATCCAGTAGGTCTTTCCATTGAGCCCCGCGCGGACGATGACGTGGTCGAAGGCGTAGGGCGAGGGCTGCCAGTCGTCGAGGGTGTGGCGCGCCTCCGTGTTGACGAGCGCGGGTCGCGCCTCGATGCCGAGTTCCCGCAGCATCGTCACGAGGAGCAGGGTCTTGTCCTTGCAGTCGCCGAAGCGGCGCTCGAAGACCTTCGCGGGGCTGGTCGGCGTGTGCGAGTAGGTGCCCAGCTCGATGCCGAGGTAGCGCACCTCGTCCTGCACGAAGCGGCGCGCGGCCAGCACGCGCTCCTCCTCGGTCGGCAGCCCGCGCCACTCTTCGATTTGCGCCCTGAGCGCGGGCGACAGCTCGCCCGCGTCGTAGAGCGGCGCGGCCCAGCGCGCCACGTCGGCCCACGTCCCGAACTCGCTGAGCTGCACGAAGGGCGTCGGGTCGAACCATGCGGGAGTCGAGTCCTCGTACTCGACTCCGGGCGCGGCGCGGCGCTCCCAGACGTACTCGACCTCCTCCGGCCCTTCGTTGACCGCGGGTCGCAGGTCGGTCTGGTGCGGGCGCAGGAAGAGCTTCCGCGCGGCGGGCCACAGCAGGCGCACGCGCAGGAGTGCGGCCGTGTCGGAGTGCGCGAGGGTGAAGGCGTCGGCGAACCGGCCCGCCAGCACGGGGTTGTCGCCGTTGACCGAAAAGGCGTAGTCGATCACGTCGCCCGGGCGCACGTCGTTAATCATGACGACCGCCGAGAGCGTGCCGTTGAAGAGCTGTTCGTCCAACTCCTCCTCGCGCTGGACGACCTTGATCTCGGAGGGGCGCAGGGCGTTGACGGTCTGCCCGGCGCGCAGCACGCGCACGTGGTGGATGACGAGGTGCTGGTATGACGGCTCGAAGTCGAGCCGCAACTGCGAGGCCCGCTCGACGGCGGCCGAGGTCGTCACCTGCCGGACGTAGTGGTAGAAGCTCTGCGAGCCGCCCCCGGTGACGCGCACCTGCCGGTCGTCGAGCATGCAGCGCAGGCCGTCCTCCGGCGCCCTCTCGTAGGCGTCGGCGGGCGGCGCGACCGGCTGCACCCAGGCGGGCGGCGGCTGCACCTTGAAGTCCGACCTGGCCGCCGCCGCGGCCGGGCACGCGAGGGCGAAGAGGAGCGCGACCCAGAGCGGGGCGCGGCGGCGCCGGGTCGCGCTCGGGTTCGAGGCGCCGGCGCGCGCGGAGAGTCCGGGGGGGAAGAGGAGGTTCATCTGCGTAAAGGAATTCCGGAAGTTACCCGGCCGGGCGTTGCACGGCGCGGTCGGGGCCGCGCGAGGATTTTACAGAGTAAGGTGCGCCGCGTCACGGCCGGCGCGGCTCTGGAAGCCCGGGCGTTGTCGCGAGTTTGGCGGCAAGAAGGTGGCCGATTGTACTCGACACCGGGCGGTAAAACTGTATAATGCGCGACGTAAGCCAGACAAAATCTTTTCTGCGGGAGCTAGGCTGCGCACTCGGCTCGCGGTAATGATACCAAAATCCGACCGCCCGTCAGTGCCGCCGAGGGTTTGCACAACCGACCCGCCGCACGGCCGCGCGAAGTCTGCCGGCGCAACCCCCGTGCGCGCGCCCCGCCACACCGATTCAACACGGAAACTAAGTGAGGTGAAAATGAAGCGCACCTTAACCACACTCGGATTAGCGACCCTCCTGCTGCTCTCGTCCTTCGCCTGCGAACGGCGCGACGTGGGCGGCCCGGGCGGCACGTCTGACGTCGGCGGCACCATCCTGGTCGGCGTCTACGGCGACCTCTCGGGTCAGACTTCGAGCTTCGGCGAGTCCACGCGCGACGGCGTCAAGATGGCCGTCGACGAGATTAACGCGGCCGGCGGCATCAACGGCCGCAAGGTCGAGATCGTCGTCGAGGACGACCAGGGGCAGCCGCAGCAGGCTTCGACGGTCGTCACCAAGCTCATCAACCAGAACAAGGTGGTCGCCATCATCGGCGAGGTGGCGTCTTCGAACAGCCTCGCCGCCGCGCCCAAGGCGCAGGAGGCGAAGGTGCCCATGATCACGCCCTCCTCGACCAACCCCAAGGTGACGCAGGTCGGCGACTACATCTTCCGCGTCTGCTTCA
>DAIRFV010000144.1:9009-14106 GCA_036794905.1 Pyrinomonadaceae bacterium | reverse complement strand
CATCGACCGGCTGCGGGCGAAGGGGGCGGAGGTCGCCTACCACGACCCGTTCGTCTCGGACGTGAGCTTCGACGACGCGCACACGCAGGGCGGCGGCGAGCCCCTGCAATCGACCGAGCTGACCGACGAGGAGCTGGGGCGCGCCGACTGCGCCGTCATCGTCACCGACCACACGGGCATAGACTACGCGCGCGTCTGCCAGCTCTCCAAGGTCATCGTCGACACCCGCAACGCGCTCTCCCGCGACCAGCGCCGCGCGAGCTGCGCCAAGATCGTCCGGCTGTAAGTCTGCGAGTAGACAGTAGCCAGTAGCCAGTAGTCAGTAGATAAAGACTTTCCTCCGAGCAGCCTCCGCTTCAGCGGTGAACGTGGCGCGGAGCAACTACTGACTACTGGCTACTGTTTAATGTCATTCATGCCCCAACAGCGGCGCGCGCCGAGTCCGGCGTCGAAAGAACTTTCCGGCGAAGACGTGTAGAGGTTAGAATGTGGCCGCGCCCCCCTTCCCCTTGGCCGAGAGCGCGAGGAGTTACCCATGACAACCTGTGCGGAGGAGAGACTCTCCCTGGAGGAGGTCGCGAACTGCGCGACGCACGGGGTGGGCCTGGCCCTGAGCGTGGCCGGTTTCGTCGCGCTCGTCGCGCTGGCGTGGGCTGACGGCGACGCGTGGCACCTCGCGAGCTGCGGCGTCTACGGGGCGTCGCTCGTCGCGCTCTACCTCGCCTCGACGCTCTACCACGGCGCGCGCGCCCCGCGCGCCAAACGGCTCTTTCAGGCCCTCGACCACTGCGGCATCTACCTGCTCATCGCCGGGACGTACACGCCTTTCACGCTCGTCACGCTGCGCGGGCCCTGGGGGTGGACTCTGTTCGGGCTGGTGTGGGGGCTGGCGCTCGTGGGCATCCTCTTCCGCGTCATCTGCGGCGAGCGGTACAGGCCGCTGGCCGTCGCCTCTTACGTGCTGCTCGGGTGGCTCTGCGTCGTCGCCGTCAAGCCGATACTGGAACTCGTCCCCGTCGGCGGGCTCGCGTGGATCGCGGCCGGGGGGCTCATCTACACGGCGGGCGTCTTCTTCTTCGCGGCCAAACGCATCCCGCACAATCACGCCATCTGGCACCTCTTCGTCCTCGGCGGGAGCATCTGCCACTACATCGCCGTCCTGCTTTACGTTCTGCCGGCGAGGGGCTGACGGGCTCGACATCCTTCGCCTGAGTGAAGGCGGCGCGTAATCAACCAGCGCAGACACGGAGACACGGCTGGGTTGAGTCCTTACACTCCCAGCCGTGTCTCCGTGTCTGCGGCGGTTAACTCTTACTTCTCGGCCTTCACCGCCGAGGTTTCAACTGACGTGGAGGACTTCGCCTTCTCTATCCCCGAGCGGAGTTGTTCGAGCGCGGGGCTCTGCGGCGCGGCGGCCCTGAGTTTGGCGAGCGCCGCCTCCGCGGACGCGAGGTCGCCCTTGCGCGTGTAGGCCACGGTCAGGTTCTGGAGCGTCTGCGGGTGCGCGGGCTCGACCTCCAGCGAGCGCTTGAACTCGGCGATGGCGCGCTCGTACTGCGGCTGTTCGCGCAGCAGGAACGTGAGCCCCATGTCCGTGCGCACGTTCACGTCCTTCGGGTTCTGCGCGAGCGCCTTCGCGTACCACGGCTCGGCCTCCTCAAGCCTCTCCGCGTCGAAGAAGGTGTTGCCCAGAGCGACCAGCGTCTCGTAGTCCCCGGGCTTCAAACTGTTGGCGCGCGTGTAGAATTTGGCCGCGTCGTCGTAGCGGCCGGCCTGCGCCGAGAGGTTCGCGGCGTTGGTCTGCGCGGCGAAGTTTCCGGCCTGCTCGTCGGCGAGCTTGAGCGCCGCACCGAGCGCCGCCTCGTCAACCTTGGGCCGCATCTGCGCAGGATCGACGGCCGGGTGCCCGGGCGGCAGACCTTCGACCTGTTGGGCGACGGCCGCCGTCCCGCCCTGCGGCGCCGCGCCGGCGCGGTTCGCCGTGTTGGCGAAGACGAAGCCGACGATGAAGCCGACCAGCACGCCGACTATCGAAAAAAGCACGTTCTCTTTGTTCATCACTGTCCCCCTCAAAACTCAAGCGGCGGCGAGCAGGCCGGCGCCCAACGTCAGGCCGAATTCGGAACTCACTTCACTTTCGAGCAGCGCCTCGCGCTCGCGCGCGAGGTCGTGCGTGCGGCGCATGACCTGGATGGCCGGGTGCGCGATCTTGTTGGCGGCCGCGACGAGCATCGCCTCGACGGCGCGCTCCTGCTCCGGCGTCAGCCCGAGGCGGTTGCGCCCCCTGGCGAACTCGCAGCGCGCGATGTTTTGCAGCTCCTCGCGGAACGCGCCGATGCGCGGCCCCAGGTCGAGCGCGCGCAGGATTTCCTCAAACGCCCGCGCCTCCGCTTCGACAATCAGCGCGGCGCGCGCGGCCTCGCGCCCGCGCTCGCGCACGTTCGAGGCGACGACCGCTTCGAGGTCGTCCACGTCGAAGACGAAGAGGTTGTCGAGCCTGGCGACCGCGGGGTCGACGTTGCGCGGGACGCTGATGTCCACGTAGAAGGTCGGGGCGTTGCGCCGCGCCGCGCGCGACTTCGCCACCGCCTCCGGCGTCACGACGTACTCGCGCGCGCCCGTCGAGCAGATGACCACGTCGGCCTCCGCCAACGCTTCCGAGAGCCGCGCGAACGGGACGGCCCGCCCTCCGAACTCGGAGGCGAGTCGGCGGGCCGTCTCGTACGTGCGGTTGGCGACGAGGATGTGCGAGGCCCCGGCGTTGCTGAGGTGCCGCGCCGCCAGCTCCGCCATCTCGCCCGCGCCCACCAGCAGAACCGTGCGCCCTTCCAGCGTGCCCAGAATCTTCCGCCCCAACTCGACCGCCGCGTAGGAGACGCTGACGGCCGCGGACGCGATCTCGGTCTCGCTGCGCACGCGCTTCGCCGTGTGGAAGGCGTGGTGCATCAGACGGTGCAGGACGCGCCCGGCCGTCCCGGCCTCGACGGCCTGCGCGTAAGCCTGCCGCACCTGACCCAAGATTTGAGGCTCGCCGACGACCATCGAGTCGAGCGACGAGGCGACGCGGAAGAGGTGCCGGACGGCCCCCGCCCCGGTGTGCGTGTAGAGGTGGCCGGCGAGCAGTTCGCGCCTCTGCGGGTCGCGCCCCGCCATCGCGTCGAGCACGCGCTCGGCGCCTTCCGCTTCGCGCCCGTCGTCCACGACCGCGAGCACTTCGACGCGGTTGCACGTCGAGACGATCAACGCCTCGCGCACCACGCGCCCGTCCGCCAGCCGTTCGAGCGCCTCGCCGACCCGCTCCTTCGAGAGCGCCAGGCACTCGCGCACCTCGACCGGCGCCGTCTTGTGGCTCAACCCTGTGAGTACGATGGCCATTGTGAAAACCCGTGAACCGTGAACCGTCAACCGTGACCAGATTAAAATCCGGTTCTCACTTGTCACGGTTGACGGTTCACGGTTCACGCCTCATGCGTAAGAGTGCAGCCCCGGCAGCAGGTAGCTGACGCCCAGGTAAGTGAAGATGATGAAGAGGAAGGCGACGATGGCGAAGTAGGCCGCGGGGCGACCCGTCCAGCCGCGCGAGATGCGCACGTGGAGGAACGCGCCGTAGGTGAGCCACGCGACGAGCGCGCCGACCTCCTTCGGGTCCCAGCCCCAGTAACGCCCCCACGACTCGTTCGCCCAGACCGCGCCCGTGATGAGCAGCAGGGCGAGCCCCGCGAACGTCAGCCCGGCCGTCTTGTACATCAGCGAGTCAATCTTCTCCAGGTCGGGCAGCGCCGCGCGCAGCCGCTCGGTCTTGAAGCTGAAGATGACGACGAAGAGCGTGCCGACGAACGCGGTCAGGAGCGCCGAGAGTTCGACCGGGTTGGCGTTGAGGCTCAGGAAGAGCTTGTCGCCGTTCGCCTGCACCCAGCTCGCGGCCTGCCTCTCGAGCACGCCCACGGGCACGGCCGCGACCTGCTCGGGCGCCATACCCTGCTGTTCGAGCATCCACGCGCCGAACTTCGCGTAGGAGTGCGTGCCGATGCGCGCGGCCACCTCCGTCACGGATTTTATCTGCGAGACGAGCGTCACTATGCCGAGGCCCTGCGCGACGAGCGCGAGCTTGAGCAGGCGGTGGCCCCAGGTCTTAGACTTTTCGTCCGCGCCGTAGACGTGGCGCAGGAAGAGGGCGCCCGCGCCGACGAGCAGCGCGCCCGCGGCGACGATGAACCAGCCGACGTAAGGGAGCGTGGCCTTCAGCGGCAGCGCGGAGCGGCCGCCGCTCACGCCGGCGAAGAAGGTCGAGGCGCCGTACTGGCCGAACGTCGAGGGCGAGAAGACCGAGAAGTGGCTCACGGTGGCGAAGACCGTCAGCGCGAAGAGGCTCGTCCAGACGGCCATCGCCTCGGTCTTCAACGCGTCCTTCAGGAGGTAGACGACCGCCAGCGCGAAGCAGACGAGCGCCACGCCGTAGCTCAGAGAGGCCACGCCGACGTGAATCGGCCGCCAGTAAGAGTCGAGCACCGGCGGCAGGTTCGCGATCTCGCCGCCGATGAAGCGCGCGAGCACGAGGATGAGCGCCGCCAGCGGCAAACTGAGCGCGCCGAGGAAGCGGAAGTTCTTCCGGTGCGAGATGAGCAGCGTCGCCAGCCCCGCGCCGAAGGCGAAGGCTAGACTGAGGTCGTACAGATTCGCGAACGGGATGTAGCGGAAGAACCAGGGCATCTCCGCCCCGCCCTGCCTCCGGATGACTTCGAGCTCGATGTCGTACGCCGTGATCCAGCGCACGCCCCAGCTCGCGAGGTTGAAGAAGACGCCCGCGGTCGCTCCCCACAGCCCCAGCCGCTGGAAGAGCGGCGACGGCGCGTAGAGGTCGGTCAGGTGGAAGACGGCCGCCAGCAGGTAGCACGCCAGCGCCAGCATCATCAGCGCGCCGTCCGAGATGAAACCCTGGCCCCCCGCGTAGAACCGCAGCACCGTCAGCGCCACCGCCCCCGAGAGCGCGAGCGCCGTCGGCAGGAACGAGGCGAACGAAGGAGCCTTGATTTCGACCTCCGGCAGAATCTGGATCGCCGGCTGTTTGAGCACTCTCGACATTTCAGTTACCCCACT
>DAIRFV010000144.1:0-8909 GCA_036794905.1 Pyrinomonadaceae bacterium | reverse complement strand
GCAGAATCTGGATCGCCGGCTGTTTGAGCACTCTCGACATTTCAGTTACCCCACTGAAAATTCTTCACTGCGTGATGGCCTTGACGAGCTTCCCGAAGCGGTCTTCAAAGCCGAGCTTGTTGCGGTTGGTGTTGCCGCCGATGACGACCTCGAACGCGCGAGCGCCGCGCGGCTCGATGCGCGCCCAGACGCGCTGGTGCGCGAAGAGGAAGACGGCCGCGAGCGTCAGCGTCAGGAGGATGAAGCCGAGGTAGACGACCGAAGCGCCCGGGTCTTTCTGCACCGAGAGGATGTGCGCGTCGCCGACGCGCTCGAAGTCCGCGAGCTTGAATCTGTAACCGTTGACGGCGCGGTTCGCCATCGGCGCCGCGTCGGCCGCGCCCTCCTGGAAGGCGTAGGCGCGCTCGAACTGCCCGGCGGCGTTGTAGACCCTGAGCGCCGCGGCCGGGTTGTTGTAGTCGGGCGACTGCGTGGCCGCCCTGCCGCCTTCGAGCGTGAAGTCGGGGAAGAAGTCTTTGAACTCGACGCGCGTGCCGTCGGGCAGTGTCGCCGAGGCCCCGCGATGGACGGTGAGCTGCTGCGGCGGGCCGCCCGCTTCCGAAGTGACGGCCAAGCGTATCTGCCGCGCCTTGCCCTCGGGCGTGAAGCTCGACTGGAAGAAGCGGTAGCCGCGGTAGTCGTAAGGCCGGTTCATCTGGACGAGCGCCTCGGTCTCGCCGCGCTCGGGGTCTTTGATGCGGACGCGCGTCAGCCAGTCGAGCGTGTTCGCGGGCGAGATGCCGCCGTTTCGTTCGAGCAGCTTCTGCTGGATGTCCGTGCACTCGACCTCGAAGGGGAGCGAGAGCTTGACCTGCGAGGGCTGGCCCTCGTCCGAGAAGATTTGCTCGGTCATCTCGGCGGAAGTCTCGCCGGGGCGGAGGAACATCTGGCCGGTGTGCCCGAAGCGCGCCGTCATGAAGCCGCCGACGAAGATGACGAGCAGCGCGACGTGGACGGCGTACGCGCCCAGGCGGTTCCACGCCCCGCGCTCGGCGAAGACGAAGGTCGCGCCGCTCTTCTCGCTCACGCGCGCCTTGAGGCTCACCGAGCGCGCGGCGCGCGCGATCCGCTCCGCCACCTCGGCCGCGCTCCCCGCTTCGAGCGTGAACGCCGCGTGCTGCTCCTGACCCGAGAGCCAGTGGGCCGAGGCGTCGAGCCGCTTGCGCGAGACGTAAGCCCAGGCGGCGGGGAGGTTGTCTATCGAGGAGAGGATGATGTTGAGCGAGAGCACCAACAGCATCGCGTTGAAGTACCACGTGTGGTAGATGTCGAAGAACCCGAGCGCGCCGTAGAGCAGGCGCTGCGACGGCGTGAGCGCGGCGTAGTACTTGTCGAAGCCGTCCATGTTGACCTGCATGACCAGCATGCCGACGACGCACGCGCCCGCCAGCAGCACCAGCAGCACCACGCCGAAGCGCACGCCGCTGAGCATGTCCATCGCGCGCGTGGCCGCCCCGACCGCCTCGGCGCCGGGCTTCGCCGCCTTCGCCGTCACAACCTTCGTCTGCGTCTCTCTGATGGCTGACATTTAAGTTCCCGCCTGTCCTTCCCGGCCGCTTCACTCACTACCTGGCGCGAGCGGTCTGTCGCACGTGCGTGATTTCTGCAACGGTTGTGCCAGCAGCCATTTGGCCCGCGGGGGCGGCGCGCCGAGCCTTCCGAAAGCGGCGCACGCGCTCACAGGTGCGTCGTGACGGCCGTCACCGGGGGGAAATTTCCCGCATCTTCGTGGGTTATTCTCCGCAACCCGCCGCCCCGCCGAGCCCGCCCGCCGCCCCGCGCGCGCACACGCCGTTTACGCGGACAACTCTCGAAAAGCCTCGCCCCGGGGGCGCGCGCCGTGACACACATATCAAGGAATCGCCGTCGCGGAACGTGCGTTGCTCCTTGCGCGGTTCGGGTCGCGGGATGACCGCAAGTTTTTTCCAACGCGGACCAAGACCGCTGAACGAAGTGGAGGCGAACAAGAGATGAACCGACTGAAGATTCTGAAGGCGGCGCTCGTAGCGGCCTGGGTCGTCGGGATGCTGTTGCTGTTCGGCGCCGGCGGGCGCTACTTCAGCTCGACGGCGGCCCCCGACGGCGACCAGCAGCCGCCGCCGCGGCCGGCCGCGGCCGCCGCCAACCCCGACGACTACGTCGGGAGCGAGACCTGCGCCACCTGCCACGAGGACCGGGACAAGGAGTTCAAGCAGACCGCGCACTCCAAGCTCGTCCACGAGAAGAGCTGGAAGGGCAAGGTCGTGGGCTGCGAGTCCTGCCACGGCCCCGGCAAGGCGCACGTCGAGGCGGGCGGCGACAAGTCGAAGATCCGCACGTTCCAGGGCGAGACCTCCAAGCAGGTCTCCGACACGTGTCTGAACTGCCACTCCGGCAAGGAGGAGCACAGCAACTACCTGCGCGGCGAGCACTGGCGCAACGACGTGGGCTGCACCGACTGCCACACGGCGCACGGCGGCGTGACGGGAGTCAACAAGGCTTCGTCAAACGTCTTCGTCACCGGGGCCAACACGGAGAAGCCCGGCTTCGAGAACACCAAGATGCTCAAGGGCAGCGAGCAGCAGCTCTGCCTCAAGTGCCACACCGAGACCAAGCACCAGTTCACGCAGCCCTTCCACCACAAAGTGCTGGAGGGCGCGATGAAGTGCTCCGACTGCCACAACGCGCACGGCGGCTTCGAGGCCAGGCAGGGCCGGCTCTCCACCGGCATCGACGCGGCCTGCGTCAAGTGCCACGCCGACAAGCAGGGCCCGTTCGCCTTCGAGCACGCGCCGGTCAAGACCGAGGGCTGCGCCTCGTGCCACTCGCCGCACGGCTCTGCGAACCCGCGGCTGCTCAACACGGCCAACGTCGCGCAGCTCTGCCTGACCTGCCACAGCGTCGCCCACAACGTCGGCGCCATCGAGCCGGTGGGGCCGGCGCACAACCTGCAACTCCAGTACAGGGACTGCACGGCCTGCCACGCCCGGATTCACGGCTCGCACACCAGCCCCGTCTTCATGCGCTGAGGGCGGAGTAGAGAGAACCGGCACGAGGCTTGACCAATGTTGAGCGAGAGGATGGATCAGATGAATAGCAAAGTGACACACGTGCTGCGCGTGCTGCTGGGGCTGGCGTTGGCGACGGCGCTCCCGGCCCTCACGGCGAGGGCGCAGCAGCCATCACCGAGCCCACAGCAGCAGGACGCCGCCGCTAAGACTCAAAGCTCCGCCCCGCAGGACGGGGGCGAGGCGGCCGGGGACTACGCCGTCACCTCCAGCATCGAACTCGGCTACCGCGGCCTGAGCGTGGACGGCAACCACAACAAGTACCAGAGCGACCTCAACTACAAGGCGGGGCCGCGCCTGTTCGACACGAGCTTCTTCGTGCGGGCGAAGGAGGGCAAGGGGCAGCTCTTCGACGACCTCCTCGTCACCTCGACGGGCTGGGGCGGCGACCCGCAGGGGGTCGTCCGCTTCAGCGCCGAGAAGTCTTCGGCCTACCGCTTCGACGGCAACTACCGCCGGTTCAAGTACTACCGGTTCCTGAACAACTTCGCCAACCCGTTCTTCGCCCCGCCGGCGCTCCCGAGCAACCCCGACACGGGCTGGCACGGCTTCGACACGCGGCAGGAGGTCGGCGACTTCGACCTCACGCTGCTGCCGAAGAACGAGAAGATCAGTTTCAAGCTCGGCTACACGCCGACGCGCTACCACGGCCCGGCCTTCACGAGCTGGCACTACGGCGGCGACGACTTCGTGCTCCTCTCGCAGGCCCGGTCGCGCTCGCACGAGCTGCGCGCGGGCGTCGATTGGAAGCTCGGCCCCGTGGACTTCTCCCTCCTCCAGGGGCACCGCCGCTTCCGCGACGACACCTCCATCGACAACCAGTACCTCAACCTCGGCGTCAACCCGACCGCCACGAACGCCTTCCTCAACAGCATCACCCGGGTCGCGCCCGTGCGGGGCCGCGTCAACTACACGCGCTTCACCGCCCACACGCTGCTCGCCCGCAAGCTCGACCTGACGGGCCGCTTCATCTACAGCGGCTCCGAGACCGAGTTCGACTGGACGGAGTCGGCGACGGGCGTCAACTTCAACACGCGCATCACCAACATCCCGGGTGCCATCAACCCGCCCAACATCCTGACGCTGGGCCAGTGGAACTTCACCGGCGGCGCCAACCGCCCCGGCGCGCGCGGCGACTTCGGCGCGACCTACATCGCCAACGAGAAGTTCCGCCTCTCGAACACGTTCAGCGTGGACGCCTTCCGCGTCAGCGGCAGCGACCTCTACAACGGCGTCTTCTCGATGACGAGGCCGAACGGCACGGGCGCGGTGACGCTGCGCCCCACGGGGACGAGCTACGCGCTGACGCGCTTCCGCAAGATCACCAACCTGGTCGAGGGCGACTACCAGTTCAACGACCGCTTCTCCTTCCACCTCGGCTACCGCTACGGCACCACCCGCATCGAGGAGTTCCACCAGGGTGCCAACCTCGCCAACAACGGCGCCCCGGCGCTCGCGCCCGACTCGGCGCTCGAAGAGAACCACACGCACGCCTTCATCGGCGGCTTCAAGGCGCGCCCCGTCAAGACGTGGACGCTCTTCATGAACGTCGAGCGCGGCGTGGCCGACCACATCCTGACGCGCATCGGACAGTACGACTACGTCAACCTCCGCCTGCGCAGCCGCTACACGCCGAGCCGCAAGGTGGCGCTCAACCTGAGCCTGATTACGCGCGACAACTCGAACCCGTCATCCATCGAGGGCGTCTCGCTCGAAGACTTCGGCGTGGACGTGAAGTCGCGGGTCTTCACCTCGTCGGTGGACTACGTGGCGAACTCCCGCCTCTCGTTCGGCGGCGGCTACAACTACCAGTGGGTGACCTCGGACGCCGTCGTCCGCTACGCCTTCGCCATCCCGCCCGCCTCGACGTCGAACGGGCAATTCACCGGGCACGCGCTCTACTACATGCGCAACCACTTCTTCCACCTCGACACGGTCGCGCAGCCCTTCCGGCGCGTGACGCTCTTCGCCTCGTACCGCATCAACCGGGACGAGGGGCAGGGCGACCGCGTCTCGAACATGCCGGGCGGCCTCTTCATCTCGTCCTACCCGATGAGCTACCAGTCGCCCGAGGCGCGCCTCTCGCTCCGGCTCCACCGGCGCCTGGACGCGAACTTCGGCTACCAGTACTACAACTACAACGAGAGCAAGTTCAGGCAGATCGGCTTCAACGTGCGGCCGCAGAACTACCACGCGCACGTCCCGTACGCCTCGCTCCGCTTCTACTTCGGGCGCGGCGAGCAGTAAACAGAAGGGTTTCACCACAGGGGCACAGAGGCACAGCTTCGAAGACGCCAGTCGACAAGCCGTGCCTCTGCGTTTCTGTGGTAAACTCTCTCTCCACCCCTCAATTGAATAAGGTTTGAGAGACAGAGTCGGGGACTCTCATCCAGATGACAGACCGCGCACACAGGCCGCCGACCCTCGTCCGCATCGCCTGCTCCTGTTTGTTACTTTCGTTGACGTTCTCTCTCGTCGCGTGGACGCGCGCCGACGCGCAGCGCCGCACGCAGGCGCGGCGCGCGGCGCCGAGGCCCGCCGCGACGCCCGCCCGCCTGAGATTCTCCCACGGCCGGCGCGAACACCAGCAGGCGTGCGACAAGTGCCACCAGTTCCCCTCGCCCGACTGGAAGGAGGCGCGCGCGGGCGAAGCGGCCTTCCCCGACGTGACGCGCCAGCCCGAGCACGCCTCCTGCCTGAGCTGCCACCGCCGCCAGTTCTTCGCGCGCGAGCGACCCGCGCCGCGCATCTGCTCGGTCTGCCACGTCGCCGCCACCCCGCGCAACCTCGCGCGGCTCCCCTTCCCCAACCCGCCCGAGACCTTCGACCGGACGGAGCGCGCGCGCGACTTCAGTTCCGACTTCCGGATAGGCTTCCCGCACGACAAGCACCTCGAACTGGTCGGCGGCCTCACCGCGCCGGGGCGCGGGCGGGCGTCGGGCGTGCGTTTCGTCACGGCCTCCTTCCGCCCGGCCGCGAGGCCGCAGGAGAGCGACCCGAAGAGCTGCGCCGTCTGCCACCAGACACACCAGCCGCAGGGCAAGTCCGCTTCGGAGTACGCGACCGAGCCGCCCAAAGACCTCGGCGAACGCTTCTGGCTGAAGAAGGGCACGTTCAAGACGGCGCCCAACCACGCCGGTTGCTTCACCTGCCACTCGCAGGACTCGGGGCTGGCGCCCGCGCCGAACGACTGCGCGGCCTGCCACAAGCTCGCGCCGTCGCAGCCCCCGGACTTCGATTCGCGGCTCGCGGCCTCGATGAACGTCGCGGACGGCACCGCCCTGCGCCGCTGGCGCACGCGCTACTCGTCGGGCACGTTCCCGCACGACGGCGGCGGCCACGCCGACCTCGCCTGCACGACCTGCCACGACGCCGCGAAGATGAACACGCTCGACCCGAAGTCCACGAGCGTCCCGCTCGAGACGTGCGCCGCCTGCCACATCACGGCCACGGCCGACGAGGGCGGCGCGCTCAACGTCGAGGCGGACAAGAGGAAGGCCGACGCCGCCTTCCAATGCACCAAGTGCCACGTCGTCTACGGCCGCGCGCCCGTGCCCGAGTCGCACACGAAGGCGCTCGCCGCGGCCAAATGATTAAATCGAGATATCGACTTTGAAATACTCTTGAGTCGGGGCGGGTTATGACGGACATGCGGAACACACAGGGAGGCCGAACGTCTTTCGGCCGCGCGCCGCGCAGGCGGCGCGGGCTCTCGCTCGCGGTGCTGTGCGCGGGCTGTCTCCTCTTCGCCGCGGGGCTCGCGCTGGACTACCGCACCTCCGCGCTGACGGCGCGCGTCGCGGCGGAGCCCGCGCCCTCCGCCGCGCCCGCGCCGACAACGCCCGCGCCGCAGGGGCCGGACTTCTCCCGTTTCACACACACGAACGAGCAGCACGCGCGCCTGCCCTGCCTGCTCTGCCACCAGCGCACGGACAACTCCGCGCGCCCCCGTCGCCCGGGGCACACGCCCTGCGCCGGCTGCCACACGCAGCAGTTCGCCGAACCCGCGAGCCCCATCTGCACCGTCTGCCACACCGCGCCGCCCTCGCCCGCGCTCAAGGGCTTCCCACCCCTGCGCACCTTCAACGCGCGCTTCGACCACGCGACGCACACGCGCGGCGGCGCGCGCACGAACTGCGCCACCTGCCACCGGCCGTCGCAGCGCGGCGTCGCGCTCTCGATCCCCGCGGGGGCGGGCGCGCACGCGACCTGCTTCCAGTGCCACACGCCGCGCGCGCAGGCGGCGGGCCGAGACATCTCCTCGTGCGGCGCGTGCCACCGCCTGGGTCGCTACGCGCGCACGCCCGAGACGGCCCCCGCCTACCGCGTCAACTTCAGCCACGCGGCGCACACGTCGAAGGGACTCTCGTGCGCCGAGTGCCACACGGTGCGCGCCGGCGCGCCCCAGCGCCGGCAGGTCACGTCGCCCGCGCCGCTCATGCACCACGCCGCGCCCGGCGCGCGCAGTTGCATGACCTGCCACAACGACAAGCGCGCCTTCGGCGGCGACGACTTCGACGACTGCACGCGCTGCCACCGCGGCAACGCGTGGCATTTTTGAGAGCAGTGGGCAGTAGGCAGATGGCAGCAGGCAGTTGAAAGGCAGAAGTTTTTCTTGAAGCATCCGTCCTGAAGAAGATGCGTCTGCCCTAAACAGTCGGAGGTGGCGAGATTCGTTACTCGCCGCCTCTGTCTCTTTCAGTCACCATCTTGTCTTAACTGCCGACTGCCATCTGCCTACTGCCTACTTTCAACGAAAGGAGTCACATGAAGCGCTTTCTCTTCTTAGCCGTGATCGTGATGGGGCTCGCGCCGCTGATCGTGTCGAAGACGGCGGCGCCGACGCCCTCGCCGCCGCCGCAGGCGCAGGCGCCCAAGCGGCCCGAGGTGCTGACGCTCGGCACCGACGCCAAGCTCGGGGCCGTCACCTTCAACCACGCCAACCACACGACGAAGAACTACAACATCGCGGGCACGGGCCCCGTGGCCTGCGTCGAGTGCCACCACACGGCGCAGCCCGCCGCGGAGGTCGCCAAGATGCCCCCGCTCAAGACGGCCTGGCCGGCCGACCGCGCGACGACGCTGACGGCCGAGCTCTACGAGAAGGACCCGTCCAGCATCGGCATCATCGCCTGCCGCTCGTGCCACGCGCGCGCGGGCGCGAAGCCGACGACGCTGCCGGAGATACCCAGCATCAAGCATGAATCGAGCGCGGCGACCGTCACGCTCACCAACCAGATCGCCTTCCACCGCAACTGCGCCTCGTGCCACGACGAGGTGATGAAGCAGCGCCCGACCGCCAAGGCGCCGCGCACGGCGCAGTGCACCGCCTGCCACAAGAAGGCTTGAAGAACGTGAGCCGTGAGCCGTGAGCCGTGACAAGAGTGAATCTTCTTGTCACGGCTCACGGTTCACGGGTTTTCTTGTCACGGCTCACGCCTTTGACGGGCTGCGAAAAGTTCCCCAGCCGGCTGGGGTAAAGGCCGCAGGCTGCGTCTGCGGGTGGGCGTCGTGCCGCGATTTTCCTTTGAAATCCCTCTGCTTTCGCGCCGCGCGCAGTCGGCACGGGTGTTGCTCCGAGTCTGTGCGAAGGGGACGCCCCAGGCGGCCTCATGAAGCGATGGCGAAAGGGTGAATGGAATCATGAAAGAGACGCTGAAGAAAATCTCAATCGGTCTGGTGGTGCTGCCGCTGTTCGGGGTTCTGTTGTTGAGCGCGGGCACGAGGGGTTCGAGCGCGGCGGTGCAGGACTTCGACGCCGCCGCCACCTACAAGGCCAAGTGCGCGATGTGCCACGGCCAGAAGGCCGAGAAGAAGTTCGAC